>NZ_LOSU01000043.1:0-399867 GCF_001522185.1 Burkholderia sp. RF2-non_BP3 | reverse complement strand
CGATCTCGCCTTCGCGCAGCGACAGGTTCGCGTCGTCGAGCACGAGCAGTTCGCCCTGCGTCTTGTTGAAGCCGCGGCAGACGTGATCGACGCGCAGGATTTCTTCACCGAGGCGCGGCGGCTGGGACGTCTGGACGGGGGCGTTTACAGCATTCGGATTGTGCATCGCGTTTCGCTCTCAATCGGTCTCAGTCGAGCCGCAGCTTCGCTTCGGCGAAGGCATACAGCGGGCGCCACAGCAGGCGGTTGAACAGGGTAACGAACAGGGACATCACGGCGATGCCCAGGATGATCTTCGGAAAGTCGCCGGCGGCGGTGGTCTGCGCGATATAGGCGCCGAGGCCGTGCGCCTCGATCCGGGTCGTGCCCCACTGCACCGCTTCCGACACGATGCTCGCGTTCCACGCGCCGCCCGATGCGGTGATCGCGCCGGTCACGTAGTACGGGAAGATGCCGGGCAGGATCGCCTGGCGCCACCACTGCCAGCCGCGGATCCGGAAGTTCGTCGCGGCTTCGCGATAGTCGTTCGGATAGGACGTCGCGCCCGCGATCACGTTGAACAGGATATACCACTGCGTGCCGAGCACGATCAGCGGCGACAGCCAGATGTCGGCGTTCAGGTGGAAACGCGCGATCACGATCACGAACACCGGGAACAGCAGGTTTGCCGGGAACGCGGCGAGGAACTGCGCGAGCGGCTGCAGCTTCTCGGCGAGTTTCGGGCGCAGCCCGACCCACACGCCGACAGGCACCCAGATCACGGACGCGATCGAGATCAGCACGACCACGCGCAGCAGCGTGATGAGCCCAAGCACGATCACGTGGCCGACTTCGGCCATCGTCACGCCGGTCGACACGAAGCTGACGACACGCCACACGATATAGGCCGTGCCGAGCAGCACGAGCACCGCCCACGCGATGTCGACGGTGCGCGACGCCTTCTTCTCGACCTTGGGCAGCGTGAAGCGCATCGCGCCCGACACCGGCAGACGCAGCGGAATCCGCGCGGCCTTCGCGAAGAACCAGCCGGCCGGCACGAGCAGTTGATGGATCAGGCGCGTACGGCGCACGAGGTCGAGCAGCCAGGATTGCGGCGCGTCGCCCGACGCGGTGTTCTCCATCCGGAACTTGTCGGCCCACGCGATCAGCGGGCGGAACAGGAACTGGTCATAGGCCAGGATCACCACCGTCATCGTCAGGATCACCCAGCCGATCGCGCCGAGGTTCTTGTCCGAAATCGCCTGCGCGAGATACGCGCCGATCCCGGGCAGCGTGATGGTCTGGTTGCCGACGGTGATGGCCTCCGATGCGACGACGAAGAACCAGCCGCCCGACATCGACATCATCATGTTCCAGATCAGCCCCGGCATCGAGAACGGCACCTCGAGCTTCCAGAAGCGCTGCCACGATGTCAGGTGAAAACCGCGCGACACTTCGTCCAGATCGCGCGGCACCGTGCGCAGCGACTGGTAGAAGCTGAACGTCATGTTCCACGCCTGGCTCGTGAAGATCGCGAAGATCGCGGCCAGTTCGGCGCCGAGCACGCGGCTCGGGAACAGCGCGAGGAAGAACGTGACCGTAAACGAGATGAAGCCGAGCACCGGCACCGACTGCAGGATGTCGAGGATCGGGATCAGCACCATGCCGGCGCGGCGGCTTTTCGCGGCGAGCGTGCCGTAGACCAGCGTAAACGCGAGCGACGCGACCATCGCGGCGAGCATCCGCAGCGTGGTGCGCAACGCGTATTCGGGCAGGTTCGACGGATCGAGCGAGATCTTCTGGGTTTGAAGGGTCCCGATCGGCGCCATCGTTTCATGAAAGCCGACGACCGCCATCGCGATCAGGCAGATGATCAGCGGGAACGCAATGAAGTCCCACCGGTTCGGCAGAACGCGCCACGCGGACGCGTTGGCGGTCCGGTTCGGATTGAAGAATCCGACGTCCATCAGGCGCCCTCCCCGGTAAGGCCGAACGAAGCCGGCAGACGATGTTGATTCATGGCAAAGCGCACGGGCGCGGTAATTCGACGCGGTAATTCGATTGATTCACGATCTGACGCCGGCGCGAGGCGCCGTGCGTGCACGCTGCGCCCCCGGCGCGGCGAGTCGGGCCGCGACGGCACGACACTACACCAACCTGTATTTCAGGTTCAACCGTCCGGGGCCGGCGCGGCGCCATGCGACGCGCGGACGGCGCACGGATCGTGCCCGGCACGCGGGCGAACAGCAGGCGTGCGATGCGGAGCAGCCCGGCCGCAGTCCTCCGGCCGGCATGCAGGCCCCGAATTATGCCGTGATCCGGGCCGGCCGGGAACCCGCCAGCCGCATGCGGACGCAAACCATGCCGGACGTCATCGGACGATTGCGGCGAAGCAGGTATGATCGGGGTTAGCCCCTGGCGTCGGTGTCGACCACAGCCGCCAGGGATCGACCGACCAGCGGGAGGAAGGGAATGGCAGGAAACTTGGTGATCGTCTGCCGCGATCAGGATGCCGATGCGTTCTACGAGCTGATGCAGGAATATGGGTCGTTCCAGACGCGGCTGTCGTCGACGGCATGGTACCTGAACATGAACGTCGTGCCGGAATCGCTGCAGGACGAGATTCTGGAGCGCCTTGGCCGCTATACGACCGTCTATATCTTCGAGGCCACGAGCGTGACCTACAACACCATCGACAGCAACGCCGCCGAGACGCTCGGCACGCTGTTCGGCGAATGATGCCGCGCGGCGCCTGCCCGGCAGGCGCCGCATCCGCCGCTTACGCGGCCTGGGCGTGCAGTTCGTCCTTCGGCACCACGTCGAACGGGAACGTCATCGCCACGCGCAGGCCGCCCTCGGGACGATTGCCGATCTCGCACGCCCCGCCCAGCCTCAGCACCAGCCGCTCGACGATCGCGAGCCCGAGCCCGCTGTGGCCATTGCCGCCGCGCGCGGGGTCGAGCCGCACGAACGGCCGTGTCGCGGCCGCCAGGTCGCGCGGCGCGATCCCGCCGCCGCTGTCGCTGACCGACAACACGTAACCCGTCGGCGTACGCAACGTCTCGATGAGCACGGGTGGCGCGCCGTACGCATGCGCATTGTCCAGCAGGTTCGACAGGATCCGGTCGAGCGTCGCGGTCGGCAGGCGGAAACCTTCGTCGGCGGCCAGATGCGTCTGGACCGCCGGCGCGTTCGGTGCGACCGCGCGATAGCTGCGCGCGATCCGCTCGCAGGTCTGATCGACCGGCACGGGCTCGCTGCGGTCCGCCCCGCCGTGCGCGAACACGAGGAACTGGTCGACGATGTGCGACATCGAGTCGACATCGCGCACCACGCCGTCGCGCAGCCGTGCGTCGTCCATCATTTCCGCGCGCAGGCGCATCCGCGCGAGCGGCGTGCGCAGGTCGTGCGCGACGCCAGCCAGCATCACCGCGCGATCGCTCTCGGCTTGCGACACCTGTTCCACCATCTGATTGAAGCCGTGCGTGAGCTGGCGCAGCTCGCGCGGGCCGCGCTCGCGCAGCGGCGGCACCGGCTGGCCGCGGCCGAAGCGCGCGACCGCGCGCGCCAGCGAACGCAGTGGCTGCTGCAACTGCCAAGCCGCGAACAGCGCGGCGATCACGCCTGCCGAGAAGATCGTGCCGAGCCACAGCAGCATCCGGTCGAGCGAGCGCGGCGGGCGCAGCGGCTGCACCGGCACCACGATCCAGTTGCGGTCGGTCGGCTCCTTGACCCACAGCACCGGCGGGTGGCCCGGCGCGCCGATCTCGACCAGGGTGCCGGCCGGCATGCGCTCGCTCACGTCGTCGCGAAAACGCCTGAGCGGCGCCGGCAGATTCGAGCCTGCGCTCGTCGGCACGTCCGGACTGTCCGGCGACACCAGCCGCACCCGCGACGGCAGCGGCTGGTCGGGCGTGCGCTCGACGTGCTGGCGCACGGCGTCGACGAGGAAGGCGGCCTCCTCGACCGCGTAACGCGTCTGCATCTGGCTGCGCTCGAGGCGCATCGCGAAGAACCACGCGAAGTGCGACAGGAGCAGCACGCCGACGACCAGCAGCGCCAGCCGTCCGAACAGTGAATCAATGGGTTTGCGCATGGGCCTCGCCGTCGGGCACGAACACGTAGCCGCGCCCGCGGACCGTCTGGATGAAGCGCGGCGTCGACGGATCCGTTTCCAGGATGCGGCGCAGGCGCCACACCTGGACGTCGATGCCGCGGTCGGTGCCGTCGTACTCGGGCCCGTGAAGCAGCTCGAGCAACCGCTCGCGCGTGAGCGTGCGCAGCGCGTGGTTCACGAAGATCTTCAGCAGCGCGAATTCGCTGCTCGACAGCGTTGCCGGCTTGCCGTCGACCGCCAGCGTGCGCGCCTGGAAGTCGAGCACGAAACGGCCGAACGCGAACGGCTCGCGCTGCTCGGGCGCCGCCGCCGACGGCGTCGCCCGGCGGCGGCGCAGCACCGCCTGCACGCGCGCGAGCAGCTCGCGCGGGTTGAACGGCTTGCCGAGGTAGTCGTCCGCGCCGAGTTCGAGCCCGACGATGCGGTCGACGTCGTCCGCGCGCGCCGTCAGCATGATCACGGGGATGTCGTCGCCGGCCGCGCGCAACTGGCGCAGCGCGGTCAGGCCGTCCACGCCCGGCATCATCAGGTCCAGCACGATCAGGTCGGGCCGCTCGCGCTCGAGACGCTTCTCGAGCGTCGCCGCGTCGTGCAGCACGGACACTTCCATCCCCTGGCGCACGAGATAGTCGCGCAGCAGGTCACGGAGTTCTTGGTCGTCGTCGACGATGAGGATCTGGGTAGTCATGGCTCGAAGTTTACCGCGCGAGTGCGGAGTCGAAGAACGAAACAAAGGAACGAAAGGGTTACTGCGGGTTACGGCGCAAGGGAACTGTAATGCACCGTAACCCGGCAGCCACCCCGCGTAACACCCGCCGGGACACGCGCCGCTAACCTGCGTCTTACCGGATGCGGCACACGCGTCACCCGCGCACCGCATCGCCGGACCCTTTGGATACAGGAGTTTCTGAAATGTATAAGAAGACTTCCCGCGTGGCCATCGCGGCCGCCACCGTGCTCGCTCTCGCATTCGGCACCGCGCATGCCGCGCAGCCCAACGACATGCCGCCGCCGGGCGGCCCCGGCATGCACCAGATGCACGGCGGCCATGACGGCGGCCCGTTCGGCGTGATCATGAAGCTGCACGATCAGTTGAAGCTCAACGCATCGCAGGAGCAGCAATGGCAGACGGCCGTCAACACGATGAAGCAGAACCATGAGGCGATGCGCAAGAGCCACGAGCAGATGCGCGAGCAGTTCAAGGCGCAGCAGAATCAGCCAATCCTTGACCTGAACGCGATGCACGCCGCCCGCCAGCAGGCCGAGCAGCAGAATGCGCAGCTGCGCGAGCAAAGCTCGGCCGCCTGGCTCGCGTTCTACAACGGACTGAACGACCAGCAGAAGACGACGGTCAGCACCGCGCTGAAGCAACAGTTCGCGCGGATGGAACAGCGTCACGAGAAGATGAAGGAACGCTGGCAGGAGCACCGCGCGGCCAAGGCCGCGTCGGCGCCGGCGCAGTAAGCCGGCGGGCCGCCTCCCCGGGCGGCTTCGCAGGGGACGCGGGTACTTGGCCCGCGTCCCCTGTTTCGCTTCAGGCGACGTCGAACAGCAGCACCTCGGCTGCCCGTCCGCGTGCGAACGCGATCGCGTCCACCCCGGCGATCCGCGCGCCGTCGCCCGCGGCCAGCGCGTGGCCGTTGACCTCCACGTCGCCACGCGCCACGTGCACATAAGTGCCACGTCCGGCCGACACACCGAATACCGCCTCCTCGTCACCGTCGATCAGCCCCGCGAAAATCCGCGCATCCGCACCGATCGACAGCGCGCCGTCGCCGCAGTCCGGCGACGCGACGAGCCGCAGGCGGCCGCGCTTCTCGTCGTCGGCGAAATGCCGCTCCGCGTAACCGGGCCGCCCGCCGCGCCCGGCCGGCTGCAGCCAGATCTGCAGCAGATGCAGCACCCGGTCGCGCGACGCATTGGTTTCGCTGTGCATGAGCCCCGTACCGGCACTCATCCGCTGGATGCCGCCGGCCCGCACGATGGCGCCGTTGCCAAGGCTGTCGCGGTGCGCGAGCGCGCCGTCCAGCACGTAAGTGACGATTTCGAGGTCGCGGCGCGGCTGCATCCCGAAGCCGCGCGTCGGCGCGATCCGGTCCTCGCTCAGCACGCGCAGCGCGCCGAACGGCGGATGGGCGGCCTCGGCGTCGTCGACAGGCGGAAAGCTGTGACTCGACTCGAGCCAGCCTTGGCGCGTGTGGCAGCGGTCGGCGGCGCGGCGGATCTGGAACATGGGGCGGGCACTCCGGCAGGCAGACATTCTTTCTTCGGGTTTACCTGCACTGTAGGGGCGCGCCAAGCGCGCCACAATCCGCCGCCCGCCCACCGCATCGTTGCACCCACGATTCCAATCGGCGCAATGCTCGTTGCGAATACCACGATTGCCGCAACGCCCGGATCGAAGAATCCATCGGTCGCGCCGGATTGCCGTTTTCCGGGTATCGCGTTCGGGTAAAATACCGCCCTTTTGGCGTTCGCCCGTCCGGCGAGCGCCGTTGCCCGCGCGCCGAAACACGAATTTTGGCCGTCTAGAATACGCCGCGGCGCCCGGCCCGACCGGCCGCGAGCGCCCCCCGGAAGTGAGCGACAAAAGGATGGAAATGAAGAAGGCCGCCCTGTGCGCCGCCCTCGCCCTCGTGGCGGGCAGCGCCTTCGCGAAAGAATGGAAGACCGTGCGGATCGGTGTCGATGCCAGCTACCCGCCGTTCGAGTCGACCGCGCCGAGCGGCGAGATCGTCGGTTTCGACGTCGATCTCACCAAGGAAATCTGCAAGCGCATCAACGTGAAGTGCGTGTGGGTCGCGCAGGATCTCGACGGGATCATTCCCGCGCTGAAGGCGAAGAAGTACGACGTCATCGTGTCGTCGCTGACCGTCACGGACAAGCGTCGCGAGCAGATCGACTTCTCCGACAAGGTGTACGACGCGCCCGCGCGGATGATCGCGAAGGCCGGCTCGCCGCTGCTGCCGACGGTCGCATCGCTCAAGGGCAAGCGCGTCGGCGTCGAGCAGGGTTCGACGCAGGAATCCTACGCGAAGGCGTACTGGGAACCGCAAGGCGTCACGATCATTCCTTACCAGAACCAGGACCAGGTCTATGCCGATCTCGGCTCGGGCCGCCTCGACGCGACGCTGCAGGATGAACTGCAGGCCGACTACGGCTTCCTGCGCACGCCGCGCGGCAAGGGCTTCGCGTTCGCCGGTCCGGAAGTGAAGGATCCGAAGACGATCGGCGACGGCACCGCGATCGGCCTGCGCAAGGAAGACACGGACCTGAAGCTCAAGATCAACAAGGCGCTGGCCGACATGCACAAGGACGGCACGTACGACCGGCTGTCGCACAAGTATTTCTCGTTCAGCGTCTACTCGGCTCGCTGAGCGCAGACAATGACGGGAAGCGGATGCGGGGGCGCCCCGCGTCCGGCAGTACAGGCAGTCCACCACGCGCCGCCCGCCCCTCGCCCGCCGCTCCCCGCGACGGGCTGGCCCGGCACCGTTGCCGGGGCGGACGGTCATGATACGCACGGGGCGTTCCGCGCAGCTTGGCGGGCGCGTCTTTCGCGGCGCACCGCGTGCGCCGTCCGGGACCACACCAGGGACCACATATGTTTCTACAAGGCTACGGCCCGCTGATCCTCGCAGGCACCTGGCAAACCGTCAAACTGGCGGTGCTTTCGCTCGCGCTGTCGTTCCTGCTTGGCCTGCTCGGCGCGGGCGCGAAGCTGTCGCGCAACCGCTTCACGAACGGCGTCGGCACCGTCTACACCACGTTGATCCGCGGCGTGCCGGACCTCGTGCTGATGCTGCTGCTGTTCTACAGCCTGCAGATCTGGCTGAACATGGCGACCGACGCACTCGGCTGGGACCAGATCGACATCGATCCGTTCCTCGCCGGCGTGCTCGTGCTCGGCTTCATCTACGGCGCGTACTTCACCGAGACCTTCCGCGGCGCATTCCTGTCGGTGCCGCGCGGCCAGCTCGAGGCCGGCAGCGCGTACGGGATGACCAACTGGCAGGTGTTCACGCGGATCATGTTCCCGCAGATGATGCGCTTTGCGCTGCCGGGCATCGGCAACAACTGGCAGGTGCTCGTGAAGTCGACCGCACTGGTGTCGATCATCGGCCTCGCGGACGTCGTGAAGGCGTCGCAGGACGCCGGCAAGGGCACGCTGCGGTTCTTCTTCTTCACGCTGATCGCCGGTGCGGTCTACCTCGCCATCACGACGATCTCGAACTTCGTGCTGATTTGGCTCGAAAAGCGCTACTCGACCGGTGTCCGCAAGGCTGACCTATGATCGAACTCATCCAAGAATACTGGCGCAACTACCTCTACACCGACGGCTTCCGGATCACCGGCGTCGCGATCACGCTGTGGCTGCTGGTCGTGTCGATCGGCCTCGGCTTCTGCCTGTCGGTGCCGCTCGCGGTGGCCCGCGTGTCGAAAAGGAAGTGGCTGTCGGGCGCCGTGTGGCTCTACACGTACGTGTTCCGCGGCACGCCGCTCTACGTGCAATTGCTGCTCTGCTACACCGGCCTCTACAGCCTGCAGGTCGTGCGCGGCACGCCGCTGCTCGACGCGTTCTTCCGCGACGGGATGCACTGCACGCTGCTCGCGTTCACGCTGAACACCTGCGCGTACACCACCGAGATCTTCGCGGGCGCGATCAAGGCGACGTCGTACGGCGAGATCGAGGCCGCGCGCGCATACGGGATGTCCACCTTCACGATGTATCGCCGCGTGATCCTGCCGTCGGCGCTGCGCCGCGCGCTGCCGCTCTACAGCAACGAAGTGATCCTGATGCTGCACGCGACCACCGTCGCGTTCACCGCGACCGTGCCGGACATCCTGAAGATCGCGCGCGACGTGAACTCGGCGACCTACATGTCGTTCCACGCATTCGGGATCGCCGCCCTGCTCTATCTCGCGATCTCGTTCACGCTCGTGTGGCTCTTCCGCCAGGCCGAGCGTCGCTGGCTCGCGTATCTGCGCCCGCAAGGCAAGTAAGTTTTCGCAGGACTATTGATGAATTCCCAGACTCAAAAGCTTTTCGTCGACGATCTGCACAAGCGGTACGGCGACAACGAGGTGCTCAAGGGCGTGTCGCTGAAGGCGAACTCGGGCGACGTGATCAGCGTGATCGGCTCGTCCGGTTCCGGCAAGAGCACGATGCTGCGCTGTATCAACTTCCTCGAGCAGCCGAACGCGGGCCGCATCATCGTCGACGGCGAGGAAGTGCGCACCACGCCGGACAAGACGGGCGCGCTGCGCGCGGCCGATTCGAAGCAGCTGCAACGCGTGCGCACCAAGCTGTCGATGGTGTTCCAGCATTTCAATCTCTGGTCGCACATGAACGTGATCGAGAACGTGATGGAAGCGCCCGTCAACGTGCTCGGCATCCCGAAAAAGGAAGCCGAAGACCGTGCGCGTGAGTATCTCGAAAAGGTCGGCCTCGCGCCGCGCGTCGAGAAGCAGTATCCGTCGCACCTGTCGGGCGGGCAGCAGCAGCGTGTCGCGATCGCGCGCGCGCTGGCGATGCATCCGGACGTCATGCTGTTCGACGAGCCCACGTCGGCGCTCGACCCGGAACTGGTCGGTGAAGTGCTGAAGGTGATGCAGAAGCTGGCCGAGGAAGGCCGCACGATGATCGTCGTCACGCACGAGATGGGTTTCGCGCGCAACGTGTCGAATCACGTGATGTTCCTGCACCAGGGGCGCGTCGAGGAGGAAGGCGTGCCGTCCGAGGTGTTCGCCAACCCGAAGAGCGAACGCCTGCGCGGGTTCCTGTCGGGCAGCCTCAAGTAACGCGCGCGACGCGCGACGACACGCGAACGGGCGCCATGCGGCGCCCGTTTTGCGTTTACACGGCGTCCACCGGTGCGCCGTCGGCGAACGCGCGCAGCGCATCGCCCGCGAGCCTGTAGCGCACCCATTCGCTTTGCGGCGCCGCGCCGACGCTTTCGTAGAAGCGGATCGCCGGCTCGTTCCAGTCGAGCACGCTCCATTCGAAGCGCCCGCAGCCGGTGTCCACGGCGATGCGCGCGAGCGCCTTCAGCAGCCGCAGCCCGGCACCCGCGCCGCGAAAGCGCGGCGATACGTACAGATCCTCGAGATACAAGCCCTGGCGGCCGAGCCACGTCGAATACGACGAGAAATACACGGCGAAGCCGGCCGGCTCGCCGTCGACCTCGCAGATCAGTGCGCGCGCGGGCGTTCCTTCGCCGAACAGGCTGCGCTCGAGCGACGCAGGTGTCGCGACCACTTCATGCTCCGCCTTCTCGTAGATGGCCAGCTCGGTGATGAAGCGCAGGATTTGCGGCACGTCGGCGACGGTGGCGGAACGAATGTCGATTTGCACGGTGAGGAGCCCTCCTTCGGCCCGGACTGAAAACGGAATGCGGCGCCCGCGCAAGCGCGCCTGGCGCCGGACAGATCGACATGCTACGTTCGCGGTTCAACTGCAGGAAGTGCAGTTTCTTCATCTGGACATGAACATGATGCATCCCGACCTGCGCCGTCTCGACCTGAACCTGCTGCTCGCGTTCGACGCGTTGTACCGCCACAGGTCGGTCGCCGCGGCCGCGCACGAACTGGCGATGAGCCCGTCCGCGCTGAGCCATGCGCTCGCCCGGCTGCGCGACGCGATCGGCGATGCGCTGTTCGTGCGGCTCGGCAACGAGATGCAGCCGACCGTGCGCGCCGACGACATCGCCACCTGGGCCGGCGATGCGCTCGACACGATGTCGAAGGGGCTCGCCCGCGCGCGCCGGTTCGATCCCGCGCAAAGCGACCGCACGTTCGTGTTCGCCGCGACCGACTACACGGCATTCGCCGTGCTGCCGGCGTTGCTGGCGCGCATCGAGCAGGTCGCGCCGCGGCTGCGAATTCGCGTCGTCCACTCCGACCGCAAGATTTCGATCGACGAACTCGCGGCCGGCCGCATCGACTTCGCGCTCGGCTATCACGAGGAATCGGCCGGCGACGCGCCGGGCATCGAGGATTTCGACTGGTTCTCGGACGACTACGTGGTGATCGCGAGCGCCACGCATCCGGACATCCGCCGGCGGCTGACGCTCGACCAGTACCTCGCGGCACGCCACGTGGTCGTCACGCCGTGGAACGAGTCGCGCGGCGTCGTCGACTACGTGCTCGACCGGCTCGGCCTCGCGCGGCAGGTCGCCGTGCAGTTGCCCAGCGTGCTGGCCGCGCCGTTCGTGATCGCGGAATCGGCACTCCTGATGACGGTGCCGAACCGCGCCGCGCAGGCGCTGCGCCACGCGGCGCCGATCCGCATCTTTCCCGCGCCGTTCGAGATCCCGCGCTACACGGTGAAAATCTACTCGCACGCGAAGCACGCGCGCACCGACGCGCACCGATGGCTTCGCGCGCAGTTGCTCGACGCCCGGGCGGCATCCGCTTGAGCCTGGCGCGCGTCCACGGCGGGCGGCGGTCAACCGTTGCCGGACAAGCGTTGTTGGGCCTCGCCCGACAACGGCTGACCGCCGCCAAATCATTACGAAATACTTACCGATTTCGTCTCTGCGGCGCTTACGCTCGCGTCCCGATGGCGTCAATAGTGGCAATCCTTGACCCATGCTTATCGAATCCATGTCTCCCTTGTGTGACAAGGGTTTTCCGGGAATCGACGCCCCTTTGGGCACCCATCGCGCACGGTGTTGCATGGCAAATTGGCGACAGCGGTTAGTCAAACAACGATTTCCATCGCCACAAAATTGTATTTTTGCTAAATTAGTAACCAAAGTAGCAAAACGAAGTTCGTGAAATGTAGTTTAGCTTCACGACACAACAAGGAGACCCCGCAAGCCGACCCGGCCGCGCGGGACCGCTCAACGGTTTTCCGTCCGCTTGCCCGCGTGCCGCGCTTACCGGCTCTGCACGAGGTCTCCCTGGTTATCCGGCTTTTCGCTTTTGCCCGGCGCTCGCTGCTCCGGGCATCTCGTGCAGTCTGGGTTGACTTTTTGACAGGGTATGGAGGAGATGATGAAGAAAGCTTTGGTCGCGGCCGCGCTGATGGCTGCTGGGGTGGTTACGGCGCACGCGCAGAGCAGCGTCACGCTGTATGGTCGCCTGGATGCCGGCCTCGAGTACATGAACGGACTGCAGGACGGCCATCGCGTTCGCGCAGAAAGCGGCGACTGGGGCACGAGCCTGTGGGGCTTGAAGGGCAGCGAGGACATCGGCGGCGGCAACAAGGTCCTGTTCCACCTCGAAGGCGCGTTCAACACAATGAACGGCACCGTCACTCAAGGCTCGATCTGGGATCGTTTCGCGACCGTCGGTATCTCGAACGACCGCTACGGTACGCTGCTGCTCGGTCGCGAACTCGCGATCGCAAACGGCGTGTGGGACTTCGATCCGCTGGGCCAGTCGAGCTGGTCGTCGGCATCGCTGGTGCGCGGCCGCAACTGGAACAAGACCAGCAACAACGTGTCGTACCAGTCGCCGTCGCTCTACGGCCTCGACTTCTACGGCCAGTTCGCGTTCTCGAACTCGACCAGCTTCAACGGCAACACCGACCCGAAACAACCCGGTCGTGCAGCCGGCGCTCAGATCACGTACACGAACGCGCTGTTCCAATTGCGCGGCATCTATGACGAAACGCGCGACAGCAACGGCCGCTTCTCGGACGTGTTCAACTATTCGCGTGAATACTTTGCCGGCTTGAACGTGTTCCTCGGCCAGTTCAAGCTGCAGGCAGCTTACCAAGCATCGCACGCAGACGGCAGCGGCGGCCCGCCCGCGAACAATGGCGTGACCAGCACCCAGCAGGTCTGGGGCGGCGTGACGTGGCAGGCAACGCCGGCGGCAGCGCTGATCGCGGCCGTGTACCACGTGAATGCCAACCACGGCGGCGGCAACGCGAACATCTACACGGTCGGCGGCTCGTACAACATCTCGAAGCGCACGCTGTTCGACGTGCAAGTCGCGACGGTACGCAACAGCAAGACCGCGAACTTCGGCCTGAACGCAAACGGCGCGGGTACCGACGTCTCGACGGGCAACCCGCATCCGGGCGGCAGCCAGACCGGCGTCTACGCCGGCATCCAGCACCTGTTCTGATCAGGCGCCGTCCAGAGAACGATTCGACAACACTTTCCACGCTGCTGCGAGAGGCGCGTATCGGTGCGGTACCCTTCCGGGTATCCGCACCGTTTTTTATTGGCGGGCCGGGATCGCATGATCCACGGCCCGATCGACCGATTGGGTCGACCGTGCCCGAAGCGGCGCTCAGACCGCCGCTTCGTTCTCTTCGCCGGTGCGGATGCGGATCACGCGTTCGACGTCCGACACGAAGATCTTGCCGTCGCCGATCTTGCCGGTGCGCGCCGCGCCGATCACCGCGTCGATCACCTGATCGACCTGCGCTTCCGCGACGACCACCTCGATCTTCATCTTCGGCAGGAAGTCGACCACGTATTCGGCGCCGCGATACAGCTCGGTGTGCCCTTTCTGGCGGCCGAAGCCCTTCACTTCCGTCACGGTCAGGCCGGTGAGGCCCACTTCGGCGAGCGCTTCGCGGACTTCGTCCAGCTTGAACGGCTTGATAATGGCGGTGATGCGTTTCATGATGGTTGTCCCTCAATGCTCGTTTGGATGCAGAATCGCGATCCCGATTGTAAGCCGGCCGGCCGCGTACGGCCCAGCGCGGCTCAGTCGAGACGTTCGGTAAAGCGTGACGTGATCGGATAGCGCCAGTCGCGCCCGAATGCGCGATGCGTGACGCGAATGCCGATGGGCGCCTGGCGGCGCTTGTATTCGTTGACCTTGATGAGCCGCGTCACACGCGCGACGTCGGCCTCCGCATAGCCGGCCGCGACGATCTCCGCGAGCGGCCGGTCCTCCTCCATGTACATCCGCATGATCGCGTCGAGCACCTCGTACGGCGGCAGGCTGTCCTGGTCCGTCTGGTTTTCGCGCAGCTCGGCCGACGGCGCACGCGTCAGGATCCGCTCGGGAATCACGTCGCGCAGCCCGTAGTCCGTCGTTGCGTTGCGATAGCGACACAGCCGGTAGACCAGCGTTTTCGCGATGTCCTTGATCACCGCGAAGCCGCCTGCCATGTCGCCGTACAGCGTGCAATAGCCGACCGCCATCTCGCTCTTGTTGCCGGTCGTCAGCACGATCGAGCCGAACTTGTTCGACAGCGCCATCAGCAGCGTGCCGCGGATGCGCGCCTGGATGTTCTCTTCCGTCGCGTCCTCCGCGCGGCCCGCGAATTCGCCCGCGAGCGCCGCACGGAACGCGTCGAACATCGGCGCGATCGCGATCTCGTCGTAGCGCACGCCGACGCGCCGCGCCATCTCCGCCGCGTCGGTGGTCGAGATGTCGGCCGTGTAGCGCGACGGCATCATCACCGCGCGCACGCGCTCGGGCCCGAGCGCGTCGCAGGCGACCGCGAGCACCAGCGCCGAATCGACGCCGCCCGACAGCCCGATCAGCACGCCGGGAAAACCGTTCTTGCCGATGTAGTCGCGCACGCCGGTCACGAGCGCGCGATAGACCTGCGCGTCGACCGGCAACTCGGGCGCGATCGCGCCGGGCAGCGGGCGCGCCCCGTCGAACTCGACGATCGCGTGCCCTTCGTCGAACTGCGGCATCTTCGCGACGAGCGCGCCCTGCGCGTCGAGCACGAACGAGCCGCCGTCGAACACGAGCTCGTCCTGGCCGCCGACGAGGTTCACGTACACCATCGGCAGCCCGGTTTCGCGGATCCGCGCGCGCAGGATGTCGATGCGCAGCGCTTCCTTGTTCATGTGGTACGGGGAGCCGTTCGGGATCAGCAGCACCTGCGCGCCGGCGGCCTTCGCGATCTGCGCGGCCGACGCATGCCAGGCGTCCTCGCAGATGATCACGCCGTATCTGACGCCTTCCAGCTCGAACACGAGCGGCTCGGTGTCCGTCGCGAAGTAGCGCTTCTCGTCGAACACGTCCGCGTTCGGCAGATCCTGCTTGCGGTACGTCCCGACGATCTCGCCGCCGACGATCAGCGACACCGCGTTGTAGGTGTCGGTCGGCGGCACGCCGCGCTCGATCGGGCGGTTTGCATTACCATCGACGGCTGGCGCGTGCGGATCGCCGCCCGCGCTCCGCAGCGGATGGCCGACCAGCACCGCGAGCCCGTCGAACGCGCGCAGCGCATCGGCGAGCGTGTCGAGCGCGGCGGCCGCCGCCGTGTAGAACGCGGGCCGCAGCAGCAGGTCTTCCGGCGGGTAGCCGGACAGCGCGAGTTCGGGCGCGATCATCAGGTGCGCACCGTCGTTGTGCGCGGCGCGGGCGGCGGCGATGATCCGCGCGACGTTGCCGGCGAAATCGCCGACGGTGACGTTGATCTGGGCGAGAGCGAGTCGGGTCTTCATGACGGGATCGGCGCAGCCCGGCGGCGCGCCCTGAACGGCTGACGAAATCGTCCCGGATGCGGGCCACGGCGGCACGCATCCGGCGGCATCCAACAGTACGGATTCACGCTTGAAACACGAACGCATCGATTATCGCACGGGCATCCTGTCGTCCCCCGCTGAGGTGCCGGCCGACGAATGGAACGCACTGCTCGAGCGCGACGCGCAGCCGACGCCGTTCCTGCGCCACGAATTCCTCGACGCGCTACACGTCGCGCGCTGCGCGGTCGACGACACCGGCTGGTCGCCGCACTTCGTCACGCTGACCGACGCGCGCACAGGCCGGCTCGCGGCCGCCGCGCCCGTCTACGCGAAACAGCATTCGTACGGCGAATACGTGTTCGACTGGGCGTGGGCCGATGCGTACCAGCGCAACGACCTGCCCTATTACCCGAAGCTGCTGTGCGCGGTACCGTTCACACCCGTGCAGGGCACGCGCCTGCTCGCCGCCGACGACGACGCACGCCGCCGGCTCGCGGCCACGCTGTTGGCGTTCGCCGAGCAGAGCGACGTGTCGTCGCTGCACGTGCTGTTCCCGACCGGAGACGAAGCGCGGCTGCTCGAGTCGATGGGAATGATGCTGCGCGAAGGCGTGCAGTTCCACTGGCTCAACGACGGCTATCGCGATTTCGACGACTTCCTCGGCACGCTCGAGCAGAAGAAGCGCAAGAACATCCGCGCGGAACGGCGCAAGGTGCGCGATGCCGGTGTCACGTTCCGGCGGCTCACCGGCGAACAGATCACCGACGCCGACTGGCGCTTCTTCACGCGCTGCTACCGGCAGACCTACCGCGAGCACTATTCGAGCCCGTACCTGAACCTCGACTTCTTTCGCGCGATCGGCGCGACGATGCCGGAGAACCTGCTGCTCGTGATCGCCGAAGCCGATGGGAAGCCGATCGCGAGCTCGCTCGCCGTGTACCGGCGCGGCGCGAACGGCAGCGGCGGCACGCTGTACGGCCGCTACTGGGGCGCGCTCGAACACGTGCAGTGCCTGCATTTCGAAACGGCGTATTACCAGTTGCTCGAGTTCTGCATCGAGGCCGGGCTCGACACGTTCGAAGGCGGTGCACAGGGCGAGCACAAGCTCGCGCGCGGCTTCCTGCCGACCGTCACGCATTCCGCGCACTGGCTCGCGCATCCGGCGTTCTCCGATGCGGTCGCGCGCTTTCTCGAACGCGAGACCGAGCATATCCACGCGTACGTCGACGAGCTGCGCGAACACGATCCGTTCCGGCGGAGTGCCGGGTAGCATCGGCCGGCCGGCACATCCGCTTCGGCGAAGGTCACGGCGATCGGTGGCGTTGACGCCCGCCATTTCTGAGACACTGACGGCTTCGCATCCCGCCGCCTTCCCATGTCCTGGTTTCTGTATCTGATCGAGTGCGCCGACGACAGCGTCTACACGGGCATCACGACCGACGTCGCCGCGCGCTTCGACGAGCACGCGTCCGGCAAGGGCGCGCGCTATACGCGCTCGCGCAAGCCGCGCGCCGTGCTCGCATCGTTCCCGCTGCCCGACCGGTCGATCGCGTCGCGCGCCGAATATTGGGTGAAGCGGCTCACGGCCGCGCAGAAACGCGAGCTGGCGGCTGGAATCCGGACGCTCGAATCGGTGTTGCCGGCCGGGATGTCGATCGACGGAAACGTCGACGCCGCAGTGCCGCAGGACGGCAAGAAGGTGAAGGCGAAGCGCGCCGACATTGCGAACGGGCCGGCCGAAACTGAAGAGGCTCGCGATAAGGCCGCGACGAGCGGAACTGCCGGAAAAAAGACCGCGTCCGCGAAAATCGCGAACACCCGACGCGCCGCAACGGCGCCAACGTCGGCAAAAACCTCGCCTGTCTCCAGGAAACGTGCCGGGACCGCCGACGACACGGAAGGGAAAAAGACCGCCGCGCGCGGCACGCCGGCAAAACGGGACAAGCCGGCCACGAACGCATTGCCGAAGCGGAAAGCGTCGGCAGCCGGCGGCAAGCCTGCCGCGAACGGACTCGCCGCCCCTGCTTCCGCCCCGGCGCGCGGCCGTCCGTCGACAAGGAAGGCCACCGCCGAAGTCATCGAGGCCGCCCCGGCCCCCGCTGCCCCCGCGCGCCGCGCAACGGGCGCGAAACGTGCGAAGGCCGCGCCGAGTGCTGGCGCCCAGCCGGCGCCGGCCCGCAAGAAAACCCTCGCACGCGCCACCGCGCGCACAAAACAAAACCGCGCGGCCTCCTGAGGAGACACGCGCGGTTTTGCGTTCCGAACGAACCGGCCGCGAGGCCGGCCTGCCGGCTTACTTCTTGTAGTTCGCGGCGCCGTCGGCGATTTCCTTGTGCGCGGCGTCGATGCCGGCCCAGCCTTCGACCTTCACCCACTTGCCCTTCTCGAGCGCCTTGTATTGCTCGAAGAAGTGCTTGATCTGGTCCTTCAGGTACTCGGGCACGTCGTCGATCGACTTCAGGTTCGCCGTCATCGGGCAGACCTTGTCGTGCGGCACGGCGACGAGCTTCGCGTCGACGCCCGACTCGTCGGTCATTTGCAGCATGCCGAGCACGCGCGAACGCACGATCGAGCCGGCCAGCAGCGGGAACGGCGTGATCACCAGCACGTCGACCGGATCGCCGTCGCCCGACAGCGTCTGCGGGATGTAGCCGTAGTTGACCGGGTAGCGCATGCCCGTGCCGATGAAGCGGTCGACGACGAGGAGACCCAGCTCCTTGTCCGCCTCGTACTTCACCGGATCGCTTTGCGCGGGGATCTCGATGATCACGTTGAAATCGTGCGGCAGGTCCTTGCCGGCCGGAACATGATTGAAGCTCATAGCGCTCTCTGTTGGTCGATGGGAATTCGGGACAGGGCGCCGCAGCCGATGCACCGCCGCGGGCGTCCCCGCAGGGAATGCGCCATTATAGCCAATCGACCGGTGGCGTCCGGATGACGATCGGCGCGATAATCGTTCCGGATGTCCGGCCATCGAACCGCGGGCGACGTTGCATGGGATCCGCGTAACCGCTGAAGCACCAACAGATTTGCATGGGGCCCGAGCAAGCGCCGAAGCGCCAACCCGGGTCGACAGGAGCAGGCATGGAAGAGGCGAAGCACTTCATCGCGGGCGAATGGACGTTACCCGCGCAACTGGAGACGATTCCGGTCGTCGACCCATCCGACGGTCAGCCGTTCGCGACGATCGCGCGCGGCACCGCGCCCGACATCGAGCGCGCGGTCGCCGCGGCCCGCGACGCGTTCGCGGGCCCGTGGGGCGCGGCGAGCGCCGCCGAGCGCGGCCGCGTGCTGATGCGGCTGTCCGCGCGCGTCGCCGACCACCTCGAGGAACTCGCCGCGATCGAGGCGCGCGACACCGGCAAGCCATTGAAGCAGGCGCGTGCCGACGCCGCCGCGCTCGCGCGCTACTTCGAGTTCTACGCGGGCGCCGCCGACAAGCTGCACGGCGAGACCCTTCCCTATCAAGCCGGCTACACGGTGCTGACGGTGCGCGAGCCGCACGGCGTCACCGGCCACATCGTGCCGTGGAACTACCCGATGCAGATCTTCGGGCGCAGCGTCGGCGCGGCGCTCGCGGCCGGCAACGCATGCGTCGTGAAGCCGGCCGAGGATGCGTGCCTGTCCGTGCTGCGCGTGGCCGAGCTGGCCGCCGAAGCCGGGCTGCCGTCCGGTGCGCTGAACGTCGTCACCGGCTACGGCCATGAAGCAGGCGCCGCGCTCGCGCGCCATCCCGGCATCGACCACATCTCGTTCACCGGCTCGCCCGCAACCGGCAAGCTGGTCACGCAGATGGCGGCGGAGAATCATGTCCCCGTCACGCTCGAGCTCGGCGGCAAGTCGCCGCAGATCGTGTTCGCCGACGCCGATCTCGACGCGGCGCTGCCCGTGCTCGTGTCGGCGATCGTGCAGAACGGCGGGCAGACCTGCTCGGCCGGCAGCCGCGTGCTGATCGAGCGCGCGGTGTACGAGCCGCTCGTCGAACGGCTCGCCACCGCCTTCAACGGGCTGCGGGTCGGCCCGAGCCGCGCGGATCTCGACTGCGGCCCGCTGATCAACGCGAAGCAGCAGCAGCGCGTGTGGGATTTTCTGTCCGACGCGCAGCACGACGGCATTCCGATGGCCGCGCACGGCCAGGTCGTCGCCGAGGCGCCCGAAAGCGGCTTCTATCAGGCCCCCGCGCTGCTGCGCGACGTGCCGCCATCGCATCGCCTCGCGCAGGAAGAAGTGTTCGGCCCGGTGCTTGCCGCAATGCGCTTCGTCGACGAAGACGAAGCGGTTGCGCTCGCGAACGGCACGCCGTACGGCCTCGTCGCCGGCATCTGGACCCGCGACGGCGCACGCCAGCTGCGTCTCGCGCGCCGCCTGCGCGCGGGCCAGGTGTTCGTCAACAACTACGGCGCGGGCGGCGGCGTCGAGCTGCCATTCGGCGGCGTCGGCCACTCGGGGCATGGTCGCGAGAAAGGCTTCGAGGCGCTGTACGGCTTCACCACGCTGAAGACGATCGCGATCCGGCACGGCTGAACCGGACGAACGCGGCCGGCGACGACCGGCCGCGCACCGAAACACCACGCACGCTTCCAACACAGGAGACACATCATGCGGCTGAGCGGCAAGACGGCCATCGTCACGGGCGGCGGTTCGGGCTTCGGCGAGGGCATCGCGAAGACCTATGCGCGAGAAGGCGCGAACGTCGTCGTCAACGACCTGAACGGCGCGGCGGCCGAGCGCGTCGCGAGCGAGATCGCGCTGGCGGGCGGCAAGGCGATCGCGGTCGCGGGCGACGTGTCGAAGGACACCGACTGGCGCGCGCTGCTGCAAGCCGCGCTCGACGATTTCCATTCGGTGCAGATCGTCGTGAACAACGCCGGCACCACGCACCGCAACAAGCCGGTGCTCGACGTGACGGAAGCCGAGTTCGACCGCGTGTATGCCGTCAACATGAAGAGCCTGTTCTGGAGCGTGCAGACCTTCGTGCCATATTTCCGCACCCAGGGCGGCGGCGTGTTCGTGAACGTCGCGTCGACGGCCGGCGTGCGGCCGCGCCCGGGCCTCGTCTGGTACAACAGCACGAAGGGCGCGATGATCACCGCGAGCAAGTCGCTCGCGGCCGAGCTCGGCGCCGACCGGATCCGCGTGAACTGCATCAACCCGGTGCTCGGCGAGACGGGCCTGATGACCGAGTTCATGGGATGCGAGGACACGCCGGAGAATCGCCGCCGGTTCCTGGCAACGATTCCGCTCGGCCGCTTTTCGACGCCGCAGGACATTGCGAACGCGGCGCTGTACCTTGCATCCGACGAAGCCGAGTTCATCACCGGCGTCTGCCTCGAAGTCGACGGCGGGCGCTGCATCTAGCCGCACCGCCGTGAATTGCGCGCACCGGCATCGCCGGCGTGCGCCGTATCCAAGCATCATCATTGCTTCGCACGACACCGGATCGGGCGCCGACGCGCCCGGTCCGGACAACGACAAGAACTGGAGACAACATGGCAACATCGACGCAGTCGCTGCCGGGCTCGTCCGGCGCATTCGAGGAAGCAACCTACCGCAAGGTGTCCTGGCGGCTCACGCCGCTCCTGCTGCTGTGCTACGTGGTCGCGTATCTCGACCGCGTGAACGTCGGCTTCGCGAAGCTGCAGATGGCGAGCGACCTGAATCTCAGCGACACGGTCTACGGGCTGGGCGCCGGGATTTTCTTCTTCGGCTACTTCCTGTTCGAAGTGCCGAGCAACATCATCCTGCACAAGGTCGGCGCGCGCGTCTGGATCGCGCGCATCATGGCGACGTGGGGCGTGATCTCGATCCTGACGATGTTCGTCACGACGCCCGCGATGTTCTACGTGATGCGCTTCCTGCTCGGCGTCGCCGAAGCCGGCTTCTTCCCCGGCGTGATCCTGTACCTCACCTACTGGTATCCCGCGCACCGGCGCGGCCGGATGACGACGTTCTTCATGACGGCAGTCGCGTTGTCCGGCGTGATCGGCGGGCCGATCTCCGGCTTCATCCTGAAGGCGTTCAACGGCGTGAGCGGCTGGCACGGCTGGCAATGGCTGTTCCTGCTCGAAGGGATCCCGTCGGTGCTGGCCGGCGTGCTCGTGTTCTTCGCGCTCGACGACCGGATCGCGAAGGCCAAATGGCTCACCGACGACGAAAAAGCGCTGCTCGCGCGCAACGTCGACGCGGAAGAAGCAACGAAGGAAGACCTGCCGCTCGGCGCGGTGATGGCGAGCCCGCGCGTGTGGCTAATGGCGCTCATCTACTTCTCGTTCGTGATGGGGCTGTACGGCGTCGGCTTCTGGCTGCCGACGATCATCAAGGCGACCGGCGTGACCGACACGTTCATGATCGGCCTGCTGTCGGCGGTTCCGTATGCGGCGGCGGTGGTCGCGATGATCCTGATCGCGCACAGCGCGGACAAGCGCCGCGAACGACGCTGGCACCTCGCGATTCCGGCCGCGTTCGGCGCGCTCGGGCTCGTGCTGTCGGTGATCTGGGCGCACCAGACGGCGCTCGCGATGCTCGGCCTCACGCTCGCGACCATGGGCATCCTGACGACGCTGCCGCTGTTCTGGAGCCTGCCGACCGCGTTCCTCGGCGGTGCGGCCGCTGCAGCGGGCATCGCGATGATCAATTCGATCGGCAACCTCGCGGGCTTCCTGAGCCCGTACATGATGGGCTGGCTCAAGCAGGCGACGGGCGCCAACGACGCGGGCATGTACATGCTCGCCGGGTTCCTCGTGCTCGGCGGACTGCTTGCGCTGTCGGTGCCGAAGCGGCTTGTCGACAGGTGATGCCGCACGTCACGACGTGCCTGCCGCAGTGCTATGCATGAAAAAGCCCCGAAGGCCGATTGGCGTTCGGGGCTTTTTTACGCGCGGCGGGCAAGCGCCGCCGCATCAGACCACGGTAATCGCGAGCGCGCTTTCGCGGTAATGCTTGGCCGCCTTGTCGGTTTCGCCGAGATGCTCGAACAGGCGGGCGAGCGCACGGTGCGCACGCACCTTCAGCGCCTCGTTGTCGGCCTGCTTCAGCGCGGCTTCGAGGAACGACTGCGCCTTGCCCCACAGCTGCTGCTGCTGGCAGAGACGGCCGAGCGCGAACAGCAGGTCGGCATCCTCCGGGTGATCCTTCTTCCACCCTTCGGCCTTCTGGATCAGCGGCAACGCATCGCCGCCGGCCGTGTCCGGATAGCGGCGCAGGAGGCGCGCGTCCCAGTTGTGCGCGAGCGCTTCCTCGACGATGCGGCGCGCTTCGGTGCGGCGCTCGAGCGTCACCAGCAGGTCGGCCGCGAGATCGGCCAGGCGCGGCGACTGGCGCTCGAGCGGCGACAGCGACTGCCACACCTCGAGGAGCGCGTCCGGGTCGTGCCGGCGTTCGCGCAGCAGATTCTCCGCCGCCTGCTGGCGCAGCCGCACGGCCGCGGCCGGATGCAGCGCCTCGCGCTTCTCGAGCGCCTTCGCGAGCTTCAGCACCTCGGCCCAGTTCTTCAACTGCTGCTGTGCGCGCAGCGCGACCTGCTGCGCATGGATGCGCTTGCCGCCCGCCTGCAGGTCGGCCAGCGCGGCGAGCGCACCGTCGGCATCGCGCGCATCCGCGCGCATGTCGGCCGCGGCAAGCAGCCGTGCGTCCTGCCATTCCGGCGCGTCGACCTTCGACAGCCAGTCGTCGCGGCGCGTGTATTCGTGCATCCGGTGCGCGGCGGTCGCCGCGACGAGACTCGCGGCGCCCTGGTTCGCATCGACCGCGAGCGCGTCGCGCGCGGCCTTCTCGGCGCGCGAGAAGCGGCCTGCGTACAGGTTCGCGATCGCATCGCGCAGCGACGCCTGTGCCTTCTCGTTGCGCGAGCGCGCACGATATGCGGCGACCCGCTGCGGCATGCGCCAGATGTTGCGCACGATGCGCAGCAGCGCGTACACGACGATGAACAACACGACGATGGAGATCACGAACAGGTTCAGCGACACGTCGACCCGGTACGGCGGATAGACGAGCAGCACCTGCCCCGCGTCGAAATGGCCGACGGTGGCGAGTGCCGCGGCGATCGCGAACAGGATCGCGAGCCAGACGATTCCTCGAAGCGTCATCGTTACCCCCGGCTCTTGAACTGCTGAACGGCGTTCAGGCTCGTGTTCAGGTTCGGCACCGCGACCGTCAGCGATGCGCCGTCGACCTGCCTGAGCAGATCCTCGACGGTTTGCGTGTCCCTCGATGCCTGGTCGAAATACTTGCCGAGCGACGCCTGCGCCGCATGCAGGTCGGCCTTCATCGCGCCGTCATTGCGCGCGAGCAGCGACAGCCGCGCGGTGAGCAGGCGCAGCTTCACGTTCTCGCGCACGAAGTAGCCCTGGTCCGGCGATGCGAGCATCGCGTCGGCGTTGTCGATCCGGCGCACCTGCACGAGGCCCTTCAGCTGCTGGCCGAGCCCGGCCGAGAAGTCATGCCACCACACCTTCCAGCGCGGCTCGCCGGCCACGGCCGCGGCCGACGACGCGGCGTCGGCCGGCACGGCCTTCGGTGCCGCATGCGGGACGATCGCCTCGCCGGACAGCGGCAGCGCGTCGATCTTCGCGATCGCGTCGTCGAGCTTGATCGCGAGGCCCGTGAGGTCGGCCGACGGTGCGGCCTTCAGCTTCTCGATGTCCTGCGCGAGCGCCTTGCGCACCGTCACGGCCTGCGCACTCTGCGACGTCGCGAGGCGCGCATCGGCATTCTGCAGCGCGATCAGCGCGAGTTGCGTGTTCCCCGTCAGCTGCAGTTGCTGGCTCGCGCTCGACAGCATCTGATCGACTTCCTCGAGCATCCAGGCGTCGCGGTTGCGCGACAGGTCCTGGTATTGCTGCTGCAGCGCCTGCTGCGCGCTCTGCGCGTCGGCGAGCTTGCCGTCGAGCTGCGCAAGCTGCGTGTCGACCTGATGCGTGCTCGCGAGCGCCTGCTCGGTCTTCGTGCGGGTTTCGGCCGCCTGCGCATCGAGCGCCTTCTGGCGCGCGACGAACGACTCGTCGAGCCGGTCGACCTTGCGGTTCAGCGCGTAGCCGCCCACACCCGCCGCGCAGCCGAGCACGACGACGACGAACCACAGCGCCGCGCTGCCGCCGCGGCGCGCATGCGGTTCGGACGCGAGATAAGGAGGACTGGACGGCGGTGCGGATGCAGCGGCCAGCTGGGAAGCGACGCCTTTGGAATCGTTGGTATCTGTCATGCGTTTAGTCACCGGTGCGGCTGTCGCCGGTTGGACGGCCTCGTCGGCCATCGTTCGAAACGCGCGGACGATGCGCTCATCGCCCGCGCCGGTCAGCGTAATCCTATCAAAACCCAGTGCGCGCGCGGTCTGCTCGATACGCGGATGCGGCGTCACGAGCGGCGCATGCTTCAGCGCGTCGATCTCGGCGTCGTTCAGATGCGCGCGAGAGAGTTCGTGCAGGTTGCGCACGCCCTCCGAGCTCGTGACGAGCCACGCGTGCGGCGCGCCGGCGAGCAGCGCATGCACGCGCTCCCACGCGCCGATGCGCGGCTCGGGCACGACGCGCCGGTACGCGGCGACCAGCGTGACCTCCGCGCCGGCTTCGCGCAGCCGCTCGGCGAGCCATTCGCGGCCGCCGTCGCCGCGCACGATCAGCACGTGCCGGCCGGCGAGCGCATGCGCGCCGCCGAACGCGGCCTCGATGCTCGCGAACAGGCTTTCCGAATCGTAATGCGGGACGCCGCCATCGGCGGGCGCCTGCGGCGCGATCACGCGATGCGTGGGCGCCGCGATGCCGTGGCGCTCGAGCGCCGCGACGCTGCCGGGGCCGACGACGCCGACCGGCAGCGCATTCGGCCAGATCGCGCCGTACTGCGCGAGCGCGCGGTCGATCGCGTTCGGCGACACGAAGATCACGAGCGCGTAACGCTCAAGCGCCGCGAACGCGGCGTCGAGCGGCGCCGGATCGTCGACCGGCGCGATGTCGATCAGCGGGAATTCGAGCACGTCGCAACCGGCCTCGGCCAGTTGGGCCGCAAGCGCGGCCGACTGACCGTCCGGGCGTGTCAGGACGGCGGTGAACGCGCGCGCGCCGCCCGCCATCAGGCGTCGCCCTTGCCGGCCTGCGAGCCGGCGAGCAGTGCGTTGACGATGTCGCGCGCGCCCTGCGCCTCGAGCTCGTCGGACACGGCACGGCCGAGCGCGAGCGCATCGGCGACGGTCATGACGGCACCGCACTCCTCCGCGGTCAGCACGCGCTGTCCGTCGGTCGTCGACACGCGGCCCGTCAGGTACAGCTCGCCCGCGCGCCACACCGCGTGGGCGGCGAGCGGCACCTCGCAGCTGCCGCCGAGCGCGCGCGACACCATCCGCTCGGCCTCGACCGCGAGCGCGGTCCGCGGGTCGTGCAGCGGCGCGAGCCATCCCGCGACGTCCGTGCGATGCGCGGCGATTTCGATGCCGAGCGCGCCCTGGCCGGCGGCCGGCGGGCTGTCCTCGACGCCGATCAGCGCGCGGATTCGCGCTTCGAGGCCAAGGCGCTTCAGGCCCGCGGCCGCGAGAATGATCGCCGCATAGTCGCCGCGATCGAGCTTCGACAGGCGCGTGTCGAGATTGCCGCGCAGCGGCAGCACGTTCAGGTGCGGATAACGCGCGCGCAGCATCGCCTCGCGGCGCAGGCTCGACGTACCGACGACCGCGCCGGCCGGCAGCGCGTCGAGCGACGCGTAGTCGTTCGACACGAACGCGTCGCGCGGATCCTCGCGCTCCATGATCGCGGCGAGCGAGAAGCCGTCGGGCAGCGCCATCGGCACGTCCTTCAGCGAATGCACGGCCAGGTCGGCACGGCCGTCGGCGAGCGCGTTCTCCAGTTCCTTCACGAACAGGCCCTTGCCGCCGACCTTCGACAGCGTGCGGTCGAGAATCTGATCGCCACGGGTCGTCATCCCGAGGATTTTCACGTCACAAGCTGGATATAATTTGCGCAGCGCATCACGCACATGTTCGGCTTGCCACATCGCCAGGCGACTCTCGCGCGAAGCAATCGTCAGCGTCACGGGGGCTTGTGCCGACCGCGGCCCGGCCGAAGAGATCTCGGAATTCATTGCAGGAACAATCGAAGGACGGGATTGAAGATCGAACAATGGTAGCACGCACGCCCCGGCCCGCCCGGGCCCGGCGCCTGCGCCCGCCGCGCTTCGGCGCCGGCGGCGACACCGATGCGCGGATGTGCCGCACGTAGCTGGTTGCTTGACCGCAGTTCCCGTAGTTTCCGCAGTCCCCGCAGTCCCTTTTGACTCGAGCTTTCCCAAGGAAACCCATCGTGAAGTCTTCCGGATCGGCGCGTACGACGCGCCGCAATGCTGCCTTGCCCTCCTCCGACGCCCAGACGGGCTCCATCGCCACCGCCGCGAACGGCCGTGCGAAAACGGCAACGAAACCGAAAGACCCGATACGTCAGACAAAACGCGCGATCAAGACCGCCGCCCCGGCCAACGGCAAGGCCGGCGCGGCGAAGCCCGGCGCCCGCACGCGCGAGGACAAGGACGGCCCGCTGTTCGAGGACATCCGCTACCTCGGCCGCCTGCTCGGCGACGTGGTGCGCGAACAGGAAGGCGACACCGTGTTCGACGTCGTCGAGACCATTCGCCAGACGGCGGTGAAGTTTCGCCGCGAGGACGACAGCGAGGCCGCGCAAACGCTGGAGAAGAAGCTGCGCAAGCTGACGCCGGAGCAGACGGTGAGCGTCGTGCGCGCGTTCAGCTATTTCTCGCATCTGGCGAACATCGCGGAAGACCGCCATCACAACCGCCGCCGCCGCATCCACGCGCTGGCCGGCTCCGCGGCACAGCCCGGCACCGTCGCGTACGCGCTCGAGCAGCTGAAGACAACCGGCAACGCGTCGAAGCGCCTGCTGCAGCGCTTCTTCGACGATGCGCTGATCGTCCCGGTGCTGACCGCGCACCCGACCGAAGTGCAGCGCAAGAGCATCCTCGACGCGCAGCACGACATCGCGCGGCTGCTCGCCGAGCGCGACCAGCCGCTGACGGCGCGCGAACGCTCGTACAACGAATCGATGCTGCGCGCGCGCGTGACCGCGCTGTGGCAGACCCGCATGCTGCGCGACGCGCGCCTGACGGTCGGCGACGAGATCGAGAACGCGCTGTCGTACTACCGCGCGACGTTCCTCGACGAGCTGCCTGCGCTGTACGGCGACATCGAGGCCGCGCTCGCCGAGCACGGCCTGTCCGCGCGTGTGCCCGCGTTCTTCCAGATGGGCAGCTGGATCGGCGGCGACCGCGACGGCAATCCGAACGTGACCGCCCCGACGCTCGAAGAAGCGATCAACCGCCAGGCCGCGGTGATTCTCGAACACTACCTGGAACAGGTGCACAAGCTCGGCGCCGAGCTGTCGGTGTCGAACCTGCTGGTCGGCGCGAATGACGCGGTGAAAGCGCTCGCAGCCGCGTCGCCGGACCAGTCGCCGCACCGTGTCGACGAACCGTATCGCCGTGCGCTGATCGGCATCTACACGCGGCTCGCCGCAAGCGCGCGCGTACGACTCGGCGAAGGCACGGTGCCCGTGCGCAGCGCCGGCCGCGGCGCGCCACCGGTGCGTGCGGTGCCGTATGCCGATTCCGAGGCCTTCGTCGCCGACCTCAAGGTGCTGACCGCCTCGCTCGACGAACACCACGGCACGTCGCTCGCCGCGCCGCGCCTCGCACCGCTCGTGCGCGCGGCCGAGGTGTTCGGCTTCCATCTCGCGAGCATCGACTTGCGCCAGAGCTCCGACATCCACGAAGCCGTGGTCGCCGAGCTGTTCGCGCGTGCCGGCGTGCACGCAGACTACGCGTCGCTCTCCGAGGACGACAAGCTGATCGCGCTGCTTGCCGCGCTTGCCGATCCGCGCCCGCTGCGCTCGCCGTACATCGAATACTCGGCGCTCGCGCAGAGCGAGCTGGGCGTGTTCGAGAAGGCACGCGAGGTGCGTGCGCAGTTCGGTCCGCGCGCGGTACGCAACTACATCATTTCGCACACCGAGACGGTCAGCGACCTCGTCGAAGTCCTGCTGCTGCAGAAGGAAACCGGGCTGCTCGAGGGCGCGTTCGGCGCCGCTCATGACAGCGCGCGCAACGGCCTGATGGTGATTCCGCTGTTCGAGACGATCCCCGACCTGCGCGACGCCGCGCGCATCATGCGCGAATACTTCGCACTGCCGGGCATCGACGCGCTGATCGCGCACCAGGGCGCCGAGCAGGAAGTGATGCTCGGCTACTCGGACAGCAACAAGGACGGCGGCTTCCTGACGTCGAACTGGGAGCTGTATCGCGCGGAGCTCGCGCTCGTCGACCTGTTCCGCGAACGCAAGATCACGCTGCGGCTGTTCCACGGCCGCGGCGGCACGGTCGGCCGCGGCGGCGGCCCGACTTACCAGGCGATCCTGTCGCAGCCGCCGGGCACCGTGAACGGCCAGATCCGCCTGACCGAACAGGGCGAGGTGATCGCGAGCAAGTTCGCGAACCCCGAAATCGGCCGGCGCAATCTCGAGACGGTGGTCGCCGCGACGCTCGAGGCGTCGCTGCTGCCGCAATCGAACGCGCCCGCCCAGCTGCCCGCGTTCGAAGCCGTGATGCAGACGCTGTCCGACGCCGCGATGGCGTCGTATCGCGCGCTCGTCTATGAAACGCCCGGTTTCACCGACTACTTCTTCTCGTCGACGCCGATCACCGAGATCGCCGAGCTGAACATCGGCAGCCGTCCGGCCTCGCGCAAGCTGCAGGATCCGAAGCACCGCAGGATCGAAGACCTGCGCGCGATTCCGTGGGGCTTCTCGTGGGGCCAGTGCCGGCTGCTGCTGACGGGCTGGTACGGCTTCGGCAGCGCGGTGAGCGCGTATCTCGACGGTGCGCAGGACGCGGCCGAACGCACGAAGCGCGTCGCGCTGCTGAAGAAGATGAACAAGACCTGGCCGTTCTTCGCGAATCTGCTGTCGAACATGGACATGGTGCTCGCCAAGACCGATCTCGCGGTCGCGTCGCGCTATGCGCAACTGGTCGCCGACCGCAAGCTGCGCAAGCACGTGTTTGAGCGGATCGTCGCGGAATGGGAGCGCACGTCGCAGGCGCTCGCGGAAATCACCGGTCACGCAGGCCGCCTCGCGACCAACCCGCTGCTCGCGCGCTCGATCAAGAACCGCTTCCCGTATCTCGATCCGCTGAACCACCTGCAGGTCGAGCTGATCAAGCGTCACCGCGCGGGCGACACGAACGCGCGGCTGCGCCGCGGGATTCACCTGACCATCAACGGGATCGCGGCCGGCCTGCGCAATACGGGCTGATCCGTGCGCGGCGCGGGCCTGCCCGGCGCCGCGCCGGCATCGCGAAGCGAAAGCCGCAAAACGAAAGCCGCGATACGCAACCACGCATATCGCGGCTTTTTTTCATGGCGCGGCACGACGGCGCCGGCCGCCGTGTCGCCTCATACGCTCATTGCGCGTCGATCAGCAGCGCGTCGTGCTCGAACGAGCCGTCCGTCCGCACCGCGTAGTAGCCGCGCACCTCGTCGGGCGCATGCGCCCACAGCGCGCGGATGCCCGCGACGCTGTCGGCCGGCGTGCGGATCCGCTCGACCCATGTATCGAAATCGATCGGCAAGCGCCAGCGGCTCTGCACGTGCGCGTCGAACCCGGCGTCGCGGAACATAGCGAGCCATTCGTCGGCACGGTAGTCGCGCACGTGCGACGCGTCGCGCAGCACTTCGGCGGCCTGCAGATAGGTGTCGAGCAGCGGATGGTCGTTGCCTGCGATGTCGATCATCAGCACGCGGCCGCCCGGCTTCAGCACGCGACGCACCTCGGCGAGCGCCGCGCGCACGTCGTGCCAGTGATGCGCGCTCATCCGGCTGACCACCCAGTCGAACGTGCCGGCTTCGAACGGCAGCCGTTCGGCCGGCCCCTGCTGCGTGCGGATGTTCGCGAGCCCGCGCTCGCGCGCGGCGGCGTCGACAGTCGCGAGCATCGGCGCCGCGAGATCGTATGCGACCACCTCGCGCACGTGCGGCGCGACCGCGAAACTCGCGTGGCCCGCACCGCAACCGAGATCGAGCACCGCGGCGTCGGGCGTCGCGCGCACGGCGTCGGCCAGCGCCTGCAGATCGGCGCCCGTCGCGTGGACCGTGCTCGTCAGGTAGGCGGCGGCCGTCGTGCCGAATGCGTCGGCGACCTGGTCGTGGTGTTTCATCGTTCGCTCCTTCTTTGGGTGGTGCGCTCGCTGCCTGTCAGCGCGCGAATCGCTACAATAGGGCCGCGCTTGTACCAGTACAAGTTAAGCAGTTATTCTGGTATTTGTTACACCTGCCTGATCCTTCGCGCCTTTGGCGCCCCTTTTCAGCCGTTTCCGCATGAGCCTGCCGCCCTCCGCCCCCACCCCGCCCCTCGACGCGACGCCCGCCCGCGCACTCGGCGAATTCATCCGCGCGCACCGCGAACGGCTGTCGCCGCAGGCCGTCGGCCTGCCGCCCGGCCCGCGCCGCCGCACGCCGGGGCTGCGGCGCGAGGAAGTCGCGCAGCTGTGCGGCGTCAGCCCAACCTGGTACACGTGGATCGAGCAGGGTCGCCCGGTGTCGGCATCGGCCGATGCGCTCGCGCGGATCGCCGTCGCACTGCAGTTGTCGAAGGCCGAACGCGCGTACCTGTTCGAACTGGCCGCGCAGCGCGATCCGGCCGAGCCCGACGTCGCGGCCGGCGACCTGCCGCCGACGCTCGCGGCAACCGTCGCCGCGATCGCCACGCCCGCCTACGTGCTCGACCGGCAATGGAACGCGCTCGCATGGAATGCACCGGCCGCCGCGCTGTTCACGGGCTGGCTCGACGGCGAACACGACCGCAACCTGCTGCGCTTCACGTTCATGGCGCCGGCCGCGCGCACGCTGATCGTCGACTGGGAAACCCGCGCGCGGCGACTCGCGGCCGAATTCCGCGCCGACTCGATCCGCCATCTCGCCGATGCGCCGACCCGCGCGCTGATCGACGCACTGATGGCCGGCAGCGATGCCTTCGCGCAGTATTGGGCGTCGCAGGACGTGTTCGAGCGCGAAGGCGGCCTGCGCGAATTCGACCATCCGGCCGACGGCCGCCTCGTGTATCAGCAGATCACGCTGAAGCCCGCGCATCGCGAGGACCTGAAGCTGGTCGTGCTCGTGCGCGATTGACGCGGCTCAGAAGCTGATCGTCGCGGTAATGGTGTCGCTGTAGGTGCCGGGCGCCGGTGTCGTCTGCGCGGGTACGCGGCCGTATATCGTGATCGCCTGCGCGAACCCGCTCCCGGTTCCGGTCGCCATCGTCGTGCCGCCGGTGCCGTCGCCCCACGGTTGCGTGAAGGCGCTGTCCTGATAGAGCTGATAGCTGACCGAGCCGCCGCCCGTGCGTCGCATCGTGCGTGCAGTGACACTGCCGCTGGCGCCGCCGTTCAACGCAATCTGGAATGCATCGCCGTTCGTGCATCGCGCACTGATCGAGCCGCTCGCGGTCAGCGCCGACGCCAGCACGCCCGACGCCGGAAACGCAACGCCGGTCGCGCTGATGATGCAGTTGTTGATGACGGTGGCGGTGGCGGTAAAACTCATCGTGCCCGCCGTCGCCTGCGATGCGCACGGCGTCGGCAGCACGCCGAGCAGCGAAAAGCTGTAGCTGTAGGCGGCCTGGTTGCCGCTGAAGCTCTGCGTATAGACCGTGCTGGCATTGTTCACGGTCGGCACGGTGGGCTGGTTCGCCGCGATGCGGCCGTAGATGGTCACGTTCGTACTCGCGGACGTGCCGAGCCCCGGTTTCGTCAACGAGACGGATATCGGCGTCGTGCCGGCGCTGACCGCGCCCCAAGGCTGCGAATAGCCCGAGTCCTGATACAGGTCGTACTGCATCTGGTTCGCCCCGTTGGTCAGGTAGCGCGGGCTCGTACCGGCGAGGTTCACGCAAACGAGCACACCTGTGTTCAGGCTCAGTGTGTCCCACGTGCAACTCACGGTCATCGTGCTGTTCGTCGTATAGGCCTGCTGCGTAATCGGACTGACCGAGCCGAAGCTCGGCACCGGCGGCGTCACCGAACACGAATCCGCGCGGGCCGACGTCCACGGCAAGCCGAGCAGCACGACCAGCAACAGGCACGATAGCGCGCGCAACCAGCGGCGCGCCGTGCGGAATCCGTGATCCGCCATGCATTCCCCCGAAAATGCCCGTCCGTTCGACCCGGCTTCCGGCCCGGGCAGCGCCCTCATGGTATCCGTCCGCGCACCGATCATTCGCACTGTTACTTGATCCATGTCAAAACCGCCGATGGCCATCGATCTCGAACCCCTGACAATGCGCTCCGAGTCGGCGTTTTCTCCATTGCGCGCGACCGAAACCGTGGAGTAGTCTTCCACCAACGACAGAGCGGTTACGGCGACCGGCAACAGACCACGCGGCAGGCACTCCGCGGCCGGGCGACCCCATTGAATGGCAGGAGATAATCATAATGAACGCTTCCCGACGTCGTATTCTTTCAGCCGCGCTCGCGGCCATCTTCGCATTCGCGCCCGCGCTGCAGCCCGTCACCGTTGCCGCAGTCTATTCGAACGGCACGGCCACCGCCCAGTTCAACGTCACGCTCACGATCCAGGCAAACTGCGCGATCGCCGCGAATCCGCTTGCATTCGGCTCGTCCGGCGTGCTCACGGCGGCGATCAACCAGCAGACCACGGTCTCCGTCACCTGCTCGAACTCGACGCCGTACAACATCGGACTCGATGCCGGCTCGGTCAGCGGCTCGACGGTCTCCAGCCGGCTGATGGCCGGGACGACGAGTGGCAATACCAGCACGACGGTCGGCTACCAGCTCTACCAGGACTCGGGCCACACGACGGTCTGGGGCAACACGCAAGGCACCGACACGGTCGGCGGCACCGGCACCGGCTCCGCGCAGGTGCTGAACGTGTACGGCCAGGTGCCGACGCAAGCGACGCCGAAGCCGGACACCTACCAGGCCGCCGTCACCGCCACCGTGTACTTCTGACGCGCCGTGGCATCGATCCCGCGCGCCCTGGCCGCGCTGTGCGTCGCATCGGCGTCCGCGGCCACGTGCGCCGCCACACTGCAGATCACGCCCGTGACGATCGAGCTGCCGCCGTCGGCGGCCGCGGCGAGCATGACGCTCAGCAATCCGGGCGGGCAGCCGATCTACGGCCAGGTCCGCGCCTATCGCTGGACGCAGGAAAACGGCGACGACGTGATGACGCCGACCGATGCGCTCGCCGCCTCGCCGCCGCTGCTGCAGATCGGCGCGAACGCCGAGCAGTTGATCCGGCTCGTACGCACGGGACGCGGCGCGCCGGCCGCCGAGGAGAGCTACCGCGTGCTGATCGACGAACTGCCCGCGCCCGGCACGCCGGCCGAGAACGGCATCACGATCCGGCTGCGCTATTCCGTGCCGATCTTCGTCGAGCCCGCCGGCACACCGCAAACGCCACGCCTCGACTGGCGCGTCGAGCGCGACGGATCCGGCACGCGGCTCGCGGTCGACAACCGCGGCGGACGCCGTGCGCAGATTTCAGCGGTGCGTCTCGTCGACGCGCGCGGCACCGTGCACGACGTCACGCGCGGGCTGCTCGGCTACGCGCTCGCGGGCAGCACGCGACGCTGGCCGCTCAAGCTCGACGCGGGCGCGGCCGGGTTCGTCAGGATCCAGGCGACCGTCAACGCGCAGCCGGTCGAAGCCCGGCTGGCACCGCGCTGATCCACGCCGGAGGATCGCACGACGTTGCCCGTTCCGACAACGAGCACGGCCCTCCGGGCTGCCTGCCCCGCCCGATACGCCCGGCCCGCCGCCGCGGTGCTGGCACTCGCGGCGGCGCTGGCACTGCATGCATGCGCCGTCCGCGCGCAGCCGGCGCCGGTGCCGACGCAGGCGGCAGCCGCAGCCGCGCCTGCACCCGACACACTGTTTCTCGACGTGTCGCTCAACGGTGAACCGACGCACCGCATCGCGCGCTTCCAGCGAATCGACGGCCGGCTGTACGCTGCGTCCGCCGACCTGAACGACCTGGGCATCGCGACCGGCGACCGGGCGACCGTGCCGTCGAACACGCTCGTCGCACTCGATACGCTCGCGGGGCTGCGCTACGACTACGACGCGGGCCGGCAGACGCTCGACCTGCGCGTGTCCGATGCGCTGCGCATCCCGCACACGTTCGATACGCGCGCACTCGCGGCCGCGCCGCCCGCCACCTCCGGCCGCGGCTTCGTGCTGAACTACGACGCCTACGCGCAGACCATCGCCCACGCCCCGCTCGCGGTCTGGAGCGAGGCGCGCTATTTCGATCCGGCCGGCGTGTTCAGCAGCACCGGCATCGCGTACCTGTACGACGACCGCCGGCGCTACGTGCGCTACGACACGTCGTGGAGCCACTCGAATCCCGGCACGCTCACGACGACCCAGATCGGCGACACGATTTCGTCGTCCTTGTCATGGACCCGCTCGCTGCGCCTCGGCGGCGTGCAGTGGCGCAGCAACTTCGGCCTGCGCCCCGACCTCGTCACGTTTCCGGTGCCGGCGCTGTCCGGCAGCGCGGTCGTGCCGACCTCCGTCGACCTGTACGTGAACAACGTGCGCCAGTTCAGCGGCGACGTGCCGAGCGGGCCGTTCGTGATCAACAGCGTGCCCGGAATCACCGGCGCGGGCAACGCGACGGTCGTCACGCGCGACGCGCTCGGCCGCTCGATCGCGACGACCATTCCGCTGTACGTCGACACGCGCCTGCTCGCGCCCGGCCTCGCCAGCTATTCGGCGGAAGCCGGGTTCCTGCGCCGCGCGTATGGCAATGATTCGTTCGACTATGCGCGCACGCCGGCGGCGAGCGGCTCGCTGCGCTACGGCATCAGCGAGCGGCTGACCGTCGAGGCGCATGCGGAAGCGACGGCCGGCGTCTACAACGCGGGCGCCGGCGCGCTCGCGCGCCTCGGCGAGCGTGGCGTGGCGAACGCATCGCTGGCGCTCAGCGCGCCGGGCCGCGCGGGCGTGCAGGCCGGCGTCGGCTACCAGTACGTGACGCCGCGCTTCTCGATCGATGCGCAGACGCTGCGCGCCTTCGGCGACTACGGCGACCTCGGCAGCCGCGAAGGCGTGCCGGTCTCGCGCGCCACCGACCGCGTGACAGTCTCGTTCCCGTTCCTGCGCGCGCAGACGCTGTCGTTCAGCTATCTCGGCCTCAAGTATCCGGGCGTCGCCCCGTCGCGGATCGGCTCGATCGCGTACCTGGTCAATCTCGGCGGGCTGAGCTCGATCACGTTCAGCGGCTTCCAGGATTTCCGGCAGCGCGACGCACGCGGCTTCTTCGTGAGCCTGAGCATCGGGCTCGGCGGCAACACGTCCGTCTCGGCGAACGCCGGCCGGCAGAACGGCGACTCGACCTACACGCTGAACGCGACGAAGCCGCCCGATTACGGCGGCGGCGTCGGCTGGAACGTGCAGGCGGGCGCCAACGCGGGTATCCGCTACGCGCAGGGGCAGTTGCAGTATCTCGGCCGCGCCGGCCAGGTCACGCTGCTCGCGCAATCGTTCGACGGGCGCGGCAACGCGTCGGTCGACGTCACGGGTGCGTTCGTGCTGATGGACGGCCGGCTGATGACCGCGCGCCGCGTCGACGACGGTTTCGCGCTCGTCTCGACCGACACCGGGCGCGTCCCCGTGCTGCACCAGAACCGGCTGATCGGCGAGACGGACCGGGCCGGCTACCTGCTCGTGCCCGACCTGAATGCGTACCAGAGCAATCGCGTCGCGATCGACGGCACCGCGCTGCCCGCCGACGCGCGGATCGCCGACACGACGCTCGACGTCGTGCCGCAGGCGCGTTCCGGGGTGCTCGCGCACTTCGCGGTGACGCGCTACAGCGCCGCGTCGATCGCGCTGCGCGCGCCGGACGGCACCCCGCTGCCGCCCGGGCTCGAGGTTCGCCACGTCGAAAGCGGCCAGCGCACGATCGTCGGCTACGACGGCCTGACCTTCGTCGACGGCCTCGGCGCGAACAATCATCTCGAAATCTCGGGCGGCGGCCGCGACTGCGCCGTCGAATTCGCGTACCGGCGCCCGGACGACGGCACGCTGCCGCGCATCGGACCGCTGACCTGCGGCCCCCGGTAATCCGCGCCCTTTCACGGCCGACGCGCGCGCCGGCCGCCAGCCCCGCGAATGCTAGAATTGCGGGATTCCCTCGGCGGCGCACGCCGCCCAACTCCCCTTCGAAGAATCGCCATGACGTCCCAACTGCACAAAAAGGGCGAGGCCTGGTCGGCCCGCTTCTCGGAACCGATGTCGGAGCTGGTCAAGCGCTACACGTCGTCGGTGTTTTTCGACAAGCGCCTCGCGCTCGTCGACATCGCCGGCTCGCTCGCGCACGCGAGCATGCTCGCGGCGCAGAAGATCATCAGCGCCGACGACCTCGCCGCCATCGAACGCGGGATGACGCAAATCAAGGGCGAGATCGAGCGCGGCGAATTCGAATGGCAGCTGGATCTCGAGGACGTCCACCTGAACATCGAGGCGCGCCTGACCGCGCTGATCGGCGACGCCGGCAAGCGCCTGCACACGGGCCGCTCGCGCAACGACCAGGTCGCGACCGACATCCGTCTGTGGCTGCGCGGCGAGATCGACCGCATCGGCGGCCTCCTGAACGACCTGCGCGGCGCGCTGATCGACCTCGCCGAACAGAACGCGGACACGATCATGCCGGGCTTCACGCACCTGCAGGTCGCGCAGCCGGTGACGTTCGGCCACCACCTGCTCGCGTACGTCGAGATGTTCACGCGCGACGCCGAGCGCATGCGCGACTGCCGCACCCGCGTGAACCGCCTGCCGCTCGGTGCGGCCGCGCTCGCCGGCACCAGCTATCCGATCGACCGTCACGCCGTGGCGAAGACGCTCGGCTTCGACGGCATCTGCGCGAACTCGCTCGACGCGGTGTCGGATCGCGACTTCGCGATCGAATTCACGGCGGCATCCGCGCTCGTGATGACGCACGTGTCGCGTTTCTCCGAAGAACTCGTGCTGTGGATGAGCCCGCGCGTCGGCTTCATCGACATCGCCGACCGCTTCTGCACCGGCAGCTCGATCATGCCGCAGAAGAAGAACCCGGACGTGCCCGAGCTCGCGCGCGGCAAGACGGGCCGCGTGAACGGCCACCTGATGGCGCTCCTCACGCTGATGAAGGGCCAGCCGCTCGCGTACAACAAGGACAACCAGGAAGACAAGGAACCGCTGTTCGACACGGTCGACACCGTCGCCGACACGCTGCGGATCTTCGCCGAAATGGTCGCCGGCATCACGGTGAAGCCGGACGCGATGCGCGCGGCCGCGCTGCAGGGCTTCTCGACCGCGACCGACCTCGCCGACTATCTCGTGAAGCGCGGGCTGCCGTTCCGCGATGCGCACGAAGCCGTCGCGCACGCGGTGCGGATCTGCGACGATCGCGGGATCGACCTCGCCGACCTGACGCTCGACGAAATGAAGCAGGAACTGCCGAACGTCGCGCACCTGATCGGCGACGACGTGTTCGGCTACCTGACGCTCGAAGGTTCGGTCGCAAGCCGCAACCACCCGGGCGGCACCGCGCCCGATCAAGTGCGTGCGGCGGTCAAGGCCGCTCGCGCCGCGCTCGGCAAGTAAGCCAGCCGGCACGGACCGGCGCCTTCGGCGTCGGTCTTTCGCTCGGGCGGCCGCCGCGCCGCCCGACGCCCTTCCCGCTTCCCGGATATCGCCGATGACCTTCTCCGCCGCGCTCTTCGACATGGACGGCCTGCTCGTCGATTCGGAGCGGACCATCATGAACACGTGGATCGACGTGTCGACCGCACACGGCGTCGTGCTGACCGAGATCGACTACCTGCAGATCGTCGGCCGCTCGTTCGCCGAGGGCCAGGTCATTCTCGCGAGGCTGATCGGCGACACCGACACGTTCGACGTCGTGCGCACCCTCGTGCGCGAACGGCTCGCCGCGCCCGAACCTCATCCGAAATTTCCGCTGAAGTCGGGCGCACTGGCGCTGCTCGAGACGCTCGCGCAGGCCGGCATTCCGTGCGCGGTCGCATCGTCGTCCGCGCGCGACGTGATCCGTGCGCGGCTCGATGCGGTCGGCGTGCTGCCGTTCTTCCGCGCGATCGCGGGCGGCGACGAAGTCGCGCGCGGCAAGCCCGACCCCGCCGTGTACCGGCTCGCGGCCGAACGCCTCGGCGTGCCGGCGCACGCGTGCGTCGCGTTCGAGGACAGCGACTTCGGTGCGCAATCGGCCGCCGGCGCGGGCGCATCGGTCGTCACCGTGCCCGACCTGAAGGCGCCGACGCCCGAGATCGTCGCGCTGAGCCTGCACGTGCTCGCGTCGCTCGACGATGCGGTCGCGCTCGTGCCGTCGTGGTTCGGCCGTCTGGACACGCAGCAGCCCGCGTAGACGCCGCGCGCGGCATGCCACATGCAAAACGGGCACCCTCGGGTGCCCGTTTTCCGTTTCCGCGCCGAATGACCGGCGTCGCGGCGATCGTCAGTCGTTGCCGGCCGTTTCCGACAGACGCTTCATCGTCGCGATGCGCGCGCCGATCAGGTCGACGCGTCCGTCCTCGCCGACGAGCGGCGCCGTCGCATCGCTGAACGCGACCCACGCGCGCTGAGCGCGCACGAGCGTCGCGGCCGAATGCGCGGGCATCTTGCGACGCAGCTTCTGGTAATACCGGTTCAAATCGAACAGCGCGTGCTCGCACGCGGCATCCTGCACGCACGGCCGCACGCGGCGAATGGCCGGTTCGCGCGGCGCGTTCGCCGGCTTGCCGGTAGCTGCCGCGGCAGTGCCCGCACCGCCCCGGGTGTCGCCTTGCGCACCGCTCGTGGCCGCCACCGGCACGGCGGCAGGCGGCGCATAGCGGTCGGCCGCCGCGCGCAACGCCAATGCGCGATCGCGCACGGGCTGCAACTGCATGTCGGCGCTCGACATCGCGTACGCGGTGCCGCGCGTCGTGTCGTACACGGCCTTCAGCAGATGAACTTCATCCTTGCGCCACGTGACCCAGCGGCGCTGGCTGTCCTGCCAGCCGCGCTTCGCGTCGGCCGGCGCGTCGTTCGACAGGCGCTGGTACGCACCGTCCATCACCGCCTGCCACTGCTGCTGCGCTTCGCCCATGCACTGGATCTGGCCGGCCGTCGACGACCGGTCGCGCCGCGCGAGACACTGCCGCATCGCGACGTCGATCGGGTCGGCCGCCGCCACTTCCGCATGCGCGGCGTTCAGCCCCGCCGGCCCTGCCGACCAGCCTGCCCAGACGACGAGCGCGGCCAGCGCCGCACGCATCGTCCGGATTCGTCCCTGCGCCGCCATCAGTCGCGCACGCAATCGACGAAGTACTCGACGCGGCCGTTCACCTCTTCCGCGACGAGGCCGTGGATGTCGGTGTGGAAGCCCGGGAAGCGCTCGTTGAAGTCGCGCGCGAACCGCAGGTAGTTCACGATCGTCTTGTTGAAGCGCTCGCCCGGAATCAGCAGCGGGATGCCCGGCGGGTACGGCGTGAGCAGGATGCTCGTCACGCGGCCTTCGAGCTCGTCGAGCGGCACGCGGTCGATCTTGCGGTGCGCGAGCTTCGCGAACGCGTCCGACGGCTTCATCGCCGGTTCCATGTCCGACAGGTACATCTCCGTCGTCAGGCGCGCGATGTCGTTCGCGCGGTACACGTCGTGGATCTGCGTGCACAGGTCGCGCAGGCCGACGCGCTCGTAGCGCGGATGCTGCGCGACGAATTCCGGCAGCACGCGCCACAGCGGCTGGTTGTTGTCGTAGTCGTCCTTGAACTGCTGCAGCTCGGTGACCATCGAGTTCCAGCGGCCCTTCGTGATGCCGATCGTGAACATGATGAAGAACGAGTACAGGCCCGTCTTCTCGACGATGATCCCGTGCTCGGCCAGGTACTTCGTGACGATCGCGGCCGGAATGCCCGTCTCGCCGAACTCGCCGTCGACGTCGAGCCCCGGCGTGATGATCGTCGCCTTGATCGGGTCGAGCATGTTGAAGCCTTCCGCCAGCGGGCCGAAGCCGTGCCAGTGGTCGTTCGGCTTCAGCATCCAGTCCTCGCGCGAGCCGATGCCTTCTTCCGACAGGTCGTCCGGACCCCACACGCTGAAGAACCAGTCGTCGCCGTATTCGGCGTCGACCTTGCGCATCGCGCGGCGGAAGTCGATCGCCTCGGCGATCGATTCCTCGACGAGCGCGGTGCCGCCCGGCGGCTCCATCATCGCGGCCGCGACGTCGCACGACGCGATGATCGCGTACTGCGGGCTCGTCGACGTGTGCATCAGGTACGCCTCGTTGAAGCGGTGCTTGTCGAACGTGCGGTTCTCCGAATCCTGCACGACGATCTGCGACGCCTGCGAGATGCCCGCGAGCAGCTTGTGCGTCGAGTGCGTCGCGAACACGAGCGCGCCCGTGCGCGGACGGCCGTCGCCGATCGCGTGCATGTCGCGGTAGAAATCGTGGAAGGTCGCATGCGGCAGCCACGCTTCGTCGAAGTGCAGCGTGTCGAGCAGGTCGCCGAGCAGGTCCTTGATCATCTCGACGTTGTAGACGACGCCGTCGTACGTGCTCTGCGTGATCGTCAGGATCCGCGGCTTCATGTCCGGGTTCTCGCGCAGCGCCTCGCGCGCGAACGGGTTCGCCTCGATCTTCTTGCGGATGTTCTCCGGCTTGAATTCATCGCGCGGGATCGGCCCGATGATGCCGAAGTGATTGCGCGTCGGCGTGAGGAACACCGGAATCGCGCCCGTCATCGTGATCGCGTGCAGGATCGACTTGTGGCAGTTGCGGTCGACCAGCACGATGTCGCCCGGCGCCACCGTCGCATGCCAGACGATCTTGTTCGACGTCGACGTGCCGTTGGTCACGAAGAACAGGTGGTCCGCGCTGAAGATGCGCGCCGCGTTGCGCTCGGACGCCGCGACCGGGCCCGTGTGATCGAGCAGCTGGCCGAGTTCGTCGACCGCGTTGCAGACGTCGGCGCGCAGCATGTTCTCGCCGAAGAACTGGTGGAACATCTGGCCGAGCGGGTTCTTCAGGAACGCGACGCCGCCCGAGTGGCCCGGGCAGTGCCACGAGTACGAGCCTTCGTCCGCGTACTTCACCAGCTCCTTGAAGAATGGCGGCGCGAGCGAGTCGAGATAGACCTTCGCCTCGCGGATGATGTGGCGCGCGACGAACTCCGGCGTGTCCTCGAACATGTGGATGAAGCCGTGCAGTTCGCGCAGGATGTCGTTCGGCAAGTGGCGCGACGTGCGCGTTTCGCCGTACAGGAAGATCGGGATGTCCGCGTTGCGGCGGCGCACTTCGGTGACGAACGCGCGCAGCTCGATGATCGCGGTCGCGAGTTCGGGCAGCTCGCCGTCCGGGCCCGTTTCGCCGAGCATGAGTTCGTCGTCGTCGATCGACAGGATGAAGCACGACGCGCGGCTCGACTGCTGCGCGAACGACGTCAGATCGCCGTAGCTCGTGAGGCCGAGGACTTCGACGCCCTCCTTCTCGATCGCTTCGGCCAACGCCCGGATGCCGGAGCCCGAGATGTTCTCGGAGCGGAAATCTTCGTCGATGATGACGACGGGGAAACGAAACTTCATGGGCGATTCTCCAAAAAGAACGACCGCGGCGCGTCACGCGCAGCGGTCACCCGGAAACTGGTGAGACGTTATGCAACCAGATCAGGTTTTCGGCAGCGTGACACCGCGCTGACCCTGATACTTGCCGCCGCGATCGGCGTACGACACGTCGCACACTTCGTCGCTTTCGAAGAACAGCACCTGCGCGACACCTTCGTTCGCGTAGATCTTCGCGGGCAGCGGCGTGGTATTCGAGAATTCCAGCGTGACGTAGCCTTCCCACTCGGGTTCGAACGGCGTCACGTTGACGATGATCCCGCAGCGCGCGTACGTCGACTTGCCGAGGCAGACGGTGAGCACGGTGCGCGGGATGCGGAAATATTCGACGGTGCGGGCCAGCGCGAACGAGTTCGGCGGGATGATGCACACGTCGCCCTTGAAATCGACAAACGAACCCTCGTCGAAGTTCTTCGGATCGACGATCGTCGAGTTGATGTTCGTGAAGATCTTGAATTCGTCCGCGCAGCGGATGTCGTAGCCGTAGCTCGACGTGCCGTAGCTGACGATCCTGCGACCGTCCTCGGACGCGCGAACCTGATCGGGCACGAACGGCTCGATCATCTTGTGTTCTTCGGCCATGCGCCGAATCCACTTGTCGGACTTGATGCTCATAACGGGGCGCCAGGAAACGCTGCGTGACGGTAAACGACGGCCGCCGGTTCAAGGCGGCGGCCGGGGAAGGCGGACATTTTACGCGATCATCGGCGCGCGCACGCGGCGGCCGTCAACGGATCACGCCGCAAGCGAGCGCGGGGCCCGCTGCATGCTGCGGAAACGCCGGGTCGCTCGGTTCGCGGTGCACCAGCGCCGCGCGATTCAGCGCGGAGCGCACGCCGTCGAGGGCCAGATCGGGCGCAACGATGAAACCGGCCGCGACGCCGTTCGCATCCGCATGGATGTTGCCGAGATCGCCGGCGACGCGCGCGCCCGCGCGCAACCGGTCGGCGGCCGGCGCGAATACCTGGCCGGCGCTCGAGCCGTCGCCCGCGTTGCAGTCGCCGCGCTCGTGCACCTGCAGCGCGTGATCGCTGTTCGGCGGCAGGCCGGCCAGGTTGTACGTGACCTGGACGCCGTCCGGGCGTTCGACGAACGTCACCGCGCCGCGTGTCTGCGAGCCGACGGTCGGCTGCAGTTGCGCGTCGGCGCGCTTCTCGTGCGACGAGGAAAAAGAGGTACAGCCGGCCAGCAGGCCCAGCGCGGCGGCGGCCAGCAGCGCGCGCCGCGCGCGGCCGGCGTACACGCCGTGATGTCGTTGGTTCATTCGATCCTCATGCCGGCTGGCGGCCGTTCGATACGGCGGCCATGCCGGGCGGGTAAAGGGACCCGGGAAAAGTCGCCATGATACCGCGCCTCGCGGCGCCGTAAACAGCGTGAGGCCCCGCCCCGCAAGGGTTTTACGTATTTTGAACAACGATCGACGGGAACTTCGACGTCATGTCGCGCGCGCGCTCGGCGATCGCCAGCGCGACCCCGCGCGCGATGTCGCGGTAGCGCCGCGCCAGCGCGCCGTCCGGCTCGGCCGCGACCGTCGGCGTGCCGCCGTCGGCGCGCTCGCGGATCGCGATGTCGAGCGGCAGGCTGCCGAGCACGTTCACGCCGTAATCCTTGGCCATCCGCTCGGCGCCGCCCGCGCCGAAGATGTGCTCTTCGTGGCCGCAGTTCGAGCAGATGTGGATGCTCATGTTCTCGACGATGCCGAGGATCGGAATCCCGACCTTCTCGAACATCTTCAGGCCCTTCTTCGCGTCGAGCAGCGCAATGTCCTGCGGCGTCGTCACGATCACGGCGCCCGTCACCGGCACGCGCTGCGCGAGCGTGAGCTGGATGTCGCCCGTGCCCGGCGGCATGTCGACGATCAGGTAGTCGAGCTCGCGCCAGTTGGTCTGCCGCAGCAGCTGCTCGAGCGCCGACGTCGCCATCGGGCCGCGCCACACCATCGGGTTGTCTTCCTCGATCAGGAAGCCGATCGAGTTCGCCTGCAGCCCATGGCCGACCAGCGGATTCATCGACTGGTTGTCCGGCGACTCGGGGCGCTGGCCGTGAATGCCGAGCATGGTCGGCAGCGACGGACCGTAGATATCGGCGTCGAGAATGCCGACCGACGCGCCTTCCGCGGCGAGCGCGAGCGCGAGGTTCACGGCCGTCGTGCTCTTGCCGACGCCGCCCTTGCCCGATGCGACCGCGACGATGTTCTTCACGTTCGGCAGCAGCTTCACGCCGCGCTGCACCGTGTGCGCGACGATCTCCTGCGACACGGCGACGCGTGCGTCGCGCACGCCCGGCACGGCCTTCAGCGCGTCTTCAATGCGCGCGCGCACGTCGTCGTGCTGGCTGCGCGCGGGATAGCCGAGCACCACGTCGACCGCCACGGCGTCGCCGTCGATCGCGACGTTGCGCACGCCCTTGTTCGCCGCGTACGGACGGCCGGTATTGGGGTCGACGACAGCCGCCAATGCGGCGTCGACTTGTGCCCGGTCAATGCTCATCGAAACTCCGTGAAAACGTTTTTCTCTCGCGCGAACGTCAAAAAATATCAAATAACGCTGCGAAAATCGGGAAAAGTGAAAGAATCTGTTGCACGCCATTGCGCGAACGCGCGCGTCGGAGCAATCTTCGCGTGCGGCATGCTATGGGGCCAAATCGGCCGCCCACCGCCTATATTGTAGAGGCTGATGCGTCGCCCTGTCCGGAACAGCCCCGCTGGCGAACAGGGCATGCAGCCGCCTCGGCGGCTGCCGCGAGCACGGGCCTGCCCTTCCTTTTTCGGGCGTCCGTGCAGGGAGCCGTAACTGTTGTTTGTCGTTGTCGACTCGTTCAACCAAGAGAGGAATCCAAGATGAACATGAAAATCGCGACTCGCCTGTCCGTCTTCGCACTCGCCGGCGCGCTGCTGGCAGGCTGCGCCACGCAGCAAGGCAACAATACGGCCGTCGGCACCGGCACGGGTGCGGCGCTGGGCGCGGGCATCGGCGCGCTGGCCGGCGGCGGCAAGGGCGCGGCGATCGGCGCGGGCGTCGGCGCACTGGTCGGCGGCGTGACGGGTTACAACTGGCAAGCGATCAAGAACAAGCTCGCGCCGTCGGCAGCCAAGACGGGCACGCAGGTGACCGAGCAGCCGGACGGCTCGCTGAAGCTGAACGTGCCGAGCTCGGTGACGTTCGCGACGAACCAGTACGCGATCACGCCGGCCTTCACGCCGCTGCTGAACGACCTGGCGACGACGCTGAACCAGAACCCGCAAGTGACGGCATCGATCGTCGGCTACACGGACAGCACGGGCTCGGCACAGCTGAACCAGACGCTGTCGCAGAACCGTGCGCAGAGCGTCGTGAACGCGCTGGTGCAGCGCGGCGTCGCCGGCGGCCGCCTGTCGGCACAGGGCATGGGCCCGTCGAACCCGATCGCGGACAACGCGACCGAAGCCGGCCGTGCGCAAAACCGCCGCGTCGAGATCTACCTGCGCGCAGCACAGCAGTAAGCATCGCCGCGAGAGGAGGAAACGGGGGCGCGCGCCCCCGCCACACAAGGCTTCCCACGGGGCCCGTAACAAATCGAAAAAAATTTCGAACTTCTGTCTCGGCCCGCGGTCTGTCTTTACGGTACGCGGCTGGCGCAGCCGGCGCGTCACCATTCTCCTCTTGTCGTTGTTGCTCCGGGGCCGTATCCGCCCCGGTTTTTTTTGCCCGGAATTTGCGTGCTGCGCCGCAGCATCGCGCCGCCGGGCACGCCGCCACGGCGGCCCCGCCCCCTCCGGCGCCCGATCCATGGCGCCCGCGCCGGCTGACCTGCCCGCGCCCCTGCTAGAATCGCAGTTTCCGTCGTTTCCCGCCGTTCTTCTACAGACCCTATGTCCGCATCCGACCTCACTTCCGTGCAGGCCGCGGCGCCGCAAGGCAGCCGCCAGATCCTCGTTACGTCCGCACTGCCCTATGCCAACGGCCAGATTCATATCGGCCATCTGGTCGAGTACATCCAGACCGACATCTGGGTGCGGACGCTGCGAATGCACGGCCATGAGGTCTACTACATCGGCGCCGACGACACGCACGGCACGCCGGTCATGCTGCGCGCGGAGAAGGAAGGCCTCACGCCGAAGCAGCTGATCGACCGCGTGTGGACCGAGCACAAGCGCGATTTCGACAGCTTCGGCGTGTCGTTCGACAACTTCTACTCGACCGACTCGGACGAGAACCGCGTGCTGAGCGAGAAGATCTATCTCGCGCTGAAGGACAACGACCTGATCGCCGAGCGCGAGATCGAGCAGGCGTACGACCCGGTCAAGGAAATGTTCCTGCCGGACCGCTTCATCAAGGGCGAATGCCCGAAGTGCCACGCGAAGGACCAGTACGGCGACAACTGCGAAGTATGCGGTTCGACCTACCTGCCGACCGAACTGCTTAATCCGTATTCGGTCGTGTCCGGTGCGACGCCGGTGCGCAAGACGTCGACGCACTACTTCTTCCGCCTGTCGGACCCGCGCTGCGAGTCGTTCCTGCGCGAATGGGTCAGCGGCCTCGCGCAGCCCGAAGCCACCAACAAGATGCGCGAATGGCTCGGCGACGCCGGCGAAGCCCGCCTCGCCGACTGGGACATCTCGCGCGACGCGCCGTACTTCGGCTTCGAGATCCCGGGCGCGCCCGGCAAGTACTTCTACGTGTGGCTCGATGCGCCGGTCGGTTATTACGCGAGCTTCAAGAACCTGTGCGACCGCAAGGGCATCGACTTCGACGCGTGGATCCGGTCGGGCTCGACCGCCGAGCAGTACCACTTCATCGGCAAGGACATCCTGTATTTCCACACGCTGTTCTGGCCGGCGATGCTCGAGTTCTCGGGCCATCGCACGCCGACCAACGTGTTCGCGCACGGCTTCCTGACGGTCGACGGCGCGAAGATGTCGAAGTCGCGCGGCACGTTCATCACCGCGCAGAGCTACATCGACACCGGCCTGAATCCGGAATGGCTGCGCTACTACTTCGCCGCGAAGCTGAACGCGACGATGGAAGACATCGACCTGAACCTCGACGACTTCCAGGCGCGCGTGAACAGCGATCTCGTCGGCAAGTACGTCAACATCGCGAGCCGCGCGGCCGGCTTCCTGCTGAAGCGCTTCGACGGCCGCGTGCAGGACAGCGCGATGAACCATCCGCTCGTCGCGAAGCTGCGCGATGCGATTCCCGCGATCGCCGCGCACTACGAAGCACGCGAATACAGCCGCGCGCTGCGCCAGACGATGGAACTCGCCGACGAAGTGAACGCATACGTCGACGGCGCGAAGCCGTGGGAACTCGCGAAGGATCCGGCCAATGCGGTCGCCCTCCACGAAACCTGCAGCGTGAGCCTCGAGGCGTTCCGCCTGCTGTCGCTCGCGCTGAAGCCGGTGATGCCGCGCGTGGCCGAAGCCGTCGAGGCCTTTTTCGGGATCGCGCCGCTCACGTGGGCCGACGCCGCGAAGCCGCTGTCGTCCACGCAGCCGATCAAGGCGTACCAGCACCTGATGACGCGGGTCGATCCGAAGCAGATCGACGCGCTGCTCGCCGCGAACCGCGATTCGCTGCAGGCGGAGGCCTCCGGCGCCGCTGCCGCGGCCACGGCCAACGCCGCGAAGGAAGGCAAGAACGCCAAGGCGAACGCGAAGGCGGCCGCCGCGAACGGCGCCGACGACGGTCCGATCTCGATCGACGATTTTGCGAAGATCGACCTGCGTATCGCGAAGATCGTCGCGTGCCAGGCCGTCGAAGGCTCGGACAAGCTGCTGCAGCTCACGCTCGACATCGGCGAGGAAAAGACCCGCAACGTGTTCTCGGGCATCAAGTCCGCGTACCAGCCCGAGCAGCTCGTCGGCAAGCTGACGGTGATGGTCGCGAACCTCGCGCCGCGCAAGATGAAGTTCGGGCTGTCCGAAGGGATGGTGCTCGCCGCGTCGGCTGCCGACGAGAAGGCCGAGCCGGGTCTCTACATCCTCGAGCCGCACAGCGGCGCGAAGCCCGGCATGCGCGTGAAGTAAGCCGCACGCACGGCCGCTTGCACGAGAAAGCCCCGCACCGATGCGTGCGGGGCTTTTTTATGTTCGCAACGGGGACCGCGCGACGGCGATGCGAGCCGGCGCGCGGCATCGTCACCGCTGGCCGAACCAGCGATCGAAGCGCCGCGTGTAGTTCAGGTCGACACCCTGGAACGTGCCGCCATACGCGGACACCGACCAGAAGCGCGTCAGGTTGATCGTCACTTTGAACGCGTTGCTCGCCGATTGCAGCCCTTGCTCGTAACCGAGCACGAAGCGCTCGTTGATCGCCTTCGAGATCTGCACGACCTGTGCATCGGTGAGGCCGACGTCGCTGCGGCCAATCGAGAACTCGTCGAGACCGATGCTCTGCGCGACGCGCCTGCCGGTCGCGCTGCCAAGCAGCCCGAGCGCCGCGGTCATCGCGTTCTGCTGGCCGACGTTGTTGCCCTGGTCGGTGCCGTGCCCGAACAGCAGCCACGACAGCTTTTCGTTGTCCGTGACGTTCGGCTCGGACACGAGCTTGACCGTCGGCGACTGAATCGTGCCGACGACCTGCACCCCGGCCTCGACCTCCTGGTTGCGCCGCATCGCGAGGATGTTCACACCCGGATTCGACACGGGGCCGTTGAACGTGAAGAAGCCGTTCTCGACCGCGAGCTTGCGGCCGAACGACGTATACGTCGACCCTTCCGTCACGCGCACGTTGCCGACCGCGCGCAGCGGCACGCCCGGCGCGCTCATCACGGTGATCGTGCCGCGCAGCCCGAGATCCGCGCCGTGCCCCTTGAAGCGGAAGTTGTTGCCGAGGCCGATGTCGATGTTCGCGCGCGGCGCGAGCGACGGCGCCGGCTTGTCCTCGACCTTCTGCGGCTTCGCGACCGCCGTGCCGGTCGGCGTCTCGCCGCGCACCGTCCCGTCCGGCCGCACCACGACGACATCGTCGGACAAGTGCGGCGCCGCGTCTTCCGGCAGGTCGAACAACGCACGGTCGACGACGAACTTGCCGTCGATCGACAGCGCGCCGCGCGGCCCGTCGTTCGCGACGGTCGCCTTGCCCGACAGCGACAGCTTGCGGTCCGGCGCCGCGAACAGCTCGAGCTTGTCCGCGACGATGCTCGCGGTCAGGTCCGGCGCCTCGCCGTCGAGACGCACGCGGCCGATCGCGCGCAGCGTGCCGTCGCCGCCGTGGAACTCGACCTGCTGGAATTCGACGAGGTTCTCCGCGAGCTTCACGCGCACGATGCCGTCCTTCAGCTGCACGCCCTGGTCGACGAGCGTCGCGGACAGATCGTCGCCCGTCAGCATGCCCGACACGTTCGGCTTCACCGGCGTGCCCGCGATCGTCAGCTTCAGCGCCGCGCGCCCGCCGAGCAGGTAGCTCGGCCCGAACAGGTTGCCGGTCGACTTCAGCGACGGGATGTCGGCGTCGATGCGGCCCGCCAGCGGGCCGTCGTCGACGACGCCGAACACGCCGTCGCGCAGCGCGAACGGCACGGTGACGTTCGCGTCGAGCGTGCCGACCCGGTTCGCCTTCGCGAGCGCCACCACGTTGAGCCGGTTGCCCGGTGCAAAGCTCGCGCGCGCCGACAGGTCGGTCAGCCCGAGCGACGCGATGCCGCGCCCGGTCTCGATCGTCACGTCGCCGCCGCGCCGCTTCACCTGCACGTAGCCCGTCGCGTTCGCGCCGAGCGAGAAATCCCAGTCGGCATCGAGCACGACGTCGGTGCGCACCGGCGGCCGCTGCCCCGTCAGCTCCTGGCGGATCTCGAGGAAGCGCGCGACCGACGCGCCGCGCACGGCGCCTGCCGAGCGCATCTGCCCGTGATCGAACACGAACGACTTCAGGTCGATCGCCGCGCCTTCGAGCGTGAGTCGCGTCGCGCCGAGCGTCACGCGGCCGGCGCCGGCCGACACGGCAAGCGGCGCCTGCAGCGCCACCGACGGCGTGCCGCGGTTCGCGAGGCGCGTGACGGTGCCGTCCCAGCGCATCCCGTCGCGATTCTCGACCACGCCGCCGTTCGCCGCGAGCGTCAGGTCGATCACGCGGCCGCCGGCGGTCCCCATCGCCGACGCGTCGAGCGTGTGCTTCGCGCGCGTGCCGTCGAGGTTCGCGCGCAGCGATTTCAATTGCAGCGAGCCGAGCGCGAGGTCGGTCGCATCGGCCGTGAACACGAGCGCACCGTGCGCGCCGTCGCGGATGTCGGCGCGCCCCTGCGCGGCACCGATCCGGTTCGAGCCGACCACGACGTGCTGGGCCTTGTAGGTGCCCGTCACGTTCGGATGCGCGAAGCTGCCGGTCAGCTCGCCCTGCGCCTGCACGAGCCCCTGCACGCCGAAGCCGAGCCGGTCGAGCTCCGGCGCGTCGACGACGAAGCGCAGCCGGTCGCCCGGCGCGCCGAAACTGCCGCGCAGATCGACGTGGTTGCCCGCGATCGACAGGGTCGCGTTGCTCGGCAGGATCCGCGCGCCGACGAGCTGCACGACGCCCGCGCCGGTCAGCGGCACGCCGTCGTAGAGGCTGTCGCCGAGCTTGAAGGTCGCCTTCGTCGACACCTGCGGCGCGAACGCGCCGGAGGCCGTCAGCGTGCCCGATACGCGCGTCTCGCCGCGCCTGGCCGGCGCCTTCGCGGTCGCCTTCGCCGCTTTGGCGGCCGGTTTGCCGCCGCCCGCGCCCGGCGCGCGCATCGCGGCGAGCAGCAGCGGATCGAACGCGGTCAGCGTCGCCTTCGCGTCGTAGCTCGAATGCGCGTCGTGACGGAACACGCCGGTCAGGTCGATACGTCCCTTGCCCGCCGTCACGCGCGCATCGGTCAGCACCGTCTGCTGCTGCGTCAGCGCGACCTTCGCGCGCGCGCCGAGCGCGAGCTTCGGATCGTTCAGGTTGAAGTCGACGGTCGTCACGTCGCCTGCGAGCGTCACGCCGAGCGGGCCGCCGAGGCGCATCGGCCGCAACTCGGCGACGAATGCATTGAGGTCGAGGTTCGCGACCTTCAGGTCGAAGCGGCCCTTGCCGCCGGTCAGCGCGCCGTTGCCGGTCACGCTGCCGTCGCGGATCAGTTTCAGCGCGAGGCCGTCGATCCGCTGCGCGTGCGCGTCGAGATTGACGGTCGCATGTGCGTCGACGACGGGCAGCAGGTGCTCGCCGAGCGTGCCGGGCTTCGCGTTCACGATCGACACTGGGCCGGTCACCGCAAAGCCCTTCGCCTGTGCGGCGCCGGCCGGCGCGGTCACGGGCGCCAGCTCCGCGCGTACCGCGAGATCGGCGGCCGGCGCGCCCGGCGCGAGCGCCTGCGGGTTCACGTGATCGAACGCGAGCGACGCGCGCGTGAGCGGCACCGCGCCGAACGGCGCGGCCTCGACGTGCGCGCGCCCGTTCAGCTTCATCCCGCTCGCGGCGACGTCGGCGACGAGCGCTTCGAGCGACCCCGATACGTTCGCGCTCGCGTTGACCGGTTCGTTCGCGAGCTTGCCCACGTAAGTCGCGTTGCCCGTCAGCGCGAACGGCTTCACGCCGTCGAGCTTCGCGCGCGCGGTCAGCGCGCCATACGGCGTGTCGACGCCGTCGAGCGCAAGTTCATGGTGGCGGCCGTCGCTGCGGCCGTTCAGCGCGAGATGGTCGAGCTGCGTCGTCGACCCGCCTTCGTGAATCGCCAGGTGATCGACGCGCAGATCGTCGATCCGCAACTGCAGCGGCAGGCTCAAGTCCTGCGGCGTCGTGCTCGGCGTCGATGGCCCAGGCGCGATCCGCACGTCGATCGTGCCCGCGCGAAGATAGTCGACGGACAGCCGCCACGGCGCGCGGGTCAGCGCCCAGCGGCCGTCGAGCCGGTCGATCCGCACTTCGGTGCCGGCGCTGCCGGGGCTCGTCCACGCGAAGCCGCGCAACCGCACGCCCGTCGCGAGCGCGCCGCCTTCCAGCGTGCCCGCCAGCCGACCGCCCAGCACGCGCACGGCCGTCTGCCACGCGAGCCGCGTGCCGCGCTCGGTCGTCGCCGCGGCCAGCACGAGCCCGGCCGCCAGCACGGCGAGCAGCACGACCGTCACGAGCGTCCACGCGACGATCCGGCCCGCACGCACGCGGCGCGGCGCGCGCGGCGGCGCGTCGGGCGCGCGCTCGGGCGAGTCCGGATCGTGAGGCGGCGGCGTGTCGTTCGGATCCTTCGTCATGCGATTCGTCGTGGCTCGTGCAACAAGGTCAGAAAGCGATGCCGAGCGTCAGGTACGGGCGCACGCTGTGGTTGCGCAGTCCGTAAGCGACGTCGACGTTGATCGGGCCGACGGGGCTGCGCCAGCGCGCGCCGATGCCGACGCCCGGGTAGAACACCTTCTCGCCCCACGCATCGGTCGCGGTGCCGATGTCGAAGAAGGTCGCGGCGCCCCAGTCGCGGTTGAACCAGTGCTGGTATTCGGCGGTGCCCGTCATCAGGTACTTGGTCGGCAGCACCGAGCCGTCGACGCTGTTGCCGATGCTCTGGTAGCCGTAGCCGCGCACCGAATTCGAGCCGCCCGCGCGAAACAGCAGCGACGCCGGCACACCGGCCGAGCTGCCGCTCGTGAACACGCCGCCGAGCTCCGCGCGGAACACGAACAGGTCGCGCTTGCCGATCGGCACGTACTGCTGGCCGCGCGCGTAGCCGCGGATGAAGGTCTGGTCCGTCAACACGCCCTTAATCGCGAAGCCGGCCTCCGCGTGGATCAGGTTGCCCGAGCGCGGGAACAGTGGATCGTCGACGTTGCGGCGCGTCCATGCCCACTGCGGCACCAGCGCGCGGCTGGTGGTCGGGCCGGCGCCGTTCTGGTCGAGCCGGTCCTGGTAGAACATCAGCGAATACGCGTAGTCGATGAACTGACCGGTGCGGGTGCGCTGCGCGCCGATCCGCGCGCTGTAGATCCGCGTGTCCGACACGTTGGTGTTCGTGTACGACGCGAGCACGCTGTTGGTCCAGCCTTTTTCGCCGGGCGGCATCGACAGCTGGACCTGACCATACTGCTGGATCTGGTCGAGCCGGCCCGACACGGTGAGCGGCCACGCGGCGCCGAACGTGTCGAGATACGTGTAGGAGCCCTGCACATGCGGGCCCGTATCGGTCGCGTAGCCGACGCCGCCGCGAATGTTGTTGTACGGAAACTCGCTGACCTTCACGTGCACGGGCGTGCGCTCGGGCTTCGCCGTATCGTCGCCGACGTCGATCGCGACGCTCGCGTAGTACGGCGTGTTCTGCAGCTGCCGCTGCAGCTCGGTGATCCGCTGCACGTCGTAGATCTCGCCTTCCGACAGCGGATTGACGTTCGTGACGATTTTTTCCGGATAGCGGCGCACGCCGTCGACGTCGACCTTGCCGATCGTAAAAGTCGGACCGCTGTCGAACGTGACGGCCAGCGTCGCGCGCTGCGTGCGCGGATCGACGCGCGCTTCCGACGACGCGATCTTCGCGCCGAGATAGCGGCGCGACTGCAGTTGCTTGAGCGCCGCGCCCTTCGCGCCGTCCCAGTCGGACTGCGTGAACGGGTCGCCCGGCTTCAGCGAGAACGCGAAGCGGGTCGCAGCCTCCTGCTTCGGATCCTCGGTCTCGACCGGGCCCTTGAACGCCAGGTCGACCGTCGACACGACGGTCTGCGGCCCCGGATCGACCGCGACGCGCACGTCGCGCTTGCCGTCGCGCGTGCGCACGTCCGTGCGCACGACCGGCGAGAAATAGCCGGCCGTCGCGGTCAGGTCGCGCACCTGTTGCGGCGTGGCGGTCACGAGGAAGTCGAACTGGTCGTCGCTGATGTCGTCGCGCTTGGCGAAGCGCGCGATGTCGAGATGGGCCTCGAGGAGCTTGCGGATCGCGCGCGGCGAGTCGATCTCGACGTCGTACTTCGCATACGCCGGCAGCACGAAGCACGCGGCGAGGCAGCCCGCGAGGGCCGCCCGGGCCGCCGCGCCGGCGCCGCGCCGCGCGCGACGACCGTGGTGACGCGCCGCGCGCGGGCTCGCCTCATGCGCCGTATGTGCCTGCTGGTTCACCTGACCCGCCAAATATGACCTCGTCCTCGGTTGGTGATTTTGCGGAAAACCCCGTATTTGACCACAGGGCGGTGGCGATGCCCGCACGGGCGCCGCTTTGACGCCTGGACGCAACGCGACGCGCGCGGGGCTGCCGGACGCGCCGCGGGTGTCGCGCCAGCGGATTCGACGCGCGATTGCCGCCGGCTGTTCCCCGCTATGCGGTAAAATCCCGCCATCGCGAACCCGGCGCATCGTGCGCCGCCCGAAACGGAAAGCCAAGCCATGCCGTATCAGTCCGACGTCACGCAATTCCTGAACCAGCTCAAGCAACAGAAGCCGACGCTCGAAGAAGAGCAGCGCAAGGGCCGCTCGCTGCTGTGGGACAAGCAGCCGATCGACCTCGACGAGCGCGCCGAGCAGCAGGAATCGCGCGTGAAGCAAACGTCCTACGTCTACTACCAGAACTTCTGACGACGTGAGCGCCGCCGACGAGGCCAGCGCCGCTCGGCAGGACGACGCGATCGCCGCGCCCGCGGGCGCCGATTCGACGCCCGACACGGTCGACGGTGTCGCGGCGTTCGCACGCCTGTACGGCGAGCCGCTCTTCAAGCTGCCGCAGGATCTCTACATCCCGCCCGATGCGCTCGAGGTGTTCCTCGAGACGTTCGAAGGCCCGCTCGACTTGCTGCTGTACCTGATCCGCAAGCAGAACTTCAACGTGCTCGACATCCCGATGGCGCAGGTCACTGCGCAATATCTGGGCTACGTCGACCAGATCCGCACGTCGAACCTCGAGCTGGCGGCCGAATACCTGCTGATGGCCGCGATGCTGATCGAGATCAAGTCGCGGATGCTGCTGCCGGTCAAGAAGGCCGATACCGGCGAGGAAGCCGAGGATCCGCGCGCGGAACTCGTGCGCCGCCTGCTCGAATACGAGCAGATGAAGCTCGCCGCGCAACGCCTCGACCAGCTGCCGCAGCTCGGCCGCGACTTCCTGCGCGCCGAGGTCTACATCGAGCAGAGCATCACGCCGCGCTTCCCGGACGTCGATTCGGACGACCTGCGCGCCGCGTGGGCCGACGTGCTCAAGCGCGCGAAGCTCGTCCAGCACCACAAGATCTCCCGCGAGGAGCTGTCGGTGCGCGAACACATGAGCCTGATCCTGCGACGGCTGCAGAACGCACGCTTCATGGAGTTCGCCGACCTGTTCGACACGTCGCGCGGCGTGCCGGTCGTCGTCGTGAACTTCATCGCGATGCTCGAACTCGCGCGCGAATCGCTCGTCGAGATCACGCAGGCCGAACCATTCGCGCCGATCTACGTGCGCCTCGCGTACCTGCCCGCGTAACGCGCGCCGCCGCGCCCGCATCACCCCCGCACACCGAAACACACCGCATCCCGCCGCCGGGCCCGCCCGCGCGGCTCGCTCGCGGTGCGCCCGGCTAAAAAGTGAACGATCGTACTTTTTTCGATGCGTCCGGCGGCCAAATCCTCTACAATCCGCCGACGCCCGATGCGCCGCCCGCGCGCCGGCGTTCTCCGCTTCGACCCCGACGCCGCTGTTGCGGCGCCAACGCGCGCCTGCGCGAGGAACCCGCTACCCGATCATGAAAGTCATCAGCTCGATCCAGGAACTGCGCGACCAGTTGCGCGGCCAGAACCGCACGGCGTTCGTGCCGACGATGGGCAACCTGCACGAAGGTCACCTGTCGTTGATGCGCCTCGCGCGCCAGCACGGCGACCCGGTCGTGGCGAGCATCTTCGTCAACCGGCTGCAGTTCGGCCCGAACGAGGATTTCGACAAATATCCGCGCACGCTCCAGGACGACATCGAGAAGCTGCAGAAGGAAAACGTCTACGTGCTGTTCGCGCCGACCGAGCGCGACATGTATCCGGAGCCGCAGGAGTACCGCGTGCTGCCGCCCGACGACCTCGGCGGGATCCTCGAGGGCGAGTTCCGCCCGGGCTTCTTCACCGGCGTGTGCACGGTCGTCGCGAAGCTGATGTCCTGCGTGCAGCCGCGCGTCGCGGTGTTCGGCAAGAAGGATTACCAGCAGCTGATGATCGTGCGCCGGATGTGCCAGCAGCTCGCGCTGCCGGTCGAGATCATCGCGGCCGAGACCGTGCGCGACGAGGACGGCCTCGCGCTGTCGTCGCGCAACCGCTACCTGACGACCGACGAGCGCAAGGAAGCGCCCGAACTCGCGAAGACGCTGCAGCGCGTGCGCGACAGCGTGCTCGGCGGCGAACGCGACCTCGGCAAGCTCGAGCAGACCGCGCGCACGCACCTGGCCGAGCGCGGCTGGGCACCCGACTACATCTCGATCCGCCGCCGCGCGAACCTGATCGCGCCGAGCGCCGCCGAACTCGAAGCCGGCGAGCCGCTCGTCGTGCTCGCGGCCGCGAAACTCGGCGCGACGCGCCTGATCGACAACCTGGAAATCTGACGGGCCGCCCGCCCTCGCCTCTCACGCATCACGGAGATACCATGCAGCGCCATATGCTCAAATCGAAGATCCACCGCGCGGCCGTCACGCACTGCGAGCTGCATTACGAAGGCTCGTGCGCGATCGACGAAGACCTGCTCGAAGCGGCGGGCCTCATCGAAAACGAACGGATCGACATCTGGAACATCAACAACGGCGAGCGCTTCTCGACGTACGCGATCAAGGGCGAGCGCGGCAGCGGGATGATTTCGCTGAACGGCTCGGCGGCGCGGCGCGCGCAACTCGGCGACCTCGTGATCATCGCGGCGTTCGCGATGGTCGATGAAGCCGAGCTGCAGGCCGGCTGGAAGCCGAAGCTCGTGTTCATCGACGAAGGCAACAAGATCAAGGGCCATCGCGATCACGTGCCGACGCAGAACTGGACCTGATTCACGCGGCGGCCGGCGCGCCATGACGGCCGGCGCCGCGCAGCCGCCGATGCGGGAAGGGCCTGATCCGTCACGATGCCGGATCAGGCCCTTCTTCATTCACCCTGCCGCATTAACCTCGCCGGCGTCCGGCCCTCGGCGATCAAGACGCCTTGGCGACCTTCTCCGCTTTCGGCGCGCGCCGCTCGGCCCATTCGACGATCGGCCGCCACTGTTCGAGATCCTTCTCGACGCGGCTTTTCGCGACGTCCCACAGCGTCAGGCCGTGCGCGGCGATCTGCACGTAGTTCTGCGTGTCGCGCACGTAGCCGAGCACCGGCAGCCCGAGCCCTTCGACGAAACGGTGCAGCTGATCGGACGAGCGCGTGCGCGCGTCGACCCGCATCCCGACGATCCCGACCTCCACGCTGCCCTTGCGCACCGCCTTCTCGCCGGCGAGGCGCTCCAGAAACTGCTGGGTCGCGAGAATATCGAACATCGACGGCTGCAGCGGCACGATCACCTTGTCGGCGAGCTGCAGCGCGACGTTGAGCCGGTTGCCGTGCAGGCCGGCCGGCGTGTCGATCACCGCGTATTCGAGGCCGCGCGGCGGCTTCGACGGCGCGTCCGGATCGAGATCCCACGCCTCGATCGTCGGCAGGCCGGCCGGCCGCAGGTCGAGCCACGCATGCGCGGACTGCTGCCGGTCCAGATCGGCGAGCGCGACCCATGCGCCCTGCGCCGCGAAATAGCCGGCAAGATTGGTGGACAGCGTGCTTTTCCCCACGCCGCCCTTCGGATTCGCCACCACGATGACCGTCATGAATTCCCCCGAAAAAGCCACGCGGCGCCTGCCGCCCTGGCAAGCGCCGCTCGATTGCGGATACAGGGAGCGATGATATCGGCAAACGGGGTGTCACCGGAACGGGTTGCGCCGATGCCCGCCCTCTTTTATGCGGTTCGCGTCGCGGCGCGCGGTGCGCCGAGCGCGAACGCGCCGCCGCCCAGCAGCGCCTGCACGGCCAGCGTGACGGCCCAGAACGCCGGATATTCCCAGCCGCCGTTCGGCGACGCGAAGCTCCAGCCGTTGGGCAGATGCGCGGACACCGCGCCGAGCATGAACGGCAGCAGCACCAGCGCGGCGATCCGCACGCGGAAGCCCGCGAGCAGCGCAAGGCCGCCGGCCAGCTCGACGAACGTCGTCACGTACGCGAGCCAGCCCGGCAGGCCGATCGACGCGAAGAACTGCGCGGTGCCGGGCAGCGTGAAGACGAACACCTTCTGCGCGACGTGCGCGAGGTACAGTACGCCGAGTGCGACGCGCAGCAGCGTCGCGCCGAGATCGTTGAGGCGTTGGGGGTTCATGGCGAATTCCTTCATGAGTGGATGAGAATGGATCGCACTCTATTCGAATCGATTCGACCAATAAACACGCGATACGGCTTTAACTGATTCCCAAAAAGAACGAATCGGATCGTAAAAAAGGGCATGACCGATCATGCCCCGCTGCCTGTACCCGGCTACGGATCTCAGCCGCCGCTTTTGCCTTGCGTGGCGTCACCCGAACCGGCCGGCCCGCCGCCCGGTGCGTACGAGTCACATGCGTGCGCCGCCGCCGACGCGCCCAGCAGCGCCGCGAGCAGCACGCCCAACCACCATCGAGCCTTCATCGTCGCGCTCCTTCGGGCGGACCTCCGCCCATCTGAGTTGTACGCGATCCGTCGCAAAATGCCAGGCCGGGCACGCCCTGCGTCAACGGAACTCCGCGTACAGCGCGCGCAAATCGAGATGCTCGGCGAACGAATCGGCCAGCCGCTCCAGCGACGCCTCGCGCAGCGCCGGGTAGTCGATGCGCTCCGCGCCGTCGAGCCCCGCCCACGCGAGCAGTGCCGCGCACGCGTCGGGCGCGTCGAACAGCCCGTGCACGTAGGTCGCGAGGATCTGGCCGTCGGCCGACCGCGCGCCGTCCGCGCGCACGCCGCCCGCTGCGTCGCCCGCCGCCAGTTCCAGCGCGGGCGTCGCGAGCGCGGGCCCGCGCGTATCGCCCATGTGAATCTCGTAGCCGTGCACGGCGGCCGCGCCGGGCAGCGCGAGATGCCCGGTCACGTTCTTCAGCGTCTTGTCCGGCTGCAGCGTCGTGTCGAAATCGAGCAGCCCGAGCCCCGGCACGCTGCCGGGCGCACCTTCGAGGCCGAGCGGATCGTCCAGCGTGCGGCCAAGCATCTGCATGCCGCCGCAGATGCCGATCACCTTGCCGCCATAGCGCAGGTGCCGGCGGATTACCGCGTCCCAGCCCGTGTCGCGCAACCACGCGAGATCGCGCTGCACGCTCTTCGAGCCGGGCAGGATCAGCAGGTCGGCATCCGGCACCGGGCCGCTCTTCCAGTACGTGAACTCGACCTGCGGATGCGCGCGCAGCGGATCGAAATCGGTATGGTTGCTGATCCGCGGCAGCGCGGGCACCACCACGCGCAACACGCCGGCGTCGCCGCGCAAGGCGGCGCTGCGCGCCTGCGACGGCAGCATGTCCTCGGCATCGAGCGTCAATCCGTGCAGGTACGGCAGCACGCCGAACACCGGCTTGCCCGTCTGCGCGCGCAGCCAGTCGAGGCCCGGTTCGAGCAGCTTGATATCGCCGCGAAAGCGGTTGATCACGAAGCCGCGCACGCGCGCGCGCTCGCTGTCCGACAGGCACGCGAGCGTGCCGACCAGATGCGCGAACACGCCGCCGCGGTCGATATCGGCCACCAGCACGACCGGGCAGTCCACGCGTTCCGCGAAGCCCATGTTCGCGATGTCGCCTTCGCGCAGGTTGATTTCGGCCGGGCTGCCCGCGCCTTCGACGAGCACCGTGTCGTAGCCGGCACGCAGCCGCGCGTACGACTCGAGCACCGCGTCGAACGCGACCGGCTTGTAGTCGTGGTACGCACGCGCATCGAAGTTCATGCGCGCCTTGCCGTGGATGATCACCTGCGCGCCGCGATCGCTCGTCGGCTTCAGCAGCACCGGGTTGAAATCGGTATGCGGCGCGACACCCGCGGCGAGCGCCTGCAACGCCTGCGCGCGGCCGATCTCGCCGCCATCGGCCGTCACTGCGCTGTTCAGCGCCATGTTCTGCGGCTTGAACGGCGCGACGCGCGCACCCGCGCGACGCGCGAGGCGGCACAGGCCCGCGACGAGCGTGCTCTTGCCGGCGTCGGACGTCGTGCCCTGGATCATCAACGTGCCGCGCGGCTGCGGTTCGGGTGCATTCATCGTATGCAAGGTCGTGGCGAAGCAAAGGCCGCATTATCGCCCGCGCCGCCACGCGTGCGCCGTTACAATCACGCGATGATTCCGCACGACCTCACTTTCGTCCTCGGCGGCGCGCGCTCGGGCAAGAGCGCGCACGCCGAGCGGCTCGCCGCCGACAGCGGCCGCCCCGTCACCTATATCGCAACCGCGGCCGCGACGGCCGCCGATGCCGAATTCGAACGGCGCATCGCGCATCACCGCGCGCGCCGGCCGGCCGACTGGGGCTTCGCCGATGCGCCCGTCGACCTCGCCGGCACGCTCGCGCGACTCGACGATCCGCGCGCGTGCCTGCTCGTCGACTGCCTGACGCTGTGGCTCACGAACCTGCTGTGCCCGCTCGACGGCGAACCGCTCGACGACGCGCAGTATGCGGCGCAGGTCGAGCGGCTCGAGCACGCGTTGCGCGGTGCGCGCGCGAAGGTGATCGTCGTCAGCAACGAAATCGGGCTCGGCGTCGTGCCGCTCGGATCGGTCACGCGCCGCTACGTCGACGAACTCGGGCGACTGAACCAACGCATCGCCGCGCTCGCGACGCGCGTGACGCTGCTGGTCGCCGGGCTGCCGCTCGAACTCAAGGCGGGAGCGCCGTCATGCTGATGCTGTCGCTGCCGGTCGTCGCGATGCTCGCGGTCGCGGCCGCGATCGTCGATCGCATCGTCGGCGAACCGGCCGGCTGGCATCCGCTCGTCGCGTTCGGCCGGCTCGCCGCGCGCATCGAAGGCGCGCTGAACACGGGGCGGCACGGCCGCATGGTCGGCGTCGCCGCCTGGCTCGCGGCGGTGGTGCCGCCGGTGGCCGTCGCCGCGTGGCTCGCGGCCGTGCTGCCCTGGCCGCTCGCGGCCGCGCTGCACGTCGCGCTGCTGTGGTTCGCGCTCGGCGCGAAAAGCCTCGCCGACCACGTCGCACCGATCGCCGCCGCGCTGCTGCGGCACGACCTCGACGCCGCGCGCGCGCTGACCGCGCGCATCGTATCGCGCGACACCAGCGAAGCCGACGAAGGCGCGCTGTCGCGCGCGGCCGTCGAATCGGCGCTCGAGAACGGCAACGACGCGATCTTCGGCGCGCTCTTCTGGTTCGTCGTCGCGGGCGGCCCCGGCGCGCTGCTGTTCCGGCTCGCGAACACGCTCGACGCGATGTGGGGCTACCGCACGCCGCGCTTCCTGACGTTCGGCTGGGCCGCCGCGCGCCTCGACGACGCGCTCAACTGGATTCCCGCGCGCCTCACCGCCGCGAGCTACGCGCTGCTCGGCGACACGGCCGCAGCATGGCGCTGCTGGCGCACGCAGGCGCGCCACTGGGACAGCCCGAACGCGGGCCCCGTGATGGCCGCGGGCGCCGGCAGCCTGAACGTGCAGCTCGGCGGCCCGGCCGTCTATCACGGCGAAATCGAAGACCGTCCCGCGCTCGGCACCGGCGCGCCGGCGACGGCCGTGCACGTCGTCGCCGCGCTGTCGCTCGTCACGCGCACGCTCGCGCTGTGGCTTGCGCTGCTCGTCGCGAGCGGCGCACTCATCCTCGCTACCCATCATGTCTGACGCACGCATCCCGCACGGCGGCAACCTGCACGAAGCCGCGCGCCGCCACGGCATTCCGTACGACGCGTGGCTCGACCTGTCGACCGGCATCAATCCGGTCGGCTATCCGGTGCCGCCCGTCCCGGCCGACGCATGGCGCCGGCTGCCCGACGACGGCGATACGCTCGCCGCATGCGCGTCTGGCTACTACCACGCACCCGATGCCGCGCACGTGCTGCCGGTCGCCGGCAGCCAGGCCGCGATCCGCGCGTTGCCCGCGCTGCTGCCGACCGGCGACGCCGGTGTCGCCGCGCTCGCGTATGGCGAATACGCCCCTGCGTTCGCGCGCCACGGCCATCGCGTCGTCGCGCTCGACATCGGTGCGGACGTGTTGCCCGCGTCGCTGCGTCACGTCATCGTCGGGAATCCGAATAATCCGACCGCCGAACTCGTTCCGGCCGAACGGCTGCTCGGCTGGCATGCCCAGTTGTCGGCACGCGGCGGTACGCTCATCGTCGACGAGGCATTCGCGGATACGGGCGCCACGCCGTCGCTCGCGCAGTTCACCGATCGTCCGGGCCTCGTCGTGCTGCGCTCGGTCGGCAAGTTCTTCGGACTCGCCGGCATTCGAGCCGGCTTCGTGCTCGCCCGTCCCGAGCTGGTCGCCGCGCTGCGCGACATGCTCGGCGCGTGGACCGTCAGCGGCCCCGCGCGTCACGCGGTCGCCGCCGCATTCGCCGACCACGCATGGCAGGCCGCCGCGCGCATGCGGCTCGCGGCCGACGGCGAGCGCCTCGCCGCGCTGCTGCGCACGCACGGCTTCGCGGTGCACGCGACGCCGCTGTTCAGCTGGACCGACGACCCGCGCGCCGCCGCGCTGCACACGGCGCTCGCCGCACACGGGATCTGGACGCGATACTTTGCACGACCGTCGAGCGTGCGCGTCGGCCTGCCGGGCAACGAAGCCGAATGGCGGCGCGTCGCCGACGCACTCTCGCAGTGTGTCCCGACGCTGCCACAGGCAGCCGCATGACCGCCTGCCTGCTCCGCCGGCTGCCGGCCCTCGCGTCGCTGATCGCGCTCGCACCCTTCGCTCACGCCGACGTCGCGACCCGCGACGATGCCGGCAATACGGTCACGCTGCCCGCACCGGCGCAACGCGTGATCAGCCTCGCGCCGCATGCGACCGAGCTGGTCTACGCGGCCGGCGGCGGTGCGAAACTGGTCGGCACGGTCACGTACAGCGACTACCCGCCCGCCGCGCAGGCCGTGCCGCGTGTCGGCGACAACAAGGCGCTCGACCTCGAGCGAATCGCCGCGCTGAAGCCCGACCTGATCGTCGTCTGGCGACACGGCAACGCCGAGCGGCAAACCGATGCGCTGCGTGCGCTGCACATTCCGCTGTTCTTCAGTGAACCGAAACATCTCGACGACGTGGCCACGTCGCTGCGCCGGCTCGGCACGCTGCTCGGCACCGAGCCGGTCGCCGACGCGGCAGCGGCATCGTTCTCGCGCGACATCGCGGCGCTGCGCGCGCGTTACGCGGCACGCCCGCCGGTCACGATGTTCTTCCAGGTATGGGACCGCCCGCTGACGACGCTCAACGGCGCGCATCTGTTCAACGAAGTCATCTCGCTGTGCGGCGGCCGCAACGTGTTCGCGGCGCTGAAGCCGCTCGCGCCGACCGTCACCGACGAGGCCGTGCTTGCGGCGAATCCGGAAGCGATCGTGACGACGAGTGCCGGCGCGACACGTTCGGACGCACCGCTGCCGAGCCTCGCGCGCTGGCGTGCATGGCCCGCGCTGACGGCCGTGGCGCGCAACAACCTGTTCGCGATCGACGGCGATCTGCTGACCCGGCCATCGCCGCGAATCGCGCAAGGCGCGGCCGCGCTGTGCGAGGATCTCGACGCCGCCCGGGCGCGGCGGCCGGTGCGCTGATTCCGGGCTTCGATGCCCTTCCGCGCGTCAGGCGAGCAAGCGGTTGCCTAAGCGTCCCAGTGGACGACGTCCCATGTGCGGGCGGCATCCTCCGTCCGCAACCAGACGACGCCGCCCGTCGGCACCGGTCGCGACAGCAGCGTATCGAGTGGCACGCGCAACGCATGCGACGCGAATGCGCGAATCACGCCTGCGTGCGTGAGCGCCCATTGCGGCGCATCGGTCCGCGCGACCGCGTCCGCGATCCGCGCGACGCGCGCGGCGAACCGTGCGACGCTTTCGCCGCCATGCGCGCACGCATGCATCAGGTCGGCCGCCCACGCATCGAGCGCCGCGCGGTCGATATCGTCCCAGCGACGCAGCTCCCACGCGCCGAAGTCCATTTCCTGCCAGCCCGCGTCACGCCGCAGCGGCACGTCGAACGCCTGCGCAAGCCGCTCGGCGACCGACGCGCAACGCGTCAGCGGGCTCGTCCAGACCTGCCCGGGCAACGGCGCCCCGAGCGCCGCCAGACGCTCACGCACGGCCCGCGCCCCCGCCTCGGCCGACGCGGCGAGCGGCACGTCGCTGCGTCCGTAGCAAACGCCCGGTTCGACATCGACGGCCGGATGGCGAATCAGGACGAAATCCATCCGAGCACCACGAGATAGATCGCCAGTTCGCTCAACTGCTGCGCGAAACCGAGGCAGTCGCCTGTATACCCGCCGATCCGCTTCACGAAATAGCGGGCCGCCCATGCGCGCACGAGCGCGAGCGCGACGAGCGCCGCGAGGCCCGCGCGCCAGTCCGGCCAGAACAGCCACGGCAGCCCGAATGCGGCCGCGATCCAGGCCGCGCGTGCGCCCATGCGTTGCGCGACCGGTTTCGCCTTGCCTTCCGGCCGGACATAGTCGAGCGACATCAGCAGGCTCACGGCCCCCGCGCGGCTCGCCGCATGCGCGGCGATCATCGTCCACGCGGCGCGCAGCGGCGGCATGGCCGCGAGCGCCTGCCATTTCAGGCCGAGCGCGATCACGAGCGCGACCGCGCCGAACGTGCCGATTCGCGAATCGTGCATGATGCGCAACACGTCGTCTCGTGCGTAGCCGCCGCCGAACGCATCGCAGCTGTCGGCCAGGCCATCCTCGTGGAACGCGCCGGTCGCGAGCAGCGTCGCGGCCATCGAGAGGCCAACCGCGATCGACGCGGGCAACACGCGCAGTGCCGCGAGATAGACGAGCGCGCCCCACGCGCCGACGCACGCGCCGACCAGCGGGAAGTAACGTGCGGCCTGGTCGAGATCGCCGGCGGCGTAGCCGATCGCGCGCGGCACCGGCACGCGCGTGAAATAGCCGAGCGCGACGAAGAAATAGCGCAGTTCGGCGCGTATACCGTTCGCGCGCTCAGGCGTCACGATTGTCGACGCCTGCGGATTCGAAGCTCGCCATCTCGGTAAGGAACGCGACCGCCGCGCGCACCAGCGGCAGCGCGAGCGCGGCGCCCGTGCCTTCGCCGAGGCGCAGGTCGAGCGCGAGCAGCGGCTTCGCGCCGAAATGCTCGAGCATGCGCCGGTGCCCGGCCTCGTGCGACGCATGCGAGAACACGCAGTAGTCGCGCACGCCGGGCGCGATGCGCTCGGCGACCAGCAGCGCGGCCGTGGCGATGAAGCCGTCGACGAGGATCGTCATCCGCTCGCTCGCGGCCGCGAGATACGCGCCCGTCATCATCGCGATCTCGAAACCGCCGAACGTCGCGAGCACGTCGAGCGGCGCGATCACATGCGAATGCCGAACGAGCGCGCGGCCGAGCACCGCGCGCTTGTGCGCGAGCCCCTGGTCGTCGAGGCCCGTGCCGCGCCCGACGCACGCGTCGATCGGCACGTCGAGCAGCCGGCTCATCAGGCACGCAGCCGACGACGTGTTCGCAATCCCCATTTCGCCGAAGCCGATCACGTTCGTGCCGAGCGAGGCGTGCAGGCGCACGCGCGCCGCACCGGCGGCGAGCGCCGTCTGCGCCTCGTCGGGCGTCATCGCCGGTTCGGCCGCGAAGTTGCGCGTGCCGCGCGCGACCGGCAGCGACACGAGCCGGTCGGACACCGGCAGCGGCGACGCGACGCCCGCATCGACGATCTCGAGCACGCTCTGCGCGACACCCGAGAACGCGTTGATCGCCGCGCCGCCGGCCAGGAAGTTGGCGACCATCTGCGCGGTGACCGCCTGCGGATACGGACTCACGCCCTCGGCCGCGATCCCGTGGTCGCCCGCGAACACGATCGTCACCGGACGCTGTACGTGCGGCGTCTCGGTGCGCTGGATCAGGCCGACCTGCAGCGCGAGCGCCTCGAGCTGGCCGAGACTGCCGGGCGGCTTGGTCTTGTGATCGATCACATGCTGCAGGCGCTTGCGCAGCGTCTCGTCGAGCGGCGCGATCGCGGGCGGGAAGTCGGTCGGATTCGTCATCGGAAGGTTGCCTCGTTGGCGCGGCCGGTGCCGCGCATCGAAAGAAGGAAGTTCATCGTCGCTCGGGCCACGCGGGCAGCAGCGCGTCGCGGCCGTTCTCGCGGATCAGCACGAGCGGATAGCCGAACGCATCGCTCGCACGCGCCGGCGTCAGCACGTCGTGCACGGGGCCCGCCCACGCATGGCCGCGGCCGTCGAGCAACAGCGCGTGCGTCGCGTAACGCCGCGCGAGATTCAGGTCGTGGCACGAAAACAGCACCGTGCGCGGACCCGCGTCGAGCCATGCGCTCAGCGCGGTCAGGCCATCGATCTGGTGATGCAGGTCAAGGTGGGCGAGCGGTTCGTCGAGCAGCATCAGCGGCGCGTCCTGGCACAGCGTCGCGGCCAGCGCGACGCGCTGTCGCTCGCCGCCCGACAGCGACAGCACGTCGCGCGACGCGAGTGCGGTCAGCCCGAACGTCGCGAGCGCGTCGCGCGCGGCCGCGCGGTCGCCGTCGCGCTCCCAGCCCCAGCCGCCGAGATACGGAAAGCGGTTGAGCAGCACCGTGTCGAATACCGTCGCGCTGAACGCGTCGTGCAATTGCTGCGGCATCAGTGCGCGACGCCGGGCGAGCTGTTCGGGCGGCCATGCGGCGAGCGGCCGGCCGTCGATCTCGACGTGGCCGCGGGCCGGTCGCTGCAGGCCCGCGAGCGTCGCGAGCAGCGTCGTCTTGCCCGCGCCGTTCGGCCCCGCGACACACCAGATCTCGCCGGGACGGAACGCCTGGGTGAAGCCGTCGAGCAGCGTCCGTTCGCCGGCCGTCAGCGTGAGATCGATCGCCGCATAGGTCATTTCGCCGGCAGCGCGCGGTGCGGCGTGCGTCATCGCATCGGTCTCCTCAGCAACATCCACAGGAACACCGGCACGCCGATCAACGCGGTCATCACGCCGACCGGCAATTGCGCGGGCGCGATCGCGGTGCGCGCGAGCAGGTCGGCGGCCATCACGCCGCCGCCGCCCGCAAGCATCGCGGCCGGCAGCAGCATGCGCTGGTCGTTGCCGAATGCGAGCCGCAGCGCGTGCGGCACGACGAGGCCGACGAAACCGATCGTGCCGGCCGTCGTCACCGCGGCCGCGGCGGCCAGCGACGCGACGAGGTAGATCCGCACGCGAACTCGCGCGACCGGCACGCCGAGCGCGAGTGCGGTCGCGTCGCCGCGCAGCAGCACGTTGAGCTGCGGCGCGGCCGGCAGCGCGACGCATGCAGCCACCAGCAGCGCCCCCCATGCGAACCACGGCGCCGTCACGCCGTTCAGGTCGCCCGTCAGCCAGAAGATGATGCCGCGCAGTCGCGCATCGGGCGCGAGCGACAGCAGCAGCGTGACGAGCGCGCCCCACCCGGCCGCGATCACGACACCCGTGAGGAGCAGCCGCGGCGACGCGTCGCGCGAGTCGCCGCGCCACAGCTCGCGGCGAGCAAGGCCGAGCACGAGCGCGACCGATACGAGCGCGCCGGCGAATGCGGATGCATCGACGAGCCACCACGCGCCGCCCGCGATCATCGCGACGAGCGCGAAGCCGGCCGCGCCGCCGGACACGCCGAGCACATACGGCTCCGCGAGCGGATTGCGCAGCAGCACCTGCAGCAGTGCACCGGCCAGCGCAAGCAACGCGCCGCACGCGAACCCCGCGAGCGCACGCGGCAGCCGCAGCGTGCGCACGATGTCGGCGAACAATGCGTCGCCGCCGTGCGGCACGAGCGACGCGAGCGCCTGCCACGGCGACATCGGCACGCTGCCGATCGACAGCGATGCGACGAACAGCAACGCGACCACGGCCGCGAGCGCGGCCCAGATCGCGGCGGCACGCGCGGCGCTCATGCGCGGTACGGCGTCGCGCACGACGCACGACGCTTCCGCTGACCGTCGTGGCCGGCCGGGCGCGGCACCGGCGTCGCGCTCCGGCGTGTGGCAGGTATACGCAAGCTCGTCATCCTCGTCGAACAGGTTGTTGAAGCATGCACGGGCGAACCGCGACCCGGTGATGTCGTCGCGGGCACGGCGCGGATGCCGTGCCCGCGTGCGGCAATGCCAGCGATGCGCGGCCGATGGCGGACAATAGCGCGCGCCACGAACGGCACCCCGATTCCCGCGTTTCGCCGATCGCATCCCGCAAGCGATCGGCCGGCCGAACGTCGGTCGCACCGGCGTGACACGACCACGACCCATCGAGCCGCACCTGCGTGCGGCCGACATTCTGCGCAATATAGTGGAAGCCGCCGCATCGGGTCGATCGGCATCGCGGTTGCGTCGCCGTCAGGCATGATCGGCGCGGCGACCGCGACTTCCAGCGGCAACGGTGCGTCGGCGCGCGGCACGACCGATCCCGGCACCGCAACGACCTGCGTCGTCGATCCGGGCAAACCAGCCGCCGCGATGCGCACGACGGCGGGATGCGGCACGCCGCGGCGTGCGCCGGAGGCCGTGCGGACGATTGGGGTCAGCATCGAAGACAAGTCCCGTGAAGCACTGCGCGCCCCGCTTCCCCGCAGGTCACGCGTCATGAAGCCGTGCAGGCTCCTCACCTCGGCCGGTATCCGGGCTGGCGGCGTACCGGCTCGCCTTCCCGCGCGGATCACGCGCAGTGGCCCGCGTCCGCGTGCGACCTGCACGCGAAACGCGCCCGAGCCGGCCTGCGTCGTCCGACGCGGCCGCTTACCGTTGCGGGGGCAGCGCAGGTTGGCGATCTCCATGCGGAGCGCGCGCCCTGCTTCCCGTTTAACCGCGCGACGCACGCGCGAGCACCGAGGCGGCGCCAGTTTAGGAGCGGGTCGCGCGAGCGTCAAGAAAGCGGCCGAACGTATGCCGGGAGCGCGCGGCGAACGCGCTGCAGCCGCGTATTCGCGGCAAGAAGCCGGGGTGTTACGACTGGAAACGTTACAGATGTCGGAATGCGCGTTATTCCGCGCTAAAATGCTGGGTCTTTAGAGGACGCAGCAAATGCTCAACGAACTCGAAACCTTATCTCAAAATATTGGCCGTCTGATCTCGCTGAACAAGCGCTATCACTCGGAACGGCTCGCGCTCGAGGAGCAAGTCGCGCAAATGCGCGCGGAAGCGGACACGGTCCGCGCGGAACTCGCGCAACTGCGCGACGAACGCAATGCGCTCGCGGCCGAGCGCGACACGCTGTCGGCAAAGATCGATGACGCCCAGGTCAAACTGAACGCGATTCTCGAAAAACTGCCGCGTACGAAGAGCGCGGAGCAAACCGACAACCAGCTCGACCTGCTGGATGCGCAGGCGCGCACGGATGGCGATGACGCGGCCAGCCACGGAGAACATGCATGAGCACCAAGCAGATCGAAGTCTCGATTCTCGGTCAGCCCTATCGGCTCGCCTGTTCGGCCGAGACCGAAGCGGCGCTGCTCGAGGCCGTCGCACGCGTCGACGCCGAAATGTCGAAGATCCGCGCGAACAGTTCGGTGCGCGGCACCGACCGTATCGCGGTGATGGCGGCCCTGTCGCTCGCATCCGAATTGCTGCGACTGCAAACGAGCGTGCGTCACGGTGAAGCATTTCCGGCGGAAGAAATCCGTCGTACAATGCACCAGATGAACGAACAGCTCGGCGCGGTGCTCGCACAGCACGAGACGCAGTAACGTTTGATCGATGCGTCGATTCCCCTTGATCTCGGCGATCAACGGTGGTCAAATTGGCGCAACGAAACACAGTTCAGTCAGCTTCCCTGCCTGGTTCGCCAAGGTCATATATTCCTTGAACCAATGCCATGTGCACGGTTGCGGAAATTTGTAGCACGGGCGCGCGCGTCACTCTGTCTGATGTACCCGAAGTGCTGCTAACTGCGACCAATTCTGAACCTCAGGTTCAGGATGCCGGCCTAGCGGCCAAGGCGGGGGCCTATCCAACGGCATCGGGGATCCCGATGCCGTTTCCTTTTTCAGGGTCTGTTTGCATGCGGAACGCGCATGCAAACAGACCTTCATGCCCTTTCTGCGTCGATTACGATCCATGCAATACTGGCTCATGAAGTCCGAACCGGACGAAGCAAGCATTGACGATCTCGCGCACGCGCCGCAGCACTCGCTGCCGTGGACCGGTGTGCGCAATTATCAGGCGCGCAATTTCATGCGCGACACGATGAAGATCGGCGACGGCGTGCTGTTCTATCACTCGAGCTGCCCTGAGCCGGGCATCGCGGGCATCGCCGAAGTCTCGTCGACGCCCTACCCCGACCCCACCCAGTTCGATCCGAAAAGCCCGTATTACGATCCGAAGTCGACGCAGGAATCGCCGCGCTGGCTGCTCGTCGACGTGCGCTTCGTGAAGAAGTCGCCGCTCGTGCCGCTCGCCGCGCTGCGCGAGCATGACGAACTCGCCGACATGCGCGTGCTCGCGCGCGGCAACCGGCTGTCGATCACGCCCGTCACGCGCGCCGAGTGGCGCTTCATCACCGAAAAGCTGATGAAGTAGGCGCGCACAGTCGGCGCACGCGTCGGCCCACGCAACAGACACACGCCAAAGGTCAAATCCGGTCAATACGCGCCGCCGCCACGGAACTCGCGGCGCGTTCGTGCAGCCTAAGCAACCGCTGTCGCCCGATCGGGACGACGGCCGTTTTTTCGTCGCGCGGTACGCCCGCGTCGCGCACGCGTGATCCGCATGCGCGCCCTCGCACAAGGAGTCCAACAATGACCAAGAAATCCGCACTCGCGCTGTCGCTCGCCCTCGCCGCCGCCGTGCCCGTCGCGCTGACGCTCGCATCGCCGGCCGCGCACGCGCAAACCGCGAACCCGCACTTTCCGGAACCGGCGGGCGTGCTGTCGCTGTCGTCGCAGGCCAGCGCCGACGTGCCGCAAGACATCATCCACATCACGCTGTTCTACGAACAGCAGGCGAAGGACCCGGGCAGCCTGACGTCCGCGCTCAACCAGCGCGCCGACGCGGCGCTCGCGCAGGCGAAGGGCGTATCGGGCGTCACCGCGCACACCGGCGCGTTCTCCGTGTATCCGAGCACCGATCGCGACGGCAAGATCTCCGCATGGCGCGGCCGTACGGAAGTCGTGCTCGAATCGCGCGATTTCGCGGCGGCGTCGAAGCTCGCGGGCCAGTTGTCGAACCAGATGCAGATCGCGAACGTCGAGTTCTCGCTGTCGCCCGAAGCGCAGCGCGCGGCCGAGCAGAAGCTCACGACCGAAGCGATCAAGTCGTTCCGCGCGCGCGCGGACGAAGCCGCGAAGGCCTTCGGCTACAACAGCTACTCGATCCGAGACGTGAACGTCGGCGGCAGTCGCAACGTGCAGCCGTACCCGCGCATGATGGCGATGGCCGCGGCACCGATGGACAGCGCGAAGATGAGCGCGCCGATCGCGGTCGAAGGCGGCAAGGCGACCGTGTCGGTCACGGTCAACGGCTCCGTGCAGATGAAGTAACGCACGTCGCGCAACGCGCGGCAGATGTGAAAACGCCGGCCTTCGGGCCGGCGTTTTTCATTCGGGATCCTGCGATCGATGCGCACGCCGATCGTACGCATCCGCATCGCATCACGCGTCATGCGTCATGCGTCACACAGCTCGCGCATGACGCGACCGCATGACGCATGCAACATCAAGCCGCCACGCTCGCCGCGCGGCGACGATACGCCCACACCAGCAGCGCGATGCCCGCGAGAATCATCGGCAACGACAGCCACTGCCCCATCGACAGACCGAGGGCGAGCAGGCCGAGGAAGTCGTCCGGTTCGCGCGCGAATTCGACCGTGAAGCGTGCGAGCCCGTAGCCGATCAGGAACAGCGCGGATATCGCGCCCATCGGCCGCGGCTTGCGCGAGAAGAAGAACAGCACGAAGAACAGCGCAATGCCTTCGAGCGCGATCTCGTAGAGCTGCGAAGGATGGCGCGGCAGCATCTGGTACTGCATGAACACGTCGGCAAGGTGCCACTGCTCGACGAGCGCCGGATGCTTCGGCAGCCATGCCGCGTCGTCGCGCATCGCGCCCGGGAACAACATCGCCCACGGCGCGTTCGGATCGGTCACGCGGCCCCACAGCTCGCCGTTGATGAAGTTGCCGAGCCGCCCGGCCGCGAGCCCCGTCGGCACCATCGGCGCGACGAAGTCGGTGACCTGCAGCCAGTGGCGCTTGCGCTGCCACGCGAACAGCGCCATCGCGAGCGTCACGCCGAGAAAGCCGCCGTGGAACGACATCCCGCCTTCCCACACCTTGAACACGTCGAGCGGATGCGAGAAGTAGAAGTCGGCCTTGTAGAACAGCACGTAGCCGAGCCGGCCGCCGAGCACGGTGCCGAGCACGCCGTAGAACATCATGTCGTCGATGTCCTTGGCGGTCCAGCCCTGCGCCGCGACGTGCGGCAGCTTCAGACGGATCCGGCCGACGACGATCGCCGCGATGAAGCCGACGAGATACATGAGGCCGTACCAGCGCACGGCCAGCGGCCCGAGATGGATCGCTACGGGGTCGAAATTCGGGTGAATGATCATGGGTTAGCGATGAAGTTTTCGAATGCGGTACGGCGCGCCCACCGGCGCCGCACCGCGCATTGGACGGCGCCGGCGCGCCATCGTTCGCATCATGCGGCGAGACCGTGCGCGCGCACGACGTCGATGAAGCCGGCGAGCACGGGGCTGACATCGCCCGTGCGCCACACGAGGCCCGTCTCGACGACCGGCGCGTCGCCGGCGAGCGGCCGGTAGACCACGCCGGTGCGCCGCAGGTTACGCAACGACTGCGGCACCAGTGCGACGCCCATGCCGGCCGACACGAGGCTGACGATCGTCTGCATCTGGATCGCCTCCTGGCCGATGCGCGGGGTTTCCCCCGCCGCGCCGTAGCAGCCCGTAATGATGTCATAAAAGCCGGGCGCCAAACGACGCGGGAAGATGACGAGCGGCAGCGCGGCCAGCTCGGCCAGATGCACGGGTTCGTCTTCGGGCACGCCGGACGCCGCGGCCGCCGGCATCGCGACCACCAGCGGCTCGCGCACGACCGGCAGGTACGACAGCCCGGCCGCGTGGCGCGGCGGCACCGGCGGAATCACGAGCCCCGCGTCGATGCGGCCCGCGACGAGTTCGTCGATCTGCACGTCGCTCGTCGCCTCCGCGAGTTGCAGCCGCACCTGCGGATAGCGTGCGCCGAACGCGCGCAGCAGCGACGGCAGCAGCCCGTAATCGGCGGTCGACACGAACGCGAGCGACAGCGAGCCGGCTTCGCCGCGCGCGAGACGCCGCGCGAGCGGCGGCAGCGCGTCGGCCGACGCGAGCAGCCGGCGGACGTCGGGCAGCAGCGCCGCACCGACCGCCGTCAGCGCGACCGAGCGCTTGGTACGCGCGAACAGCGCGACGCCGAGCGCGTCCTCGAGCGCCCGAATCGCTTGCGACAGCGGCGGCTGCGTCATCGACAGGCGCTCGGCCGCACGGCCGAAATGGCGCTCGTCGGCAACGGTCACGAAATAGCGCCACTGGCGCAGATCGGGCGTCGGGTCAGCCATATTTCACTCATTCGCAAAACGACTTAATAAGCGACAAATAATATATTGGACATCCCAAACCGGAAACTCCATTCTTGATTGATCCGAACCGGCGCGCCGTTCGCGGGCGTCGCCAATACAACGATGGAGTCCCCCATGCCGTACAACCGTCGCTCGAAGCACATCACGCAAGGCGTGGCCCGTTCGCCGAACCGCTCGATGTATTACGCCCTCGGCTACCGGAAGGACGATTTCGACAAGCCGATGATCGGCATCGCGAATGGCCATTCGACGATCACGCCGTGCAACTCGGGCCTGCAGCGGCTGTCGGACGCGGCCGTCGCGGCGGTGAAGGCGGCCGATGCGAACCCGCAGATCTTCGGCACGCCGACGATCTCGGACGGCATGTCGATGGGCACCGAGGGCATGAAGTACTCGCTCGTGTCGCGCGAAGTGATCGCCGACTGCATCGAGACCTGCGTGCAGGGCCAGTGGATGGACGGCGTGGTGGTGGTCGGCGGCTGCGACAAGAACATGCCCGGCGGGATGATCGCGCTCGCGCGCCTGAACGTGCCGGGCATCTACGTGTACGGCGGCACGATCCGCCCCGGCCACTGGAAGGGCCGCGACCTGACGATCGTGTCGTCGTTCGAGGCGGTCGGCGAGTTCACCGCGGGCCGGATGTCGCAGGAAGATTTCGAAGGGGTTGAGCAGAACGCGTGCCCGACGTCGGGGTCGTGCGGCGGGATGTACACCGCGAACACGATGAGCTCGTCGTTCGAGGCGCTCGGCATGTCGCTGATGTACTCGTCGACGATGGCGAACCCCGATCAGGAGAAGGTCGACTCGGCCGCCGAATCGGCGCGCGTGCTGGTCGAGGCCGTGAAACGCGACCTGAAGCCGCGCGACATCATCACGAAGGCGTCGATCGAGAACGCGGTGTCGCTGATCATGGCGACCGGCGGCTCGACCAACGCGGTGCTGCACTATCTCGCGATCGCGCACGCGGCCGAGGTCGACTGGACGATCGACGACTTCGAACGCATCCGCAAGCGCGTGCCGGTGATCTGCGACCTGAAGCCGTCCGGCCAGTACGTCGCGACCGACCTGCACCAGGCCGGCGGCATCCCGCAGGTGCTGCGGATCCTGCTCGATGCTGGGCTGCTGCACGGCGACTGCATCACGATCACCGGCCGCACGATCGCCGAGGAGCTGAAGGATGTGCCGGGCGTGCCGCGCGCGGACCAGAAGGTGATCTTCCCGATCGATCGCGCGCTGTACAAGGAAGGGCATCTCGCGATCCTGAAGGGCAACCTCGCGGAAGACGGCGCGGTCGCGAAGATCACCGGCCTGAAGAACCGGGTGATCACGGGCCCGGCGCGCGTGTTCGACGACGAGCAAAGCGCGATGGACGCGATCCTCGGCGACCGGATCCGCGCGGGCGACGTGCTGGTGCTGCGCTATCTCGGCCCGCAAGGCGGCCCCGGCATGCCGGAAATGCTCGCGCCGACGTCGGCGATCATCGGCAAGGGGCTCGGCGAATCGGTCGGCTTCATCACCGACGGCCGCTTCTCGGGCGGCACCTGGGGGATGGTGGTCGGGCACGTCGCGCCCGAGGCCTTCGTCGGCGGCACGATCGCGCTCGTGCAGGAAGGCGACTCGATCACGATCGATGCGCACCGGCTGGTGCTGCAGCTGAACGTCGACGACGCCGAGCTCGCGCGCCGGCGCGCTGCGTGGAAGCAGCCGGCGCCGCGCTACACGCGCGGCGTGCTCGCCAAGTACGCGGCCCTCGCGCGCCCGGCGAACAAGGGTGCCGTCACCGGCTAATGCGGCACGCAGGTCATGCGACCCCATTGCGGACGGCCGCGGGTGAAACGCGCAAAACGCGCTTTCCCTTTGCTTTTATAATGCGCGGACCGTGAAGCCGGCCGTTCCCGCCGGCGGAGAACCGCATGAAACAGACGATATCGCGTGCGCTGCTCGTGGCGCTGCTGACCGGCAGCGCGGCGGCGGCACACGCCGACCAGGCCGGCGACGGACTCGTGCTCGCGCAGCGCAAGAACTGCATGGCCTGCCATGCGGTCGGCAAGCCGCTGATGGGCCCGTCGTTCCACGACATCGCCGGCAAGTACACCGCACGTGCCGACGCCGTCGATTACCTCGCGCAATCGATCGTGAAGGGCAGCGTCGGGGTGTGGGGCGGCGTGCCGATGCCCGCCAATACGCAGCTGACGAGCGGCGAAGCGCACACGCTCGCGCAATGGGTGCTGTCGCTGCGCTGAACCGGATGACCGGGCGCGCGCACGTGCGCCGCGCTTTACGCCCGGCACCGCGCCATGCTTCTCGTTGCGACAGGAGCCGCGCCCGCGGCACCCGCGCACGAAACGCGCCGGACGCTCAGTCTGAACGTCCGGTCCGGCGCCGAGCGATCTCTTCGTCGACCGCGTCGCGAACCCATTCCATCACTTCGGTTTCGAGCGCCAGCGCCACTTCGCGCGTGATCTGGCCGACCAGCCAGGCCGTATGGTCGTGCAGCGCGTCGCGGCAGCGTGCCTCGATGGCCTCGCGCCCTTCTCCGGTCAGATAATTCGTCAGCCGATTACGCAGACGCTCGGCGATATGTTGCGCGTCCTCCGGCGTCAGCGCGGCAGCCGCATGCGACTCCGGGTGCACTGCGCGAGCCAGATGATCGGTGGCCGGTTCGTCGACAGTCGGTGCGGCCGCGTGAGACGGCATCGCTTCGCCAGCGTCGCGCGGCATCGCGGCGACACCGGCCTGCTGGCCTTCGTCGTCGGCCAGCGCGGAGCGCAACGGCGCCTGTGCCGCAGCCGACTCCTCGGCGACGACGTGCCCGGCGGCACCGGGTTGCGCCGGTGCATCGCTGTCGCCCGGCAGTTCGACGGCCGGGACATCCGGCGTCGGCACCGGCTCGATCACCACGAATTCGGGGTCGATTCCCGCGTGTTCCGGCACGGCGGCATCGTCGCGCGGCGGCGCATCGGTCGCGGACGAACGCGCCGGCATCGGCTTGCCCGGCACCAGCACGTCGGTCAGCGTCGGGATCGAAGAGGATTCGGCTTGTGTCACGGGGACGCTCCGTCGACGGTTTCGGCTAGCTGCCTTGCTTGTAGTTGTTCAGCGCGTATCCGCGATCGCGGTAGAAGCGATAGCGGTCGCGGCCCGCGGCCAGCTCGTCCGGCGCATTGCCGACCACCTCGAGCAGGCGCTCGAAGCGGGCGAACTGCGCGGGCACGGCCGCGCCGAGGTTCAGCAGCACGTGGTGATGCGGCGCCTGGTCGAGATCAGCGGTCAGCACGATCGGCGTGCCGGCCGCGTGCGCGCTGTCGACGCCGCAGTGCGGAATGAAATCGAGCGGCGAGAACGTCCAGAGCCGCTCGTCGAGCGCGCGCAGGCGCGCGGGTTCCGCCAGCACGACGACCGGCTGCCCGGCCAGGTAGGCCTTGCGCAGCAGCCGGCATGCGTACGCGAGCGAATCGCCGACGTTCGAATGGAAATCGATTCGCGTCATTGCCCGCGCACCCGCATCGTCGTGAGACCCGCCATCACTGGCCGGCGCGGTCGATCAGGAACTGCGCGAGCAGCGGCACCGGACGGCCGGTCGCGCCCTTCGCCGCGCCGCCCTTCCACGCCGTGCCGGCAATGTCCAGGTGCGCCCACGGATAGCTGTCGGTGAAGCGCGACAGGAAGCACGCCGCCGTCACGGCGCCGGCCGGACGTCCGCCGATGTTCGCGATGTCCGCGAAATTCGACTTCAGCTGTTCCTGGTATTCGTCGTCGAGCGGCATGCGCCACGCCGGATCGTTCGCTTCGCGCGAGGCGTCGAGCAGCTCGCCCGCGAGCGCATCGTCCTTCGAGAACAGGCCGCTGTTGTGGCCGCCGAGCGCGATCACGCAAGCGCCCGTCAGCGTCGCCACGTCGATCACGGCGGCCGGCTTGAAGCGTTCCGCATAAGTGAGCGCGTCGCACAGGATCAGGCGGCCCTCGGCGTCGGTGTTGAGCACCTCGATCGTCAGCCCCTTCATGCTGGTGACGATGTCGCCCGGCTTCGTCGCATTGCCGCCCGGCATGTTCTCGCAGGTCGGCACGATCGCGACGACGTTGATCTTCAGACCCATTTCGGCGACCGCACGCATCGTGCCGAGCACCGAGCCCGCGCCGCACATGTCGTACTTCATCTCGTCCATGCCCTCGCCCGGCTTCAGCGAGATGCCGCCCGTGTCGAACGTGATGCCCTTGCCGACCAGCACGACCGGCGCGGCCTTCGCGGCGGCGCCCTGGTAATGCAGCACGATGAACTGCGGCGGCTCGACCGACGCGCGCGCGACCGACAGGAACGAGCCCATCTTGAGCGCCTGGATCTGCTTCAGGCCGAGCACCTCGACCTTCAGACCCCAATCCTTCGCGATCTTCTTCGCGGTGTTGCCGAGATAGGTCGGCGTGCACACGTTGCCGGGCAGGTTGCCCAGGTCGCGCGTGAGGTCCATCCCGTTCGCCAGCGCGACGGCCTGCTTGGCCGCCAGCTTCGCCGCCTTTTCATCGGCCGGATCGACGCTGAACACGACGCGCTTGAGCGTATGCGACGCCGGTTCCGGCTTGCTCTTCATCTGCGTGAAGCGGTAAGTCTCGTTGCGCAGCGCGAGAATCGCCGCACGCACGCCCCAGTCGGAGCCGCGCTCGTCGACCGGCAGCTGAGCGAGCGAGAACGTGACCTGGACGACCTTGGTCGCCAGCAGCGCGCGCCATGCGGCCGTCGCCGCGTCGTTGTAGGCTTTCTGATTGAAAGCATCCTGCTTGCCGAGGCCGACGAGCAGCACGCGCGACGCACCGATGCCCGAAACCTCGTGCAGGAACAGCGTCTTGCCGCGCTTGCCGTCCATGTCGCCGGCCTTCACCACGCGCGAGATCAGCCCCTTGGTGGCCGTGTCGATGTCGAGCGCCGCGCCCGAGAGAGTCTGCGCCTCGAAGATGCCGAGCACGATGCAGTCGGACTTCCCGGTCAGGAACCCCTTGGCCTCGCCTTTGCTCCAATCACAGCCTTTTATGCTAAAGTCCATCGCGCTTGTCCTCGGATAAAATCTGGGCTAAGGATGAAAGCCGCAATTATCCGCTATTTTTCCCGTGGCGGCGCGAGCGCTCCACCACGCGTGCGCAGCCTCCCGCCCTCTTCTCATCAAGAATGATCTTCGAACGCTCCCTCCAGCGCGAGCTTGCGTATACGGCTGGCGCCGTGTTCATGGTGCTGCTCACGATCATGCTCACGACGATGATGATCCGCATCGTCGGCTATGCCGCGTCCGGCGAAATCGATCCGCGCGACGTGCTCGTGCTGATCGGCCTGACCGTGATCGGCTATCTCGCCGTGATGCTCGTCGTCACGCTGTTCGTGTCGATCCTGTTCGTGCTGACCCGGTGGTACCGGGATTCCGAAATGGTCGTCTGGCTCGCGTCGGGCGTAAGCCTCACGCGCCTGATCAAGCCGATCGGCGTGTTCGCCACGCCGATCGTCCTGCTGATCGCGTTCTTCGCGTTCGTCGGCTGGCCGTGGTCGAACCAGCAGAGCAAGATGATCAAGGCGCGCTTCCAGCAGCGCGACGAAATCTCGCTGCTCGCGCCCGGCCAGTTCCGCGAATCGGCGTCGAACCATCGCGTGTTCTTCATCGAGAAGATGTCGCCGGACCAGAGCAAGGTGCAGAACGTGTTCGTCACGTCGACCGAGAACGGCAAGGTCAACGTCGTGGTCTCGCACACGGGCCACACGGAAACGAAGGACGGCGATCGCTTCGTCGTGCTGGAGGACGGCCGCCGCTACGACGGCACGCCCGGCCAGCCGAACTTCAAGATCATGGAGTTCCAGCGCTACGGCGTGAAGATCACGAGTACGCCGGTCACCAACGTGCAGACCACCAACAGCACGCCGACACCCGACCTGCTGCGCAACCCGACGCGCGACAACCTCGCGGAATTCGCGTGGCGCGCGGGGCTGCCGCTGATCGCCATCAACCTGATGGTGCTCGGCATTCCGCTGTCGTACCAGAACCCGCGCCGCAGCCGCACGATCAACCTCGTGATGGCCGTGCTGATCTACCTCACGTATTCGAACCTGCTGAACGTCGTGCAGGCGCAGATCGAGCAGGGCAAGATGTCGTTCGGCGTCGGTCTCGTCGGCCTGCACCTGGTGGTCGCGGCGATCGTCGCGTTCATCTTCTGGTTGCGCGTGCGCAATCGTCCGCTGTTTACACGCGCGCTGTTCGGCCGCTCGGGAGCATGATCGATGCGGCTCTATGAAAAATACTTCGCGCGGCAGATCTACGTCACGTTCATCTTCATCCTGTTCGCGTTCTCGGGCCTGTTCTTCTTCTTCGACCTGATCAGCGAACTGAACTCGGTCGGGCACGGCAACTACAAGTTCGGCTACGCGGTGCTGCGCGTCGCGCTGCAGACCCCGTCGCGCTTCTACGAGATCATCCCGGTCGCCGCGCTGATCAGCGCGATCTACGTGTTCGCGCAGATGGCCGCGAACTCGGAATTCACGATCTTCCGCGTGTCGGGCCTCGCGACCAACCAGGCGCTGCGCTCGCTGCTGAAGATCGGCATTCCACTCGTGATCATCACCTACCTGATCGGCGAATTCGTCGGCCCGTACGCCGACCAGCTGTCCGAACGCGTGCGCCTGCAGGCGCTCGGCGCGTCGGTGTCGTCGAACTTCCAGTCGGGCGTGTGGGTGAAGGACACGCTCGCGGCCCGCGAGAACGGCGAGCAGGTCACGCGCTTCGTCAACGTCGGCAGCCTGTCGCCCGATTCGACGATCAGCAACGTGCGCATCTACGAATTCGACTCGAAATTCCAGCTGCAGAACGTGCGGATCGCGCAGACGGGCCGCTACGAACCGCCCGGCCACTGGCTGCTCACGGGCGTGACGGAAACCGAACTGACGCCGATCAAGCCGATCAGCGGCGAACCGGCCGACGCGCTGAACCCCGTGTACCGGTCGCAGCAGGTGACGCTGCCCGAATACCGGCTGCGCTCGGACCTGACGCCGCAGATCCTGTCGGTGCTGCTCGTGTCGCCGGAACGGATGTCGCTCATCAACCTGTTCCGCTACATCCAGCACTTGCGCGAAAACCAGCAGGACACGCAGCGCTACGACATCGCGCTGTGGCGCAAGCTGCTCTACCCGTTCGCGGTGTTCGTGATGCTCGTGCTGTCGCTGCCGTTCGCGTACCTGCATACGCGTGCCGGCGTGGTCGGCGTGAAGGTGTTCGGCGGCATCATGCTCGGCATGAGCTTCCAGCTGCTCAACACGCTGTTCTCGCACATCGGCACGCTGAACACGTGGCCCGCGCCGTTGACCGCGGCGACACCGGGCCTGATCTATCTCGCGCTCGGCCTGTTCGCGCTCAAGTGGGTCGACCGGCACTGAGCGCCGTCACGACGGAGGCTTCGACATGAGTTCGCACGGCATCGTCCTGTTCGGCCACGGCGCACGCGATCCGCGCTGGGCCGAGCCGTTCGAGCGGCTCGCCGCGCGGCTGCGCGCGGCCGGCTCCCCTGCCCCGCACGTGTCGCTTGCGTTTCTCGAGCTGATGACGCCGTCGCTCGATACGGCCGTTGCCGCGCAGGTCGCGGCCGGCTGCACGCGCATCACCGTGGTGCCCGTGTTCTTCGGCCAGGGCGGCCATGTGCGCCGCGACCTGCCGCAGCTCGTCGACGCGTGCCGCGCCGTGCATCTGGGCATCGAGATCCGTTGCGCGACGGCCGTCGGGGAAGACGACGGCGTGCTCGATGCGATCGCACGCTACTGCATCGACCAGGTCGACCGCGACGCGTAAGCGAATCGGCGAGCCCAAACAAAAAAGCGCTGGCTTCGGAAGCCAGCGCTTTTTTTATGCCTGCGAACCACGCGCTCGACTCAAGCGGCGTCCTGCAGCGCATCGCCCTCTTTCACGCGCCGCACGCGTTCGGCGAACGCATCGCCGATCATCAGCAGGCTCGGCTCCGCCGGGTCGAGCCACGCCTGTGCGTCGCCCGCCGCCATCTGCGCAAGCGTGAGCGTCAGCGTACGTTCGCGCGCGGTGCTGCACGCCTCGACGATCGCGACCGGCGTCGCAGGCGCACGTCCCGCGTCGATCAGTTCGCGGGCGATGCCCGGCGCGCTGTCGCGGCCCATGTAGTAGACGATCGAATCGGCGCGCGCGGCCTCGCGAATCTCGTCGCTGCCCGGTGCGCGGCTGTGCGTCGCGAACGCGACGCTGCGCGACACGCCGCGCAACGTCAACGAGCGTTTCAGCGTCGCCGCGCCGGCCAGCGCCGCGGTGATGCCCGGCACGACCTCGTAATCGATGCCGGCCGCCTCGAGCGCGCGCATTTCCTCTTCGGCGCGCCCGAACAGCATCGGATCGCCGCCCTTCAGGCGCACGACGCACGCATGCTCGCGCGCCGCGTCGACGATCTGCTTGTTGATGAAGTGCTGCGCGGTCGAACGCTGCCCGCAGCGCTTGCCGACCGCGATTTTCCGCGCGTTCGGCGCATAGTCGAGCATCGCCGGCTCGACGAGCGCGTCGTGCAGCACGACGTCGGCTTGCTCGAGCAGCCGCGCGCCACGCACCGTGATGAGGTCCGCCGCGCCCGGCCCTGCTCCGATCAGATACACCTTGCCCATGTTTGTCGCTTCGCTTGTCCTGCCCGTGAACGGCGACCGGCGCGCGCCGCCCGCACGGGCGGCGCTAAACGCCGGTTACGCCGAGAACGCCCGGATCATGCCGGCGGCGACCGTATGATGCGTCGCCTCGTCGATCAGCACGAACGCGCCCGTGCCCGGATGCGCGTCGTACGTGTCGCAGACGATCGGCTTCTGCAGCGTCAGCGCCACGCGGCCGATGTCGTTCATCTTCAGTTCCTGGCGGTCGGTCGCGTGCGACAGCGTATGCACGTCGAGCACTTCCTTGACCGCGCCGATCTTCGCGAACACCGTGCTCGTGGTCTGCTTCAGCAGGTATTTGCGCTGCGGCGACAGCGGCGTCTCGTCGAACCAGCACAGGTCCGCCTCGAGCTTCTTCGCCGGCGCGACCGTCTCGGCGGTCGTGACGAACATGTCGCCGCGCGACACGTCGACGTCCTGTTCGAGGCGAATCGTCACCGTCTGGCCCGCGAATGCGTGCGCAACCGACGCGGTGCCGCCCGGCACCGGCGCGACGATCTCGGCGATCGTCGCGGTGCGATTCGACGGCAGCACGACGATCTCGTCGCCGACCTTCACCTCGCCCGATTCGATCCGGCCCATGTAGCCGCGGAAATCGTCGGCCGAGCTGCCGTCCTGACGTGCGACCCACTGCACCGGGAAGCGCAGCGCGTCATGCGCCTGCGTCTCGACCGGCAGCGATTCGAGCACGTCGAGCAGCGGCTCGCCCGCGTACCACGGCATGCGCTCGCTCGCGCCGACGATGTTGTCGCCCTTCAGCGCCGACACCGGCACGAAACGCACGTCCTTCAGGCCGAGCTGCTTCGCGAGCGCGACGTACGCATCGCGGATCTCGTTGAAGCGCGCTTCGCTGTAGTCGACGAGGTCCATCTTGTTGATCGCGACGATCACGTGCTGCAGCGCGAGCAGCTTCACGATCGCGCTGTGGCGCTTCGTTTGCGGCAGCAGTTCCGCGACGCCGTTCTCGACCGTCACGCGCGTCGCGTCGACCAGGATGATCGCCGCATGTGCGGTCGATGCGCCCGTCACCATGTTGCGCGTGTACTGCTCGTGGCCCGGCGTGTCGGCGATGATGAACTTGCGCTTCGCGGTCGCGAAGTAGCGGTATGCGACGTCGATCGTGATGCCCTGCTCGCGCTCGGCTTCGAGCCCGTCCGTCAGCAGCGCGAGGTCGATCTCGTCGCCGACCGTGCGCTTGTTCTTCGCGCGCGACAGCGCGGACAGCTGGTCGGACAGCACGGCCTTGCTGTCGTACAGCAGGCGGCCGATCAGCGTGCTCTTGCCGTCGTCGACGCTGCCCGCGGTGATGAAGCGCAACACGCCGAGGTCTTCGGTGTTCTCGATGATGCTCATGATGTGAATGTCCTCGTGTGCTTCAGAAATAACCTTGCTTCTTGCGCTGTTCCATCGCGGCTTCGGATGCCTGATCGTCCATCCGGGTCGCGCCGCGTTCGGTGATCTCGGTCACCGCCGTCTCGGCGATGATCTTCTCGACGTCGTCCGCGTCGCTCTCGACCGGGCACGTGCAGCTGATGTCGCCGACCGTGCGGAAGCGCACCTGCGCGAGTTCGCTCGTCTCGCCGTCACGCATCGGCGTGAGCGGCGTGACCGGCACGAGCAGACCGTTGCGGCGCACTATCTCGCGCTGGTGCGCGTAGTAGATCGACGGCAGTTCGAGATTCTCGCGCGCGATGTACTGCCACACGTCGAGCTCGGTCCAGTTCGAGATCGGGAACACGCGCAGGTGCTCGCCCTTGTGCAGGCGCGCGTTGAACAGGCTCCACAGTTCCGGGCGCTGCGCCTTCGGATCCCACTGGCCGAATTCGTCGCGGAACGAGAAGATCCGCTCCTTCGCGCGCGCCTTCTCTTCGTCGCGGCGCGCGCCGCCGATCAGCGCCGTGTAGCCGTGCTGTTCGATCGTCTCGAGCAGCGTGACGGCCTGCGCGGCGTTGCGCGAATCGGTTTCGCGGCGCAGCACGACCGTGCCGCGCTTGATCGAATCCTCGACGTGGCCGACCACCAGTTCGGCGCCGAGCTCTTGCGCACGGCGGTCGCGGAAGTCGATCACTTCCTCGTAGTTGTGGCCCGTATCGATGTGCACGAGCGGGAACGGCAGCGTCGTCTTGCGGTTCGCGCCGAGGCCGAACGCCTTCAGCGCGAGGTGCAGCACGACGACCGAGTCCTTGCCGCCCGAGAACAACAGCGCCGGCTTGCTGCATTCGGCAACGAGTTCGCGCAGGATGTGGATCGACTCGGCTTCGAGCCAGTCGAGGTGGCCCATGCGGTCGTCGGCGCCGGTGGGCGGGGCAAAGGCGGATTGCTCGAGCGTCGTGCTCATGATTTCAGTCCTTCTCTTCTGGGTTCGTGCCGCCCGCTGTCGCGGGCGGCGCAATATTCGGTTTCTTGTCGGCTTTCAGTGCGCGGCGCCGGCTTCGGCGTTCGCGGGAATCGGCGTGATCGTGATGTGCAGCCCGCATTCCTTCGTGTCGCGCGACTCCCACCACCAGCGGCCCGCCCGGCTGTCCTCGCCGGGGCGGATCGCGCGCGTACACGGCTCGCAGCCGATGCTCGGGTAGCCGCGCGCATGCAGCGGGTTGACCGGCACGTCGAACGCCTTCAGGTACGCCCACACGTCCGCTTCCGTCCAGTCGGCGAGCGGGTTGTACTTCGCGATCCCGCGCGCTTCGTCCTGTTCTTCCTCGTGCAGTTCCGCACGCGTGACCGACTGCTCGCGGCGCTGGCCCGTGACCCACGCGCCGACGTCGGCCAGCGCGCGGTTCAGCGGCTCGACCTTGCGGATGTGGCAGCACGACTTGCGCAGCTCGACGCTTTCGTAGAACGCGTTCAGGCCGTGCTCGGCGACGTACTGGTCGACCGCGTCCTGGCGCGGGTGAAACTGCTCGATCTCGTAGCCGTAGCGCTCGCGCACGCGGTCGATCATGCCCAGCGTTTCCGCGTGCAGGCGGCCGGTGTTCAGCGAGAAGATGCCGATCGACACGCCCTTCGACAGGATCGCGTGCGTGAGCAGCATGTCTTCCGCGGCGAGGCTGCTCGCGAACTTCACCTTCTCGTGGCGCGCGCCGATCTGCGCGAGCAGCGCGTCGAGGCGCTCGACCTTCGCGGCGAGTTCCGGCGTCAGTGCGGTCGCGGTGCTCATGCGCTCACCTTGGCGTCGGCCGCGGCATCGCGGCGGCGGAACAGCGGCACCGGCTCGTCGAACGCGCCCTGGTAACGCTGCGTGAATTCGCCGAACGCGTTCAGCGCGTCGCGGATGTCCTTGTCGGCACGCACCGCGAACGCGTCGAAGCCGCAACGCGACATGTACAGCAGCTGGTCGCGCAGCACGTCGCCGATCGCGCGCAGCTCGCCGGTCCAGCCGTGGCGCTCGCGCAGCAGGCGCGCGATGCTGTAGCCGCGGCCGTCCGCGAAGCGCGGGAAATCGACGGCGATCAGCGAGATCGCACCGAAGTCGGCCACGAGATCGGCCGGCTCGCTGTCCGGCGCGAGCCACACGCCGAGTTCGTCCTTCGTCTTCGCGGCGACGAGCGCCGCGCGCTCGGCCTGCCACAGGGCGAACGGCACCAGCACCTTGCCGGCCGGCAACGCGTCGACCGCGGGCAGCGCACCGTCTTCCGCCGCGCGCACGACCTGCCATGCGTCGTCGATCACTGCGCGGTTCTTGATAATCGAAGCCATCTGCAAATTCCTTCTACCCGGTTGGTTACGCGTTCACTGCCTGGCGCGCCGCATACACGCGCTCCTTGAACGGTGCGATGCCGATGCGGTCGTACGTGTCGATGAAGCGCTCGCCGTCGATACGCGCCTCGACGAACGTGTCGATCAGCTTCGCGATCACGTCCGGCACTTCCTCCGCGGAGAACGACGGCCCGATCACGCGGCCGAGGCGCGCGCCGTTGCGGCCCGTGCCCTGCTCGCCGCCGAGCGACACCTGGTACCACTCGGCGCCGTCCTTGTCGACGCCGAGGATGCCGATGTTGCCCACGTGATGATGACCGCACGAGTTCATGCAACCGGAAATGTTCAGCGACAGGTCGCCGAGGTCGTACACGTAGTCCAGATCGTCGAAACGCTGCTGGATCGCCAGCGCGATCGGGATCGACTTCGCGTTCGCGAGCGAGCAGAAGTCGCCGCCCGGGCACGCGATGATGTCGGTCAGCAGGCCGACGTTCGGCGTCGCGAAACCGGCCGCCTTCGCCTTTTCCCACACCGCGAACAGGTCGCGCTTCTTCACGTTCGCGAGAATCAGGTTCTGCTCGTGCGACACGCGCAGTTCGCCGAGCGAGTACGCGTCGGCCCAGTCGGCCACCAGGTCCATCTGCGCGTCGGTCGCGTCGCCCGGGGCCACGCGGTGATCCTTCAGCGACAGCGTGACGGCGGCATAGCCCGGCACCTTGTGCGGCGCGACGTTGCGCTCGACCCAGCGCGCGAACGCCTTGTTCTCGAGCAGGTGCTGTTCGAACGACGCGTCGGTGTCGGCGAGCTTCTCGTAGACGGGCGGCAAGAAGTACTGCGACACGCGGTCGACTTCCGCCTGCGTGAGCGTCGACGGGCCGTCCTTCAGGTGCTGCCACTCTTCCTCGACCTGCTGCGCGAACTTCGCGGGCGACAGCGCCTTCACGAGGATCTTGATACGCGCCTTGTACAGGTTGTCACGGCGACCGTAGCGGTTGTACACGCGCAGCACGGCTTCGCAGTAGGTCAGCAGGTGCTGCCACGGCAGGTCTTCCTTGATCACCGCGCCGACGATCGGCGTGCGGCCGAGACCGCCGCCCGCGAGGATGCTCGCGACCACTTCGCCCTGCGCGTTCTTCTTCAGGTACACGCCGAGGTCGTGGATCTGCACGGCCGCGCGGTCGTGCTTCGAGCCGGACACCGCGATCTTGAACTTGCGCGGCAGCCATGCGAATTCGGGATGGAACGTCGACCACTGGCGCAGGATTTCCGACCACGGACGCGGATCGATCTCCTCGTCCTGAGCGACGCCGGCGAACTGGTCGGCCGTGATGTTGCGGATGCAGTTGCCCGACGTCTGGATCGCGTGCATCTGCACCGACGCGAGCTTCGCGAGGATCTCGGGCGTTTCCTCGAGCTGGACCCAGTTGAACTGGATGTTCGAGCGCGTCGAGAAGTGGCCGTAGCCGCGGTCGTGTTCGCGGGCGATGCGCGCCAGCATGCGGAGCTGCTCGCTGCGCAGGTTGCCGTACGGAATCGCGATGCGGTGCATGTACGCGTGGCGCTGCATGTACAGGCCATTCTGCAGGCGCAGCGGACGGAACTCGTCTTCGCTCAACTCGCCCGACAGGCGGCGGCGCACCTGATCGCGGTACTGCGCGACTCGCTCGTCGACGATCGTCTGGTCGTACTGGTCGTACTGATACATTCGGGGACCCCAGGGTTTTCGTGGTGACCGCGCGACGTCCTAGCCACGTCGCGCCCGAATCTCCGTTCCGCCGCCACCGCCGGCCTTCCGCGGCCCGGCTGGATTGCTAATGACGAAAACAGATATCCATATTTGAAAAACTCCGGTGAATCGTAATAAACTCGCCTTATATTTCAAACGACTAAAAAATTCTGTTGATATGCGGAAGGGTTATAAATGAACCTGCACCAATTTCGCTTCGTGCGCGAGGCCGTCCGGCAGAATTTCAACCTCACCGAGGCCGCCAAGGCGCTCTATACGTCGCAACCGGGGGTGTCGAAGGCGATCATCGAGCTCGAGGACGAGCTCGGCGTGGAGATCTTCACGCGGCACGGCAAGCGCGTGCGCTCGCTCACCGAGCCGGGCAGGATCATCCTCGCGTCGGTCGAGCGGATCCTGCAGGAAGTTGAAAGCCTGAAAAGGGTCGGAAAAGACTATGCGGCGCAGGATCAGGGCAACCTGACGATCGCCGCCACCCACACGCAGGCCCGCTATTCGCTGCCGGCCGCGATCGCCGAATTCAAGAAGCGTTTCCCGAAGGTGCACCTGTCGATCCTGCAAGGCAGCCCGACGCAGGTCGCCGAGATGGTGATCCACGACCAGGCCGATCTCGCGATCGCGACCGAGGCGATCGCCGACTACAAGGAACTCGTGTCGCTGCCCTGCTTCCAGTGGCATCACGCGGCCGTGGTCCCGGCCGACCACCCGCTGCTGGAACGCAAGCCGGTCACGCTGGACGATCTCGCGCAATACCCGCTGATCACGTACGACGACGCGTTCGCCGGCCGCAAGAAGATCAACCATGCGTTCGCGCTGCGCGGGCTGTCGCCGGACATCGTGCTGGAGGCGATCGACGCCGACGTGATCAAGACCTACGTCGAGCTCGGCCTCGGCGTCGGGATCATGGCCGACATCGCGTTCAACCCGGAGCGCGATCGCAACCTGCGGCTGATTCCGGTCGGCCACCTGTTCGGCAGCAACGTGACGCGCGTCGCGCTCAAGCAGGGCGCCTACCTGCGCAGCTATGTGTATACGCTCGTGGAGCTGCTGTCGCCGACGCTGAACCGCAAGCTGATCGAACAGGCGCTCAAGGGCGAATCCGAATCGTACGAGCTTTGAAGGACAGGTATAAACACAGGGGCGCAAATCGCGCCCCTTTTTATTGCCCGACGGAGATTCCCGCATGACGCTTCCCGCCTTGTTGCGCCGCGCCGCCGGCGCCGCCCTCGTGCTCGCCTGCGCGGCCGCGCATGCCGATCTGAAGGTCGGCGTCGACCTGTCGTCGACCGGCCCGGCCGCCGCGATCGGCATCACCAGCAAGAACGCGATCCTGATGTGGCCGAAGACGATCGCCGGGCAGCCGCTGCAGGTGACGGTGCTCGACGACGCGTCCGACCCGGGCGCCGCCGTGCGCAACATCCGCAAGCTGGTCGACGAGGATCACGTCGACGTCGTGGTCGGGCCGAACATCACGCCGGCGGCGCTCGCGGCGCTCGACGCGGTGGCGGCCGCGCAGACGCCGATGATCACGCTGGTCGGCTCCGGCGCGATCGTCGAGCCGCAGGAAGGCGCGCGGACCTGGGCATTCAAGATGGCGCAGAGCGACAGCGCGATGGCCGACGTGATGACGCGCTACATGGCCAACCACGGCGTGAAGACGGTCGGCTTCATCGGCTTCGCGGACAGCTACGGCGACAGCTGGCTGAATGAATTCACACGCTTCGCGGAAGTCCGAAAGATCCGCGTGATCGCGACGGAGCGCTTCAACCGCACCGACGCCAGCGTCACCGGCCAGGCGCTGAAGCTGATCGCGGCGAAGCCGGACGCGATCCTGATCGCGGGCTCGGGCACGCCAGCCGTGCTGCCGCAGCGCACGCTGATCGAGCGCGGCTACAAGGGCGTGATCTACCAGACGCACGGGATCGCGACGCCCGAATTCATCAAGCTCGGCGGCAAGGACGTCGACGGGACGCTGTTCCCGACCCAGCCGGTCGTCGTCGCGCGCACGCTGCCCGCCGACCATCCGGCTCGCAAGGCCGCGCTCGCGTTCGTCGATGCGTACGAGGCGAAATACGGCGCCGGCACCGTTACGCAGTTCGCGGGCGACGCGGCGGGTGTCTATCCGCGCCTCGCCGACGCGGTCGGCCGCGCGCTCAAGGCCGCGCAGCCCGGCACGCCGGCCTTCCGCGCGGCGCTGCGGCGCGAGCTCGAGCGTGCGCACGAGCTCGTCGTGCCGAACGGCGTCGTCAACACCAGCGACAAGGATCACGTGGGGCTCGATCAACGCGCGAGCGTGATGGGGATCGTGAAGCACGGCAAGTTCGTCTATCTGAGCCAGTAACGCAAGGACGATCGCCGGACAGCTTGCCCGGTGCCCCGTTTTCCGCCATAATCCGCGTTTCGCCGCGCACAATCGCATGCGCGGCCAGGATCAAAGCCCAGGTGGTGAAATTGGTAGACGCAGGGGACTCAAAATCCCCCGCCGCAAGGCGTGCCGGTTCGATTCCGGCCCTGGGCACCAGTATTTCGCAGCGTCATGCGCTGCACCTGTCGAAACCCGCGCAAGCTCGCCGCTTCGCGGGTTTTTTGTTTTTGCCGCGCGTTTTTCCCGCGCGCATCGCACACCGCAACGCGCACCCTCCGCCGACAGTCCAAGCATCAGGACACGCAAGCACGGAGGCCGCTCATGTCCACGCGCGTCGTCTTTTCGAGCCGGATTGGCCGCGGCATGCTCGTCGCGCTGCTGTCGATCGTGCTGGGCGGATGCGATCTGCTCCGCGAGCCGCCCGTGCCCGACTGGCCTGGGCCGCATGCGCCCTACCCGTTCCCGGACAACATTCCGCACCGCACCGAGTGACCGGCTCGACCGACCTCGCCCCAAGGCGCGCGCCGCACGTTCAACCCTGCTCGCAGAACCGCAGGATCGCGTCCGCGACGGCCGCCGGCGCCTCGCGCTGCGGAAAGTGCCCGACGCCATCGAGCACGGTCCGCTCATAGCGGCCGGTGAAGAACCGCTCGCGCCCGGCCGAAGTCTCCGGCCCGTTGCAGGTATCCGCGCCGCCGTGCAGCACCAGCGTCGGCACCGACAGCACGGGCGCGGGCGTCAGTTGCGCTTCGTCTTCCGCATAGGCGGCCCCGCCGTCGACGAATCCCCAGCGATAACGGTACGAATGCAGCACCACGTCGATCCAGTCCGGCCCGTCGAAGGCAGTCGCCGCCGCGTCGAAGTCGCGCGCGTCGTACCAGCCGGCCGGCGACCACGTGTCCCACATCAGGCGCGCGAACGCACGGCGATCGTCGCGCAGCGCCTGCTCGCCGCGCGGCGTCGCCATGAACCAGTGGTACCAGTAATTGCGTGCCTGCGGCAGCGACAGCGGCTGGGCCGGGTCGTTCGTGCCGTACCCCACCGACAGCATCACCAGATGCGAGGACGCGCCGTCGCGCAATCCGCACGCGTTCGCAACCGCGCGGGCACCCCAGTCGTGCCCGACCAGGACCGGCCGTTCGATGCCGAGCACGTCGATGAATTCGAGCAGGTCGCGGCCAAGCGCCGCGAGCTGGCCGCTGCGCGGCGTCGCGGGATCGCGAAAGCGGGTCGGCGCGAAGCCGCGCAGCGCGGGTGCGAGCACGCGGTAGCCTTGCGCGGCCAGTGTTTCGGCCACAGCTTCCCAGCCGACCGGGCTGTCCGGCCAGCCATGCAGCAGCACGGCCACGCGTTCGCCGCGCGGATTCCATTCGAGATAGGCAAGTTCGAGCGACGCGGTCGTCGCATATCGATAAGCGGTCATGTGCACTCCGGTGAGTCAGCCTGAATAGCCCATGGTAGACCCGCCTTTCATCACGATTCGCGGCGTATCATCATTCATTCATCGAATATCGCGTTGAATCATCCATGGAACCGCTGACCGATCCCGCGTCGACCGCGCTCGACATCGCGTTGTTGCGCACCTTCCTCGAAGTCGTCGACAGCCGCGGCTTCGCGCTGGCCGCGGAACGCCTCGCGCTGACGCCGTCCGCGGTCAGCGGCCACATCAAGCGGCTCGAGCAGGCGGCCGGCACGGTGCTGCTCGCGCGCACCACGCGCCGCATCGCGCTCACGCCGGCCGGCGATACGCTGTACGCGTACGCGCGCAACATCGTCGACATGGAGCGCGAAGTGCGCGCCCGGTTGCGCGGCGCGTCGGCGTATGGCCGGCTGCGCGTGGGCGCGTCGGAAGACTTCGCGGGAACGTGGCTGCCGCAGGTGTTGCGCACGTTCCGCGACAGCCATCCGCGCACGTCGATCGAACTGAAGGTCGGCATCACCGCGGCGCTGCTGCGCGAGCAGACGCTGGGCCGGCTCGACGTCGTGTTCGGCAAGCAATGCCGGCAGGTCGACGCGCCGGGCGAACTGCTGTGGGAAGAGCCGCTGGTATGGGCGTTCGCGTCGGATACGCCGCTCGACGCCGAAAGCGACGTGCCGCTCGCGCTGTTTCCGGAGCCATGCGTGTACCGGGAAGCCGCGGTATCCGCGCTCGCGGCCGCGCTGCGGCGCTTTCGCGTGCAGTTCGAAAGCGCGAGCATGGCCGGCTGCGTGTCGGCCGCGCTCGCCGGCTTCGCGGTCACGGCGCTCGCGCGCAGCCAATTGCGCGACGGCCTGCGCGCATGCGGGCCGCGCGATGGCCTGCCGACGTTGCCGGCCGCACGCTTTTACGCGTTCGCAGCGAAGCCCGGCGGTGCCGGCGCCGCGCTGATCGACGCGGTGCGGGCCACCGGGCGCACACGGCAGTTCTCGGCACACGCCGACTGAATGCGCGGCGCCCTTTTCAGTCGCCGGCCGCAGCCGCGCCCGTGTCGTTCAGCGCATCCGTCATCAGCTCCGCGAACCATTCGACGAACGCATTGAGCCGCCTCGACCGGTGCCGGCGATGCGGATAGACGGCCGACACGTCCATCGGCGCGGCCCGATGGCCGTGCATCACCTCGACCAGCGCCCCGCTGTCGAGCAGATGCACGACGTCGAAGCGCGGAATCTGGATCAGCCCCATCCCGGCGATGCAGCTCGCGATATAGGTTTCGGCGTTGTTGACGATCACGCGGCTCGGCAGCGCCAGTGTGCGGTGCTCGCCGTCCGCGCAGTATTCCCAGCCGAGCTCGCGGCCGGTCGTCGGCGACGCATAGCCGATCGCCCAGTGCCCGTGCGCGAGCGCATCGGGGTGCTCGGGCACGCCGCATTCGCGCAGGTAGTCGGGGCTCGCGCAGTTGATCAGCGCGAACTGGCCGAGCGGCCGTACCACGAGGCTGCTGTCCGCGAGCCGCCCGACCCGGATCGCGCAGTCGACGCCCTCCTGCACGAGATCGATCGAGCGGTCCGTCGAGCCGAGCGACAGTTGCAGCTTCGGATAGCGGCGAAACAGCGACGGCAGCGCGGGCGCGATCACGCGGCGCGCGATCCGGCTCGGCGCATCGACGTTCAGCCGCCCGATCACGTCGCGATCGCGGCGCCGGAACAGCCGGTCGAGCTCATCGGCTTCCGCGAGCAGGCGCCGGCCACGCTCCAGCAGCAGCGCGCCGTCGGCCGTCAGCTGCACCTGCCGCGTCGTACGGTGCAACAGGCGCGTGCCGAGCGCGGTCTCGAGCTGCTGGACGGCGGCCGACACCGTCGCGCGCGGCACGTCGAGCGCATGCGCGGCCTTGATGAAGCTGCCCATCTCGGCAACCTGAAGGAAGATTCTGACCTGGTCCAGCTTGTCCATCGGCGGGCGGAAAACGTGGGTTCGGACGACCGTCACCGGCAGCGCCGCGCGTCGCGGCCGATCCCGGCGGCACAGAAGAAACGGGCGCGCGGCCTTGTGCCCGCGCGCCCGTCCATTGTCCATGCAAACGGTCCATTGCGGGTCGCCGCGCGCACGCGACGACCGCCGGCACGGCCCGTTACTTGGTCGTATAGCCGCCGTTGATCAGGATCGTCTGACCGGTGATCCACCAGCCGTCGGTCACGAGATGGCGGATGAACGGCACGACGTCCTCGATGTCGGTGAGGCCCGTCTTGCTGAACGGCGACAGCGCGGCCGCCGTCTTGTGATACGCGACCGCGTCGGCGCCTTCGGCCGGGTAGAAGAATGGCGTGTCCATCGGGCCCGGCCCGACCGCCGTCACCGAGATGCCGCGCGCGCCGTACTCCTTCGACGCCGCGCGCGTGAAGTGCTCGACGGGCGCCTTCGATCCTTCATAGGCCGCATAGAACGGCGTGAACGCGCCGAGCAGCGACGTCACGAGCGTGACGAGCTTGCCGTGATCCTCGAGGTGCCGCCCCGCTTCCTTGATGAAGAAGAACGCGGACTTGCTGTTCACCGCGAACATCTCGTCGTATTCGGCCTCGGAGATTTCGGTGAACGGCTTCTTCAGCACCTTGCCGACGGTGTTGATCGCGATGTCGATCTTGCCGAAGCGCTGCTTCGCGTCGCCGAACAGCTTCTCGACCGCGGCGGCCGTCGTCAGATCGGCCTGGAACGTCGCGGCTTGCGCGCCGGCCGCGCGCACGGCGGCGGCCGTTTCTTCGGCCTGCGCCTGCGATGCCGCGCTGTTGTAGTGAATCGCCACCGCCTTCGCGCCGTGGCCGGCCAGATCCCGGGCGAGCAGGCCGCCGAGATTCTTGGCGCCGCCTGCGATCAGGACGACCTTGTCTGCGAGCGTGTGAGTAGCCACGGTTGACTCCTTTTTGCGTTGGGTGAAGCTAGGAGTGTAGGCACGCGCGACGCGCCGGTCAGCCGGGCATGGCTGGATGAATTATCCAGAAAAACGATCCAATCAGGCGTCCGGAACGGTGGGCTGCCCCACCGACGCGGGCGGCGAAATCTGCCGGGCCTTGGAGCGACACGTCGCACGGCCTCCTCGCACGCGTGAGTCAGCGAGCGTAAAGCGCCGCGTCGATCTTGCCGAGCAGCCACTGCATCCCGGCCAGATGCTGCTGGTCGTGGCTGCACAGATAATGAACGAGGCCGCGCACGGTCAGCGCGCCATAGCCGTCGAATTCGCCGGTGCGTGCAAGCTGCCCGGGCGTCAGGCGCGACACGACGTCGAGCGTCTCGCGCCGCGCGTCGCGGATCGCCGCGAGCACGTCGGACGCGTTCGCGGCGTCGTAGCGGCGCTCGATCGCGAGCGCGTCGCCGTCGACCGACACGAGCAGCGGATGATCCTCATCGAGCATCCGCCTCAACCGCACGTGGTAGCCGTCGATCTCGATGTCGCGCACGTGGCAGAGTTGCCCGAGCGGCGAGAAGTGCTCGCTCGGGATGCCGTTCCAGTCGTCGGGGGTCCAGCGTGCATAGCCGTCCGGCACGGCGGTGAAATGGGCTTCGAGCTGGCGGGGAAAATCGGCGAGTGCATCGAGCGTCGTCGGATTCATGCGGCAAACTCCGTGTCGGGTGAAGACGGCAACAGCCCTGTCACGGACCCGCCGCCGCGGTGGCACTGCTTCACGCTGGAGCCGTACGTACCTTGCTTGCGATGGCCACTTTCCATGAAGAAGGAACGTGCCCCGCGTCGCGCCCAGCGCTCCGCAGCTTACCAGCGCGGGCGAGTTCGTGCCGGTGCCGGCGCGCCGCTTGATAGAATGCGCGCGCTATGGATCTCGAAAGCATTCTCTACACGCAGGGCTTCGGCTCGCGCCGCCAGTGCCGCGGCCTGATCGAAACGGGCCGCGTCACCGTCGCGGGCGCGAGCGCGACCGACCCCGACGCGTCGTTCGACACCGACGGCCTCGTGTTCACGGTCGACGACACCGCCTGGCCGTTCCACGCCCGCGCGTATCTCGCGCTCAACAAGCCGGCCGGCTACGAGTGTTCGCGCGACCCGCAACACCACGCGAGCGTGTTCAGCCTGCTGCCCGCGCCGCTCGTCGCACGCGGCGTGCAGTGCGTCGGCCGCCTCGACCAGGACACGACGGGCCTGCTGCTGCTGTCCGACGACGGCCAGTTCGTGCATGCGTACACGTCTCCGAAGCGCAAGGTGCCGAAGACCTACGTCGCGACCGTGCGCCACCCGCTCGACGATGCCCAACTGGACGCGCTGCGCGCCGGCGTGCAGCTCCACGGCGAGCCGAAGCCGATCGCGGCGGTCGCCGCCGACGCGCGCGACACGCACGCACTCGCGCTGACCGTCCTCGAAGGCAAATATCATCAGGTGAAACGCATGGTCGCCGCGGCCAGCAACCGCGTCGAGGCGCTGCATCGCGAAAGCATCGGCGGTTTCACGCTGCCGGACGACTTGGCGCCGGGCGCATGGCGCTGGCTCGGGGAAGACGACCTTTCAGCCCTGCGCAATTCCGTCAAAACCCTGTAAGGGAAAATCCGCACGACCGTTCGGTGTCCGGCCGCGTCGCGGCCGCACGATCCCCCGCTATACTGAAATCACAAGCTGTACAAGCAGCAATGCAGGGGAGACATCATGAACATCAACCATTCTTTCGAACTGTCGTACGTGACGATCGCCTTCGCGGTCGTGGGCGCCATCGTGATCGGCGGGCTGCTGGCCACGATGCACATGAAGCACAAATATCATCCGAACCTGATCGGCGCGCTGATCGGCGCGCTGCTGTGCTTCCTGCTGATCGAGGCGTTACCGGCGCTCACCTGACGCGCCGCGCGGCGCGAGCGTTTGAAGGAATTCGTCTACGGTCGGATAGCGCAACGTCACGCACAATTCGGCCTTGAGCCGCGCATTCGACAGGCGCCGCGACTCGCGCATGAACGACAGAAGCGTCGGTTCGAGCCGATGTTCGGCGGCCGCGCGACTGATCCGCGGCGGCAGCGGCAGGCCGAACACCTGCGCGACCCGGTCGAAATACTCTCCCATCCGCAGTTCGCTGTCGTCCGACGCGTGCACGGCGCGCGCCGGCTTGCCGCGCACGGCCGCGCGCCGCAGGATCGCCGCGAGATCGTCGGCGTGGATATGGTTCGTGTAGACGTCGTCGGCCGCGTCGAGCGCCGGCGTGCCGCGCTCGAGCCGCGCGAGCGGCAGCCGATTCGCCGCGTAGATGCCGGGAATGCGCACGATGCGCGCGGACAGCACGCCGCGCACCGTCGCCGCCCGCAACTGACGCTCGGCCGACACGCGCCGGAACGCGCGCGGATTCGCGGGGCGCAGCGGCTGCGTCTCGTCTATTCGCGCCCCGCCGCAATCGCCGTATACGCCCGTCGTGCTGGCGTAGACGAGCGTCGGCGCGCGAAGGGCGTCGGGTACAATACGCGCTGCCCGCGCCGGCACGCCGGCCTGCCGGGTCGCGGCACGCAGCGTGCGGAGCCGGCCGGCCGGCGACACCGGCGGTGCGGATGGCCGCCGTGCAGGCACGGACAATGCGGCGATCAGCGCGCGGGTGCGGCGATCGTCGCGGCCGTCGGATTGCGGCGGCGCGAGATGCAGGATCGTGCGGGCGAGCCCCGCGATACGTCCGAGCGTCGCGCGGCGATCGAGGTCGCCGACGATCGGCGTCGCGCCTGCCGCGCGCAATTCGTCGCAGCGGCCCGGATGGCTCGTCAGCGCGACGATGCGCAGGTTGCGGCGCGCGGCGCGCCATTGCGCGACGCAACGCAGGCCGACGTCGCCGCAGCCGACGATCAGTGCGCGCGGCCGGCGCAGGATTCGAGTCGCGATCATGATGGTTGCGAAATCAGTAGCCACCGTTGCGCGGCGCGCAACGGGTTTGCATTGTAGCTGCCGTGCCGACATGCACGGTCCCCACATTTTGTTCTATTTGGTTCTATGGCATTCAACGTTACTCTCAAGCAAAGCGGCCGGCAGTTCCAGGTCGAGTCGGACGAAACCGTGCTGGCGGCGGCGCTGCGCCAGAACGTCCATCTGCCGTACGGATGCAAGAACGGCGCGTGCGGCTCCTGCAAGGGCCAGATCGTGTCGGGCCAGATCGAACAGGGCCCGCACGCCGCGTCGGCGCTGTCCAACGACGAACGCACGCGCGGCCTCGCGCTGCTCTGCTGTTCGAAGGCGCAATGCGACCTCGAGATCGACGTGCGTGAAATCGCCGGCGTCGACGGCGTGCAGGTGAAGAAGCTGCCGTGCCGGATCGCCGCGCTCGAGCGCCGCGCCGACGACGTGATGGTCGTGAAGCTGCAGTTGCCCGCCAACGAGCGCCTGCAATACCTCGCGGGCCAGTACGTCGAGTTCATCCTGAAGGACGGCTCGCGCCGCAGCTACTCGATGGCGAATGCGCCGCACGAGGAAGGCCCGATCGAGCTGCACATCCGCCACATGCCGGGCGGCAAGTTCACCGACCATGTGTTCGGCGCGATGAAGGAGCGCGACATCCTGCGCTTCGAAGGCCCGCTCGGCACGTTCTTCCTGCGCGAGGATTCCGACAAGCCGATCGTGCTGCTCGCGTCGGGCACCGGCTTCGCGCCGATCAAGGCGATCATCGAGCACGTCAGGCATTCCGGCATCACGCGCCCGATGACGCTCTATTGGGGCGCACGCCGCAAGAAGGACATCTACCTCGGCGAGCTCGCCGAGCAATGGGCGCGCGAGATCCCGAACTTCAAGTACGTGCCGGTGCTGTCCGAGCCGGACGACGCCGACCAGTGGACGGGCCGCACCGGCTTCGTCCACCGCGCGGTGATCGAGGACCTGCCCGATCTGTCGGGCCACCAGGTGTACGCGTGCGGCGCGCCGGTGATGGTCGAATCCGCGCAGCGCGACTTCACGCAGCACCACGCGCTGCCGGCCGACGAGTTCTACGCGGACTCGTTCACGAGCGCCGCCGATCTCGCGCACCCGGTCTGAGCACCGGGCGCGCCCGCGTCCCCGCTGCGCGCCGCCGTGTCACATCCGTGGCATCGCGGCGGTTTACAGTGGGGCGCGGGATGCCTTATGCTTGCGCACATGAACCGCTTCCTGTCCGCTCTCCGACGTCGCCGCTCGCCGCTCCGCCCGGATGCCGCCGGCTCGTCACGGACTCGCGCGTAACCCTCCCTCCGCTTCACCGGTTACGCACAAGCTGTTCGACCTACCAGCCACGGCCTTCCGTGGCTTTTTTATTGCCCGTTTCCCTTTCAACGTCCGCTGGAGTCCGCTGTCATGTCCCTGAACGATTACCCGATCGACTCGCTGATGTACATCACGAACCGCCCCGACATCGTGTTTACGCACGGCAAGGGTTCGTGGCTCTACGATCACACCGGCAAGCGCTATCTGGACTTCATTCAGGGCTGGGCCGTCAACAGTCTCGGCCACTGCAACGACGGCATCGTCGAAGCGCTGAAGACGCAGGCCGAGAAGCTGCTGAACCCGTCGCCCGCGTTCTACAACGAACCGATGGCGAAGCTCGCGGGGCTGCTGACGCAGCACAGCGTGTTCGACAAGGTGTTCTTCACGAACAGCGGCGCGGAAGCGAACGAAGGTGCGATCAAGCTCGCGCGCAAATGGGGCCGCAAGTTCAAGAACGGCGCGTACGAGATCATCACGTTCGACCACAGCTTCCACGGCCGCACGCTCGCGACGATGTCGGCCAGCGGCAAGCCGGGCTGGGACACGATCTACGCACCGCAGGTGCCGGGCTTCCCGAAGGCCGAGCTGAACGACATCAACTCGGTCGAGAAGCTGATCACCGACAAGACCGTCGCGGTGATGCTCGAGCCGATCCAGGGCGAAGGCGGCGTGATTCCGGCGACGCGTGAATTCATGCAGGCGCTGCGTGCGCTGACGAAGCAGCACGACCTGCTGCTGATCGTCGACGAAGTGCAGAGCGGCTGCGGCCGCGCGGGCACGCTGTTCGCATACGAGCTGTCCGGCATCGAGCCGGACATCATGACGCTCGCGAAGGGCATCGGCGGCGGCGCACCGCTCGGCGCGCTGCTGTCGAAGGCCGACGTCGCGGTGTTCGAGGCCGGCGATCAGGGCGGCACGTACAACGGCAACCCGCTGATGACGGCGGTCGGCCATTCGGTGATCTCGCAACTCGTCGCGCCCGGCTTCCTCGAAGGCGTGCGCGCGCGCGGCGAATACTTGAAGCGCAAGCTGCTCGAGCTGTCGGAGGAGCGCGGTTTCGAGGGCGAACGCGGCGAAGGCCTGCTGCGCGCGCTGCTGCTCGGCAAGGACATCGGCCCGCAGATCGTCGAGAAGGCGCGCGACATGCAGCCCGACGGCCTGCTGCTGAACGCGGCGCGCCCGAACCTGCTGCGCTTCATGCCCGCGCTGAACGTCACGACCGAGGAAATCGACCAGATGATGGCGATGCTGCGGTCGATCCTCGACACGCTCTGAGGAGCCCCCCGCGATGGATGCCGCCGCCGATGCTGTCGCTATCCGCCCGTTCGAACGCGCCGACACCGATGCCGTGCTCGCGGTCTGGCGCGACGCGTTCCCGCAGTACGACGAAGCCGGCGCGCCGCCGCACCGCGATCCGCTGCGATCGATCGAGCTGAAGCTCGCGACGCAGCCGGAACTGTTCTTCGTCGCGACCAGCGGCGCGCGGGTCGTCGGCACGCTGATGGCGGGTTTCGACGGACATCGCGGCTGGCTCTACTCGTTCGGCGTGTCGAACGACGCACGGCGACTCGGCATCGGCCGCGCGCTGATCGCGCATGCGGAACGCGCGCTCGCCGCGCGCGGCTGCCTGAAGATCAATCTGCAGGTGCTGCCCGGCAACGACGATGCGTGCCGCTTCTACGCGGCGCTCGGCTATCGCGTCGAGGAACGCATTTCGTTCGGCAAGACGCTGCCGGCCGCCTGACGCCGGCAGCCCCCCATCAGCGCGTGATCGGCCCCGCGTCCGGCAGCGGATTGCCGAGCGCGTCGGTCGGCACGGCCTGCTGCTCGAACGCCGCGAAATACGCGGCCCACTGCGACTCGCTCACGCGCACGATCAGCGCGCCGTCCTGCCAGACGTCGTTGTGATCGTTGTGGTCGTCGCCCGCGCGGTGCAGATAGTGCGAGCCCGTCGACCCCTGGTTCATGTGCGTGTCGTGAATGCCGTTGCCTTCTGAATACGTGCGGCCGAGCACGACGACGTCGAGCCCCTGCGACTGCGCGGCGTTGACGAGCCGCAGCAGCGACGGGATCGGCTCCGCGTTCTCGGTACCGTCCATCACCGCGCTGGCGCGCCATGCGCCGGTCTCGTTCAGGATGTCGCTGCGCAGATAGTCGAGCGCCGGCAGCGCGGTTTGCCCGGTGAGATCGGTGTAGCCCTCGGCCGCGGCCGCGAGCGTCGCCGTGACCGGATGATGGAAATCGTAGACGAGCTTGTAGTTCAGCAAGTCGTCCGCGTCGTTGGTGCCGACGTTGATCGCGACGTCCCAGTCGCCCGTCGGCAGTGCGAGTGTCAGGTGGATGTGATACTGGATCTCGCTGCCGTGCGGCGAGCCCTTCAGCTGCGCCACCGACGTCACCTTCGCCTTCACGAAACCGTAGTCCAGACTCATGCGCGCTCTCCGTGTCCCGATGGATCGACCATGCTACGCAGCCCGCGTGTCGGTTTGCGGACGGCCGGTTGCGGAGGGCCGGTTACGGACGGCCGGTCGCGGACGGCCGGTCGCCGCGTCCCGCGCCGCATGGTCGGCGTCACCGCCGAATGAATGGAGTCGCCTCCGCACGCACAAGTTCGCCGCCGGGCGCGCCGCACGAAAAAAAAGCTGCCACGGCATCCCGTGACAGCTTTTCGAAAGCCCTTGCGCGGCACGCCGGCATCCGCCGCCGCGCCGCACCGGCCTCGCTCATTCACCCAGATACGCGGCCCGCACCTTCGGATCGTCGAGCATCTGCTTCGCGTCGCCTTCCATCGTGACCGTGCCCGAGTCCATCACATAACCGCGGTCGGCCGCCTGCAGCGCGAGGCGTGCGTTCTGCTCGACCAGCAGCACCGTGATGCCCTCCTTCGAGATCTCGCGCACCACTTCGAAGATCTTCTCGACCATGATCGGCGACAGGCCCATCGACGGCTCGTCGAGCAGCAGCAGCTTCGGCTTCGACAGGATCGCGCGCGACATCGCCAGCATCTGCTGCTCGCCGCCCGACAGCGTGCCCGCGAGCTGCGTCGCACGCTCCTTCAGACGCGGGAAGAAGCCGAACATCCGGTCGACGTCCTTCTTGATCTGCTCCTTGTCGTTGCGCAGATACGCGCCCATCTGCATGTTCTCGATGATCGACATCCGCGCGAAGATCCCGCGGCCTTCCGGCACCATCGCGAGGCCGCGCTTGAGCAGTTCGTGCGACGGCACGCCCTTGATCGACTTGCCGTCGTACTCGATGTCGCCCGCCGAGTACGGCTTGAGACCCGTGATCGCCTTCATCGTCGTGGTCTTGCCGGCACCGTTCGCGCCGATCAGCGTCACGAGCTCGCCCTGGCGGACTTCCATGTCAACACCCTTGACGGCCTGGATACCGCCGTAGTTGACCTGCAAGCCCTTGATTTTCAACATTGCCGCTGCCATCAGTGCACCCCTGCGCCGAGATATGCCTCAATCACCTTCGGATTCTTCTGCACGTCCTGCGGCAGACCCTCGGCGATCACCTTGCCGTAATCGAGCACCGTCATCCGGTTGCACAGTCCCATCACGAGCTTCACGTCGTGCTCGATCAGCAGGATCGTGCGGCCGTCCGAGCGGATCTTGTCGAGCAGGCGCGTGAGTTCGACCTTCTCGGTCGCGTTCATCCCGGCCGCCGGCTCGTCGAGCGCGAGCAGCTTCGGGTCGGTCGCCAGCGCGCGGGCGATTTCCAGCCGGCGCTGGTGGCCGTACGACAGGTTGCGCGACGTGTAGTCCGCGTACTGCAGCACGCCGACGTATTCGAGCAGCTCGATCGCGCGTTCCTTGATCTCGCGCTCTTCCTGGCGTTCGGCCGGCGTCTGGAACACCGCGCCGAGCAGCCCGTGCTTGGTGCGCACATGGCGGCCCACCATCACGTTCTCCAGTGCCGTCATCCCGCCGAACAGGCGAATGTTCTGGAACGTGCGCGCGATGCCCGTCTTCGCGACCTGGTGCACCGCGGTCGGCTTGTATTCCGTGCCGTCGAGCTTGAACTCGCCGGAGTCCGGCGTGTAGAGGCCCGTGATCACGTTGAAGAACGTGGTCTTGCCGGCGCCGTTCGGGCCGATCAGGCCGTAGATCTCGCCTTCCTTGATCTCGAGGCCGACGTCGGACAGTGCCTGCAAGCCGCCGAAGCGCTTGTTCACGCCTTTGACGGACAGTCGGATTTGCTTGTCGCTCATGTGTGATATCCCCTTGTCCGTTGGTTAAGCGCGCACCGGCTTCTTGCTGTTGCGCTTCGCCAGTTTCGCGATCTTGTCCTCATGCTTCGGCGCCGGCCACAGGCCTTCCGAGCGATACAGCATGATGATCACCATCGCGAGGCCATACAGCGCCTGACGGATCACTTCGGTATCGACGATGTCGTGACCGAAGATCGCATGCTGCAGCGGGCTCATCGTCGAACGCAGGAATTCCGGGAAGATCGCGAGCAGCACCGCGCCCAGGATCACGCCGGGGATGTGGCCCATGCCGCCGAGCACCACGCAGGCGAGCACGACGATCGATTCCCAGAACGTGAACGACTCGGGCGACACGAAGCCCTGGAACGCACCGAACATCGCGCCCGACAGGCCGCCGAACGACGCGCCCATCGCGAACGCGAGCAGCTTCACGTTACGGGTGTTGATGCCCATTGCCTTCGCGGCGATTTCGTCTTCGCGGATCGCGGCCCATGCACGGCCGATACGCGAGTGCTGCAGGCGCGTACAGACCCAGATCACCAGCAGCGCGCAGAGCACGAACAGGTAGTAGTACATGTAGACCGACGGCAGCTGGAAGCCGAAGATCGAGTGCGTCTGCGACAGGTTGAAGCCGCCGACGTGCACCGGATCGATGCCCGTGATCCCCTTCGGGCCGTTGGTAATGTTCACCGGACGGTCGAGGTTGTTCATGAAGATCCGGACGATTTCACCGAAGCCGAGCGTCACGATCGCCAGGTAGTCGCCGCGCAGGCGCAGCGTCGGCGCGCCGAGCAGGATCCCGAAGGTCGCCGCCAGCGCCATCGCGATCGGCACGATGATCAGGAACGGGATGTGCAGGCCGTTCGGCGCGAGCGCCGCGATCCACTCGAACTGCGAGGTCAGGTGCGGCGAGCTCAGCAGCGCCGCCGTGTACGCGCCCACCGCGTAGAACGCGATGTAGCCCAGGTCGAGCAGGCCGGCGAAGCCGACCACCACGTTCAGACCCAGCGCGAGCATCACGTACAGCATCGCGAAGTCGAGCACGCGGACCCAGTAATTGCCGCCTGCCGAGCCGATGATGATCGGCGCCGCGATCACGAAGGCCGCGGTCAGGATGCCAATGATGACGGTCTTGGCCGTGTTGCGCTCTTCGACGAGCGACGTCGAGGATTCGATCGGTTGAATGGATGTCATGTTGTTTGCTCCCCTTCCGTTACGCGCGGTCCGCGACACGTTCACCCAGCAGGCCCGACGGACGGAACACCAGCACGATGATCAGCACGATGAATGCGAACACGTCCTGGTAGTTACTGCCGAATACGCCGCCCGTGAGGTTGCCGATGTAACCCGCGCCGAGCTGCTCGATCAGGCCGAGCACCACGCCGCCGACCATCGCGCCGCCGAGGTTGCCGATCCCGCCGAGCACCGCCGCCGTGAACGCCTTCATGCCGGGGATGAAGCCCATGTAGAAGTGCACGTTGCCGTATTCGGACGCGATCATCACGCCGGCCAGCGCGGCGAGCGCGGAGCCGATCATGAACGTCGCCGAAATCACGAAGTTCGGGTTCACGCCCATCAGGCTCGCGGTGTTCGGGCTTTCGGCGATCGCACGCATCGCGCGGCCGAGCTTGGTCTTGTGCACGAGCAGCAGGAGGCCTGCCATCACGATGAACGCCACCGCGATGATCACGATTTCAGTCACCGAGATCACGGCGCCGGGCGTCGTGTCGGTCGCCTTGATCACGTTGATCGGATCGGTCGGCAGCAATTGCGGGAACGGCAGCGGGTTGCGCGACCAGATGATCATCGCGGCCGTCTGCAGCAGGATCGACACGCCGATCGCGGTGATCAGCGGGGCGAGACGCGGCGCACGGCGCAGCGGCCGGTACGCGACACGTTCGATCGTGTAGCCCACGCACGCGCAGACGACGGCGGCGATGCCAAGGCCAATCGTCAGCGTCGCGACGTTGCCGAGTCCGGGGAAATGGTTCTGCAGCACGGTGATCGCCGACAGGGCGACCATCGCGCCGATCATCAGCACGTCGCCGTGCGCGAAGTTGATGATGCCGAGAATGCCGTACACCATCGTGTAACCCAACGCGATGATGGCGTACACACTGCCGAGCACCAGCCCGTTGAGGATCTGCTGGATGAAAATATCCATTTAAAGCTCCTTGGCCCATGCTGCCGGAGGACGTTGCGCCCCGCGGGTAAGCGAGGAATCGCGCCTTCTCGGCGACACTGCGGGTACTAGTCGATACCGGTAAGGGTGGATCGTCCCGGCGCGCGCCGCCCGGCCTGTACGGCCGGACCTGCCGCCGGAGCGGATACAGAAACGGCACCGCACTGTTCCGGTGCCATCGTGAGTCCCGTCGCTAAATCGTCACGACATCGAGGACGGTGTACTTGGCCTCCTTGAAGTCGTAGGGCAGCGTGCCGCAACGGTGTCCGGTTGCCCGAACGCCGTGCCTTTTTCCGTCCGGGCCGGGGCGAACCCTGCATCCGGGCAGATCAGGTTCCGCGCCGCGTCGCCCGCGGGCTCGACCACCTTGGCGGCGCACATGCCGTTGTCGCCAAGGATTTGCACTCCGATGCCGGACGCCGTCGCCTGCGCTGCAAGCGGGCCGTCCGCCGCCGCCCGCGCGGCGCCCGAACCGGCATCGCAAAAGTGGCGCCCGACTTTCGTCAGGAATGCGTCGGAATCCGTGAAACGAAGCAGCCCGCCCGCCGCGACGCGATGGGTCGCGGCGACACGCTGTTTCGTCGAATCGAAATGAACGGGGATCAGTGACATCTGCACGTCGCCTGCGTTGCCCCGAAACCCGAGCGTCCGTCGTTCGACGCGCCCTGCTGTTGCCGCATCACGGTCCGCGGCTCGTTGTCGGACAATCTGCATGCCCGTCGCCCGGTCGATGGCAGCACCGCCGGCGCGTGCTGCCCGCCGTGCCGAATGCATGCCGATCTTCGAGCCCTGCGCGTTGATTTCCTCGATCGCCAAACGTGCCCCGTTGTCCTTGTCACTGTCCGATTGCGCAACGCGGCACGCCGACGGCACCGCACGACCGGTTCCGGCAGCGCGCACGTCGCTGGCAGCCGGTACTGCGCGTGCCGCAGCGTCCCTGCCCGCCTCGTCGTCGCTCTTTTTGCTGCAGCCGGCAAGCATTGCAACCGGTGCGGCGACGGACATGGCGTAAGCCAACTTCACATGCATCGAGTAGGTCTCCCGCGCCTTGCCAAAACCCGATTTCAAAGCCATTCCGGCCTGAAAACGGGCGCATTGTAACTCCATTTATAGGACGCCAATAATCCTGATTCGATGGGGTTTTCCTGCATTGCAACCATTTTTGAGAGGCGGTTAAGCGCGGCGATAGCAACCGGGTTGCACCATTGGTGTGAATAATGGTTGCGATCTCATTTTCGCAACGCAAAAAAAAGCGCGCCAAACGGCGCGCTTCGGGGTATCGCGGGTGCGATGCGGCAATCAGGCGGCAGGCGGCAGGTTCAGCCCGCGCGGCAGCGGAAACGACACGTTTTCCTCGATGCCGTCGAGGGCGCGGACGTTGCGCACGCCGAGCTCGCGCAGGCGCGCGATCACGGCCTGGGCGAGCACTTCCGGCGCCGATGCGCCGGCCGTCACGCCGATGCGGCGCTTGCCGGCGACCCATGCCGGATCGATCTGATCGGGTGCGTCGACCATGTACGCGGCCACGCCGCGCTTCTCGGCCACTTCACGCAGGCGGCTCGAATTCGAGCTGTTCGGGCTGCCGACGACGATCACGACGTCGCACTGCGGCGCCATGAACTTCACCGCATCCTGGCGGTTCTGCGTCGCATAGCAGATGTCCTGCTTCTTCGGTTCGCGAATCTTCGGATACTTCGCCTTCAGCGCGCCGATGATCTCGGCGGCGTCGTCCACGGACAATGTCGTCTGCGTGACGAGCGCGATGCGCTCGGGATCGGCGAGCTCGAGCTTCTGCACGTCCTCGACGCTTTCGACGAGATGCATGCCGCGCTCGACCTGCCCCATCGTGCCTTCGACTTCCGGGTGGCCCTTGTGGCCGATCATCACGATGTCGACCCCGTCCTGGCGCATCTTCGCCACTTCGACGTGCACCTTCGTGACGAGCGGGCAGGTTGCGTCGTAAATGCGCAACCCGCGCACGTCCGCCTCGTCGCGCACGGCCTTCGACACGCCGTGCGCGCTGAAGATCACGGTATTGCCGGCCGGCACTTCCTCGAGTTCCTCGACGAAGATCGCGCCCTTCTTCTTCAGATCCTCGACCACGTACTTGTTGTGGACGATTTCGTGACGGACGTAGATCGGCGCACCGTGCATCGCGATCGCGCGCTCGACGATCTCGATCGCGCGATCGACGCCCGCGCAGAAGCCACGCGGCTGGGCCAGCAGGATTTCGGCATCGGCGGCGACGGTCTGCCCGGACAGCGTATCGGTGGTGCTCATGATTACAGGATTCCGATGATTTTCACTTCGAACGTGAGCGCTTGGCCCGCGAGCGGATGATTGAAGTCGAACAGCGCCGAGGTTTCGCTGACTTCCTTCAGCACCCCTGCATAGCGGCCGCCGTCCGGCGCGTTGAACTCGATCAGGTCGCCCGGCGTGAAATCGTCGCCGACCATCCCGTTCTCGCGCAGCGTCGACAGCGTCACGCGCTGGAGCATGTCGGGATTGCGGGGACCGAACCCCTGCTCGGGCGTTAGCTGATAAGTCGAATGGTCGCCCACCCTGAGCCCGATCAGAATCTGTTCCAGCGAGGGCGCCAGTTGCCCCGCGCCGAGCAGCAGCGTGGCGGGCTTGTCGGAGAAGGTGTTGACGATGTCGGCGCCGTCGGCCAATGCAAGCCGGTAATGCAGCGTGACATGGGAACCGGGCTTCACTTCGGATAGATCGATGATGCTCATGAATGACTCGTGTTCGTCGGCGCCCGAACTGGCCGAAAGGCCCGGCGCAAAGCCAATATTGTAAGTCACCTGAGCGCGCAAGGCTGAAAGTGCGACGACATCGCGCCCGCGCCCGCCGCCAATGGAGTTTCGATCATGCTGTCACCCTGTCCCGCCGCACCGGCGACCGAATGTCGCGACACCGCCGATGCCCCCGTCGCTCCGGCCCGCCTCGTCGACGCAGCCAGGCCGCCGGGCAAGCGCCGCCCGCGAAACTGGAAACCCCATCTGCCGCGCGAGCGCTTGCTGGAACGCGGGCCGGCGGCGTTGACCGATGCGGAGCTGATCGCGCTGCTGCTCGGCACGGGCGGCGGCGGCCACGACGTGTTCGCCAGCGCCCGCGCGCTGCTCGCACGTTTCGACGATTCGCTGCGCGACATGCTGGACGCGGAGCCCGACGCGTTCGCCATGCACCCCGGCATCGGCCCCGCGCGCTCGGCGGTGCTGATCGCGGTGACCGAGATCGTGCGGCGCGCGCTGGCCGAGAAAGCCCGCGAGCGGATGCAGATCGGCTCGCCAGGCGCGGTCGAGGATTATCTGCGGCTCAGGATCGGCACGCGTCCGCACGAGGTGTTCGTCACGCTGTACCTGGACGCCCGTCACGGCCTCATCGACGTGGAGGAGAGCGCCCGCGGCTCGCTGACGCGAATGGTCGTCTATCCGCGCGAGATCGTGCGGCGCGCGCTCCTGCTGAATGCCGCCGCGCTGATCATCGCGCACAATCACCCGTCCGGCGCGGTGCAGCCGAGCGCGGAGGATCGCCGCCTGACGCGCATGCTGCACGAAGCGCTCACGCTCGTCGACGCGAAGCTGCTCGATCACGTGGTCGTCGGCACCGCCGATACATTTTCGTTCGCACGCGCCGGTTGGCTGTAGACTGTGGCCCGGCGACCCGCCCCGGGGTGGCCGCAACGACGAAGCGAAATTGGGTTTGATTTTTCTGAACTTTTTCTGCTAGAATCGTCATCTGTCTTTTTTCCAACCAGTTCTAGCCATCGAAGGGCCTTGTCTGTAAAGGCTTCGGCGTTCTGAGTGCAGCCATGGATCACGTGGCGGTACGATGGAACCTTCATCGGCGATCGAACCCCGAATTTAGCGTATTAGGAGTGCTCTCATGGCACGCGTATGCCAAGTAACTGGGAAAGCGCCGATGAGCGGCAACAACGTTTCCCACGCAAACAACAAGACGAAGCGCCGCTTCCTGCCGAACCTGCAAAACCGCCGGTTCTGGGTGGAGAGCGAAAACCGCTGGGTGCGCCTGCGCGTCTCGAACGCCGGCCTGCGCCTGATCGACAAGAACGGCATCGATTCCGTGCTCGCTGACCTGCGCGCACGCGGCGAAGCCTAAGCCCAAGGAGCACAATCATGGCAAAAGGCGCACGCGACAAGATCAAGCTCGAGTCGACCGCTGGTACGGGTCACTTCTACACGACCACGAAGAACAAGCGCAACATGCCGGAAAAGATGGCGATCAAGAAGTTCGATCCCGTCGTCCGCAAGCATGTGGAATACAAAGAAACCAAGATCAAGTAATCTCCGGTTTCTGCCAGCCTGACGGCGACCAAAAAGCCCCGCACATGCGGGGCTTTTTGTTTTGCGCGCACGCGCGGGCCCGACGCGGTATGCTCTCCCCTTTCCGCGGCCACGGCCGACGGAACGCACAAGAGCTAAAGCGTAACGATGGAGATGCAGCATGAAATTCGACGTGGCGATCGTCGGCAGCGGCCTGGCAGGGCTGTCGGTCGCACTCAACCTGGCCAGCACGCGACGTGTCGCGCTGATCGCGAAACGTTCGATGATGGAGGGGGCAAGCGATAACGCGCAAGGCGGCATCGCGGCCGTCCTCGATTCGGCGGACAGCATCGAGAACCACGTCGACGACACGCTGGTCGCCGGCGGCGGCCTGTGCGACGAAGGCGCGACGCGCTACATCGTCGAGCACGGCCGCGAAGCGATCGAGTGGCTGATCTCGCAGGGTGTGCCGTTCACGAAGGACGATGCGGCCGAACTCGGTTTCCATCTGACGCGCGAAGGCGGCCACAGCCACCGTCGAATCATCCACGCGGCCGACGCGACCGGCCATGCGGTGCTCGCGACGCTGTCCGACCGCGCGCGCCAGCATCCGAACATCACGTTCTTCGAAAACCACCATGCGATCGACCTGATCACGTCGGACCGGCTCGGGCTGCCCGGCCGCCGTTGTCACGGGCTGTATGCGCTCGACGTCGACAACGATCGCACGATTACGATCGAGGCGCCGCACACGGTGCTCGCGACCGGCGGCGCCGGCAAGGTCTACCTGTACACGACGAACCCCGACACCGCGACCGGCGACGGCATCGCGATGGCGTGGCGCGCGGGCTGCCGCGTGTCGAACATGGAATTCATCCAGTTTCACCCGACCTGCCTGTTCCATCCGTACGCGAAATCGTTCCTGATTTCGGAAGCCGTGCGCGGCGAAGGCGGCCTGCTGAAGCTGCCGGACGGCACGCGCTTCATGCCCGCGCACGATCCGCGCGCGGAACTCGCGCCGCGCGACATCGTCGCGCGCGCGATCGACTTCGAGATCAAGAAGCGCGGGATCGACTGCGTGTATCTCGACATCAGCCATCAGCCGGAAGCCTTCCTGCGCGAACACTTCCCGACGATCCACGCGCGCTGTCTCGAATTCGGCATCGACATCGCGAAGCAGCCGATCCCGGTCGTGCCGGCCGCGCACTACACGTGCGGCGGCGTCGTCACCGACCTCGCGGGACGCACCGATCTCGCGGGCCTGTATGCGGTCGGCGAGACGTCGTACACGGGGCTGCACGGCGCGAACCGGCTTGCGAGCAATTCGCTGCTCGAATGTCTCGTGATCGGCCGCGCGGCGGCCGAGGCAATCGAGGCGGCCGGCTTCGACGCCGACACGCCGGGCACGCTGCCCGCATGGGACGAAAGCCGCGTGTCGGATGCGGACGAGGAAGTCGTCGTCGCGCACAACTGGGACGAACTGCGCCGGCTGATGTGGAACTACGTCGGCATCGTGCGTACCGACAAGCGTCTCGAGCGCGCGAAGCACCGGTTGTCGCTGCTGCGCGACGAGATCCACGAGTACTACGCGAACTTCCGCGTGACGCGCGACCTGCTCGAACTGCGCAATCTCGTCGACGTCGCGACGCTGATCGTGAAGAGCGCGTATTCGCGCCGCGAAAGCCGCGGGCTGCACTACAGCCGCGACTGGCCGCACACGTTGCCGAAGGCGCTGCCGAGCGTGCTCACGCCCCGCTCGCGCCGCTGAGCGGCACGCCCTTCCGGCTTGCGGCCCACGAAAAAGCCGCTGGCGTTTGCGCGCCAGCGGCTTTTTTCGTCAGACGGTATGTCGTGCGGTCAGTCGACGATCCGCATCGAATAGTCGGTCGCGTGCACGTCCTTCGTCAGCGCGCCGATCGAGATGCGGTCGACGCCCGTCTCCGCGAACGTGCGCACCGTATCGAAATTGACACCGCCCGACACCTCGAGCACGGCCTTGCCGGACGCGACGCGCACCGCCTCGCGCATCATGTCGAGCGTGAAGTTGTCGAGCAGCACCGACTGCGCGCCATGCGCGAGCGCCGTGTCGAGCTGCGCGAGCGTCTCGACTTCGACCTGCACCGGCACGCCGGCATCGAGTGCGAACGCCGCATCGAGCGCCTCGCCGACACCGCCGGCCGCCGCGATATGGTTTTCCTTGATCAGGATGCCGTCGTACAGCGCGAGACGCTGGTTCTCGCCGCCGCCGACGCGCACCGCGTACTTCTGCGCGAGCCGCAGGCCCGGCAGGGTCTTGCGCGTATCGAGGATCTTCGCGCGCGTGCCTTCGACGCGATCGACGTAACGACGCGTCGCGCTCGCGACGCCCGACAGCAATTGCAGGAAGTTCAGCCCGTTGCGCTCGGCCGTCAACAGCGCGCGCGCCGGCCCTTCGAGTTCGCAGACCGTCGAATCCGGCGTCATCCGGTCGCCTTCACGATACCGCCACTGCACGACGATCGACGGATCGATCCGCGCGACGACGGCCTCGAACCACGGCACGCCGCACAACACCGCCTCCTCGCGCACGATGATGCGCGCACGGCGCCGCTCGCCTGCCGGCACGAGCCGCCCGGTCTGGTCGCCGGTGCCGACGTCTTCGGCGATCGCATCGGCGACGTTGCGCGCGATCGCTTCGTCGAATGCCGTGCCGTATTGGGCGCGCACGGCTTCGAACAACGGAGAGACTGCGCTGGTCATGCAGCCCCCACGTTCGCAAACAGTTGCTGATCGCGCTGCAGATCGCCGCTCGCCTGCACGCGCTTCTTGTGCGCCGCTGCGAAATCGAGCATCCGGTCGATCGGCAGACGCGCGCGCGCGCCGATCGCGGGATCGACGAAGATCTCGTTGTGACCGCGCTCGAGCACGTCGGCGAGGTTCGCGAGGCCGTTCATCGCCATCCACGGGCAATGGGCGCAGCTCTTGCAGGTCGCGCTGTTGCCGGCCGTCGGCGCGGCGATGAAGGTCTTGCCGGGCGCCGCGAGCTGCATCTTGTGCAGGATGCCGAGGTCGGTCGCGACGATGAAGTGCGTCGCGTCGAACTTCACGGCAGCGTCGATCAGCTGCGTCGTCGAGCCGACGACGTCCGCCTGCGCGACGACGTTTTCCGGCGACTCGGGATGCACGAGCACCTTCGCGTCCGGATACTCGGCGCGCAGCAGGTCGAGCTCGATGCCCTTGAATTCGTCGTGGACGAGACACGAACCCTGCCACAACAGCATGTCCGCGCCGGTTTTCTTCTGGATGTAGCTGCCGAGATGGCGATCGGGTGCCCAGATGATCTTTTCGCCCCGTGCGTGCAGGTCGGCGACGATCTCGAGGCCGATCGACGACGTGACCATCCAGTCGGCGCGCGCCTTCACGGCGGCGCTGGTATTCGCGTAGACGACGACGGTGCGGTCGGGATGCGCATCGCAGAACGCGGAGAATTCGTCGACCGGGCAGCCGAGATCGAGCGAGCAGGTCGCGTCGAGATCGGGCATCAGTACGCGCTTGCCGGGGCTCAGGATCTTCGCGGTTTCGCCCATGAAGCGCACGCCGGCGACGACGAGCGTCTGTGCGTCGTGGTCGCGGCCGAAGCGGGCCATTTCGAGCGAATCGGCGACGCAGCCGCCGGTTTCGTCGGCCAGCTCCTGCAGCTCGGCATCCACGTAGTAGTGAGCGACGAGCACGGCCTTTTCACGCGCGAGCAGCGCCTTGATGCGCGCCTTCAGTGCGGTGCGTTCTTCGGCGGACGGTGCCTCGGGCACCTTGGCCCACGCCTGGCCCACGCCGCAGACGGTCCCTGCCGAGACCGGCCGGTCGTACTCGACGGGTTTGATCGTCGATTGCATCTCCATATCTCCTGTCGACCCGAGTTAGTGCTTCAGCACTTACTCGGGTCCCATGCTTCGCTGTCGACCCGAGTTAGTGCTTCAGCACTTACTCGGGTCCCATGCTTCGCGGTCGACCAGAGTTAGCGCTTCAGCACATACTCGGGCCACATGCTTCACGGTCGACCAGGGCTAGCGCGTGAGCACCTGCTCTGGCCCCATCCTCTACGCTTGCCCCGGGGCGCCACGTCGGCGCGGCCCCGAGCCTCATGCGAATTCCGGCACGTCGGGTCGCCCTTCGAAAACCGGCCGCCCAAATGAAAAAACCCCGCCAACGCGGGGTTTGTGACGTCCTGAGATTCTAATCGATTTCGAATCAGGCGTAGCGACGCAGGCGCGTCGCAAATTCCTGCAGCGCCTTGATGCCGCTTTGTTCCGCGCGATGGCACCAATCCTGCAATTGCGCGAGCAGTTGTTCGCGCGAGGCGGTCGAGCGATCCCAGATCGCGGCCAGATCCTGGCGCAGCTGGAAGTACGTATGCAGCTTCTGGCTGTTCGCGAAAATCTCCGGCAGCAGCTTCTTCTGCGGCTCGTCGAGGCCGTCGGCGTCCTTGTGGAACCACTTGCGCGCGCCGCGCATCAGCTGGTACTTCTCGCTCGAACCGAGCTCCTTCAGATGCGCGAGCTCCTGGCGGTACGCACGCTTCACGGCCTTGCCGTAGCGCGCCATCACTTCGTAACGGTTCGACAGCACGGCCTGCAGCGTTTCCTGGTCGAGCACCGTCTTCGGCTTGTTCAGACGCGGCGTCGGCGCAACCTTCTTCACCTTCGCGAGACCGAATGCCGACATGATGCGGATGTACATCCAGCCGATGTCGAACTCGTACCACTTGTTCGACAGCTTCGCCGACGTCGCGAACGTGTGGTGGTTGTTGTGCAGTTCCTCGCCGCCGATCACGATGCCCCACGGGAACAGGTTCGTGCTCGCATCGGCCGAGTTGAAGTTGCGGTAACCCCAGAAGTGGCCGAAGCCGTTCACGACACCCGCGGCCCAGAACGGGATCCAGACCATCTGCACGGCCCACACGGTCAGGCCGAGCACGCCGAACAGCGCGATGTCGATCACCATCATCAGGCTCACGCCGAGGATCGGGTACTTCGAGTACAGATTGCGCTCGATCCAGTCATTCGGCGTGCCGTGGCTGAACTTGCGCATCGTTTCTTCGTTCTTCGCTTCCGCGCGATACAGCTCGGCGCCTTCGAGGAACACCTTCCAGATGCCGCGCGTCTGCGGGCTGTGCGGATCTTCCTCGGTTTCGCACTTCGCGTGGTGCTTGCGATGGATCGCGGCCCACTGGCCCGTCAGCATGCCGGTCGTCATCCACAGCCAGGCACGGAAGAAGTGACTCGCGATCGGGTGCAGCTCCAGCGCGCGGTGCGCCTGGCAGCGGTGCAGGTAGACCGTCACACCGATGATCGTGACGTGCGTGACGGCGAGCGCGAACAACGCGACCTGCCACCACGAAAAGCGCAGGAGCCCGTGGGAAAGAAAATCGAGCAGGGAATTCAACAAGGCAGTTACCTGTGGTGAGAGCGATGCCGGCGCAAGCCGACGTCATAAAAATGAAAGCATACCGCGTGTAGACCGGAATTTTACTTCAACCGTTCCAAGTCTTTGTAAAAAATGAATATTTTCTTGTCTTGACGCAACGCAAACAGTCCATCGGCGGACCGGGAAAGCGCCACGATCCGGTTCTGACCGCCCGATTCGCCCGATTCGCCCGATTCGCGCCTAGGCCGCCGACGCCCGCCCGTCCGCCGCACCGCCGACCACCGCCACAGGCATCCCGTCCGCCACCGCGCCGGTCGCGCCCAGACCGTCCGGCAGGCCGACCACGCGCACTTCACGCTGCGGGAACGGAATCGAGATTCCGTGCTCGCCGAAAAGCCGCCAGATGTTGCGGTTCACGGACGAACGCACGCCCGACGTGCCTTTCGCCGCATCCTCGATCCAGAAGCCGAGCTCCAGATCGATCCCGTCCGCGCCGAAGCTGACCAGATACGGGGTCGGCGCCGGGTCCGCGAGCACGCGCGGCACGTCCTTCGCGGCTTCCGCGAGCACCGCGAGCGCCTGCTCGACGTCGCAGGTATAGGCAACCTGCACGGCGACCTTCGCGTAGCCGCGCGTCAGATACGACGACTGGTTCTGCACGACGTCGGTGATCAGCTTCTCGTTCGGGATCAGCGTCTCGTTGCCGTCGAGGCCGCGCACGACCGTATAACGCGTGCGGATCTGCGTGACGACGCCCTGCAGCCCGCCGACGCTGATCGCGTCGCCGAGCCGCAGCGAGCGGTCGAGCAGGATGATGAAGCCCGACACGTAATTGCTGGCGATCTTCTGCAGCCCGAAGCCGAGGCCGACGCCCACCGCGCCGCCGAACACGCCGAGCACCGTCACGTCGATGCCGACGAGCGACAGCCCGATCAGGATCGCAGCGAACACGAGCAGCGCGCGGCCGACCCGCGACATCACGACCTTCAGGTTCGCGTCGAGCGTGGTGGCGCGCGCGAGGCGCTCCTCCAGCACCGAGCCGAGCCACATTGCGACCATCAGCGTCACGCACACCCACAACGCGCCGGAAATCACCGACAGCAGCGTCAGGTGCGCATTCGCGACGCGGAACTGCACGCTGTCGAGCCACGCGATCACGTCGCGCTGGATCCCGAGCACCGTCAGCACCATCGCCGCCCACACGATCACCGACACGATCTTCTCGACGATCGACAGCCACGCATGCGTATGGCCGTCGCGCGCGAACACGCGCCGCGCGAAGAAGAACAGCACGTAGATGAGCCCGATGCCGAACAGCGGCACGAGCGCGAGCGACAGCAGCGACGTCGACATGAACGGGTCGAACCCAAGCTGCGCGGCCAGCACGAACAGGCCGCCGAACAGCGGGAACAGCGCGCGCTTCAGGCTTTGCGCACCGGCGCCCGGCGTCCGGCCGGCCGCGCGCCGGCGCGCGTCGATGCGGCCGTGCACGAAGCGCGCGGCGACCCACGCGAAACACAGCGCGCCGACGAGGATCGCCGCCTGCCAGATCATCACGGGCTGGTTGAAGTCGCGGATCACCGACGCGAGCCGGTGCGACAGCAGGCGGTTCTGCATCATCCGTCGGTCCTGCCGTTACTGCGCGCGTCGTTCGAGGACCGCGGCGAAGAAGCCGTCGGTCGCATGGCGGTGCGGCCACAGCGACAGGTAGTCGCCGGTCTCGAGCTCGATGCGCTGGTCGGCCAGCACCTTCTGCGCGGGCACCAGCACGAAGTCCGGATGGTCAGCCAGGAACTGCTCGACGATCGCTTCGTTCTCCGCGTCGAGCACGCTGCAGGTCGCATAGACGAGCCGGCCGCCCTTCTTCACGAGACGCGCCGCGCTCGCGAGGATCGACGCCTGCTTCGGCGTGAGCTCCTCGATCGACGTGCGCGTCTGGCGCCACTTGAGGTCGGGGTTGCGGCGCAGCGTGCCGAGGCCGCTGCACGGCGCGTCGACCAGCACGCGGTCGATCTTGCCGGCGAGCCGCTTGATCTTCGCGTCGTGCTCGCTGTCGATCAGCACCGGATTCACGTTCGACAGCCCGCTGCGCGCGAGGCGCGGCTTCAGCTTCGTGAGGCGCTTTTCCGACACGTCGAACGCGTACAGGCGCCCGGTCGAGCGCATCATCGCGCCGAGCGCGAGCGTCTTGCCGCCGGCGCCCGCGCAGAAATCGACGACCATCTCGCCGCGACGCGGCGCGACCAGCGAGCACAGCAGCTGGCTGCCCTCGTCCTGCACCTCGATCTGGCCTTCCTCGAACAGCTTCAGGCGCGTGAGCGCCGGCTTGCCGACGACGCGCACGCCCTGCGGCGCGAACGGCGTCTCGCCCGCGTCGATGCCGTTCGCGCGCAGCGCGTCGATCACCTGTTCGCGCGTCGCCTTCTGCGCGTTGGCGCGCAGGTCCAGCGGCGCCGGGTAGTTCAGCGCCGCGGCGAGCTGCGCGAGCTCCTCGGCGTCGAAACGGGCCGACAGCGCCTGGTAGATCCAGTCCGGCAGGTTCGTGCGCACGCGCACGGGCAGGCTCGCCGGATCGATCTTCGACACGTGCTCGAGCCACGCGGCCTCGGTGTCGGACACGAACGGCTTGAGCGCATTGCGGCCGAGCGTCTGCATCAGGCCGAGCAACGTCAGGCGCCGCGCGGGGCTGCCCGTGCCGCTCTCGGCCAGGTGCGAAAACTCCATCTTCCGGCGCAGCACCGCGAACACTGCTTCGGCGATCACGCCGCGCTCGGCGTGGCCGAGCTTCGGGTGCGCGCGGAAGAACCGGCTCGTGGTCGCGTCGGCGGGGCCGGTGAACTTCAGCACCTCGGCCAGCAAGGTCTCGGTCTGGCCAATCAGGAATCCGTGCAGCTTCATACGCCCTCGCTCGTTTCGGTATGCGGTTGATCCGCGAAAATCCAGCGCGCCTCTTCCGGCGCCACCACTGCCCGGCCGTTCTCGAGGCGCAGGCGCCCCTCGACGAACCAGCGCACCGCACGCGGATACAGCACGTGCTCGACCGTCAGCACGCGCTGCGCGAGCGCGGCCGCGTCGTCGCCGGCGCGCACGGGCACCGCGCCCTGCGCGACGATCGCGCCGCTGTCGAGTTCGGGAATCACGAAATGCACGCTCGCGCCATGCAGCGCGACGCCGGCATCCAGCGCCTGCTGGTGCGTGTGGATGCCCTTGAAGCTCGGCAGCAGCGACGGGTGGATGTTCAGCAGCCGGCCCTCATATCGTCTGACGAAATCGGGCGTGAGGATGCGCATGAAGCCGGCGAGCACGACGAGATCGGGCGCGAAGCGGTCGATTTCGGCGGCGAGTGCCGCGTCGAAGCTGTCGCGGCTGTCGAACGACCGGTGGTCGACCACCGCGGTCGCCACCCCGTGCGACGCGGCAAAAGCCAGGCCGGCCGCCTCGGGCCGGTTGGCGATCACGGCGGCGACCTCGGCCGGCCAGCGCTCCTGCGCGCACGCGCGGACGATGGCCTCCATGTTGCTGCCGCGACCGGAAATCAGGATCACGAGTTTTTTCATCCGCGAATTTTACCATTCGCCCCCGCGTTTCCCCCCTTCTCGGCCGCCGGGCCGCCCGAACGTTTATAATCTTCTGCTTTGCGGCATCCCACCGCCCATTCCCCCGACGCTGCATCCGCTATCGTGAAAGTCTTCCGCGGCCTGCCCAACGCCGAGAGCCGCGCGCCGTGCGCGCTGACGATCGGCAACTTCGACGGTGTCCATCGCGGCCACCAGGCCCTGCTCGCGCGCGTGCGCGCGGCAGCGGACGCGCGCGGCCTGCCCGTGTGCGTGATGACCTTCGAGCCGCATCCGCGTGAATTCTTCAACCCGGCCGGCGCGCCGCCGCGCATCGCGATGCTGCGCGACAAGCTGGAGGCGCTGCGCGAACACGGGGTCGACCGCGTCGTCGTCGAGCACTTCAACCATACGTTCGCGAGCCAGTCGCCGCAGGCGTTCGTCGAACGCACGCTGGTCGGCGGGCTGCACACGCGCTGGATGATGGTCGGCGACGATTTCTGCTACGGCGCGAAGCGCGCGGGCACCTTCGACACGCTGAAGGCGGCCGGCGAGCAGTACGGCTTCGAGGTCGAGCAGATGGGCACGGTCGCCGGCAGCGACGGCACGCGCATCTCCAGCTCGGGCGTGCGCGCCGCGCTCGCCGCGGGCGATCTCGACGCGGCCGCGCAGGCGCTCGGCCACGGCTACGCGATCAGCGGCCACGTCGCCCACGGGCTGAAGCTCGGCCGCGACCTCGGCTTCCCGACCCTGAACCTGCCGATCGCACACAAGCGGCCGGCGCTCGCGGGCATCTTCGTCGTGCAGGTGCACGGCCTGGGCCCCGCCCCGCTGCCGGGCGTCGCGAGCCTCGGGCTGCGTCCGACCGTCGACGATTCCGGCCGCGTGCTGCTCGAAGTCCACCTGCTCGACTGGCACGGCGACGCGTACGGCAAGCTCATCCGCGTCGAATTCCTGAAGAAGCTGCGCGACGAGGCGAAGTTCGACGATCTCGAGGCGCTGTCGCGCGCGATCGCGCTGGACGTCGCGAACGCGCGCGCGTACTTCATCGAGCGCGACCGCGCGCCGGGCAGCCGCGCGACCGGCTTCGCGACATCGGCGACCGACCGAATTAGCTGATCCGGCCGGCGGCGCCCCGCGCCGCACCCTCGCGCCGCCGACACGCGCGCATCCCCGATTCACGACGCACGAGCGTCCCCCGATTTAGATAGCGATCCCATCATGAGCAACAAGAAAGCCGATTCGAAACCGCAGGCCAAGTATCCGGTCAACCTGCTCGACACGCCGTTCCCGATGCGCGGCGACCTGCCCAAGCGCGAACCGCAGTGGGTCAAGGAATGGGAAGAGCGCGGCATCTACGACAAGATCCGCGCGGCCAGCCAGGGCCGGCCGAAGTTCATCCTGCACGACGGCCCCCCGTATGCGAACGGCGACATCCACCTCGGTCACGCGGTCAACAAGATCCTGAAGGACATCGTCGTGAAGTCGCGCAACATGGCCGGCTTCGACGCGCCGTACGTGCCGGGCTGGGATTGCCACGGGATGCCGATCGAGATCCAGATCGAGAAGCAGTTCGGCAAGTCGCTGCCGGCGGCCGAGGTGATGAGCAAGGCGCGCGCGTACGCGACCGAGCAGATCGAGAAGCAGAAGGTCGGCTTCAAGCGCCTCGGCGTGCTCGGCGACTGGTCGAACCCGTACAAGACGATGAACTTCGTCAACGAGGCGGAAGAGATCCGCGCGCTCGGCAAGATCATCGAGAAGGGCTACGTGTATCGCGGGCTGAAGCCGGTGAACTGGTGCTTCGACTGCGGCTCGGCACTCGCCGAGGCGGAAGTCGAGTACAAGGACCGCACCGACCCGACGATCGACGTGATGTTCGCGTTCGCGGAACCGGAAAAGACCGCGCAGGCGTTCGGCCTGCCGGCGCTGCCGCGCGCCGAGGGCGGCATCGTGATCTGGACCACCACGCCGTGGACGATCCCCGCCAACCAGGCGCTGAACCTCCATCCGGAAATCGTCTACGCGCTGGTCGACACCGAGCGCGGGCTGCTGATCATCGCGGAAGAACGCGTCGAAGCCTGCATGGCCGACTTCAAGCTGACGGGCCGCGTCGTCGCGACCGCGCCCGGCGTGAAGCTCGCGAACCTGCGCTTCCACCACCCGCTCGCATCGGCCCACCCCGGCTACAAGCGCACCGCGCCCGTCTACCTCGGCGACTACGTGACGACCGACACGGGTACCGGCGTCGTGCACTCGTCGCCGGCCTACGGCATCGAGGACTTCCAGTCGTGCAAGGCGCACGGGATGACCGATTCGGACTTCATCAACCCGGTGATGGGCGACGGCCGCTACATCGAATCGCTGCCGCTGTTCGGCGGCCTGTCGATCTGGGACGCGAACCCGAAGATCGTCGACGCGCTGAACGCAGCCGGCTCGCTGCTGCGCAGCGAGAAATACACGCACAGCTACATGCACTGCTGGCGCCACAAGACGCCGATCATCTACCGCGCGACGTCGCAGTGGTTCGCCGGCATGGACGTCAAGCCGCGCGACGACGGCAAGACGCTGCGCGAAACCGCGCTCGAAGGCGTCGAGGCAACCGCGTTCTATCCGTCCTGGGGCAAGCAGCGCCTGTTCAGCATGATCGCGAACCGTCCCGACTGGACGCTGTCGCGCCAGCGCCAATGGGGCGTGCCGATGGCGTTCTTCGTGCACAAGGAAACCGGCGAGCTGCACCCGCGCACGCTCGAGCTGCTCGAGGAAGTCGCGAAACGCGTCGAGCAGTCGGGCATCGAGGCATGGCAGACGCTCGACCCGCGCGAGCTGATCGGCGACGACGCGAACCTGTACGAAAAGAACCGCGACACGCTCGACGTGTGGTTCGACTCGGGCACGACGCACTGGCACGTGCTGCGCGGCTCGCACAAGGATCAGCTGCAGTTCCCGGCCGACCTGTACCTCGAAGGCTCGGACCAGCACCGCGGCTGGTTCCACTCGTCGCTGCTGACCGCGTCGATGATCGACGGCCGCGCGCCGTACAAGGGCCTGCTCACGCACGGCTTCACGGTCGACGGCGAAGGCCGCAAGATGAGCAAGTCGCTCGGCAACGGCATCGACCCGCATGAAGTCGCGAACCGTCTCGGCGCGGAAATCATCCGCCTGTGGATCGCGTCGACCGACTATTCGGGCGAGCTCGCGATCTCCGAGGAAATCCTGAAGCGCGTGACGGAAGGCTATCGCCGCATCCGCAACACGCTGCGCTTCCTGCTCGCGAACCTGTCGGACTTCGACTTCGCGCAGCACGCGGTGCCGGTCGGCGAATGGCTCGAAATCGACCGCTACGCGGTCGCGTTCTCCGCGCAACTGCAGACGGAACTGCTCGGCCACTACGAGAAGTACGAGTTCCATCCGGTCGTCGCAAAGCTGCAGACGTACTGCTCGGAGGACCTCGGCGGCTTCTACCTCGACGTGCTGAAGGACCGCCTGTACACGAGCGCGCCCGATTCGCGCGCCCGTCGCTCCGCGCAGACCGCGCTGTACCACCTGACGCACGGGCTGCTGCGCGTGCTCGCGCCGTTCCTGTCGTTCACCGCGGAGGAAGCGTGGAAGGTGTTCCAGCCGGCCAGCGACACCGTGTTCACGGAAACCTACTACACGTATCCGGAAGTCGCCGGGGCGGCCGCGCTGATCGAGAAGTGGGCGCTGCTGCGCGACGTGCGCGGCAACGTGACGAAGGCGCTCGAGGAGGCACGCACCGCGAACCGCATCGGTTCGTCGCTGCAGGCGGAAGTGGCCGTGCATGCGAGCGGCGCGCGCTACGACGCCCTCGCGAGCCTCGGCGAAGACCTGAAGTTCGTGCTGATCACGTCGGCGGCAACGGTCGTGAAGGTCGACGACGAAGCGCAGGAAAGCGTCGACGTCGCGGCGTCGAAGTACCAGAAGTGCGAACGCTGCTGGCACTACCGCGAGGACGTCGGCGCGCACGCCGATCACCCGACGCTGTGCGGCCGCTGCTTCTCGAACCTGTTTGAAAACGGCGAAAACCGGAGCGCTGCTTGAATATGGCGAAGACTGTGTCGAAACCGGCCAGCGGCGCGCTCGCGCCCTGGCTCGGCATTTCGCTGATCGTGATTCTGTTCGACCAGCTGTCGAAGATCGCGATCCTGAAAACGTTCGCGTACGGCGCGCAGCATGCGCTGACGTCGTTCTTCAACCTCGTGCTGGTGTACAACCGCGGCGCCGCGTTCGGCTTCCTGTCGACCGCGAGCGGCTGGCAACGCTGGGCGTTCACCGCGCTCGGCATCGGCGCGACGCTCGTGATCTGCTTCCTGCTGCGCCGTCACGGCCAGCAGCGGCTGTTCAGCCTGTCGCTCGCGCTGATCCTCGGCGGCGCGCTCGGCAACGTGATCGACCGGCTGATCTACGGCCACGTGATCGACTTTCTCGATTTCCACCTCGGCGCCTGGCACTTCCCGGCGTTCAACCTCGCCGATTCCGCGATCACGATCGGTGCGGTGCTGCTGATCTACGACGAACTGCGTCGCGTGCGCGGCTCGCGCTGAGCGCGCATACTCGGTGTCGACGGCCGGCTTCGCGCCGGCCGTTCCGTTTGACCCTTGGAGGCCTGAGTTGGCACACGCAGAACTCGCAGGAAAACACCTTGTTCTCGGCCTGACGGGCGGCATCGCCTGCTACAAGATCGCCGAGCTCACCCGGCTGCTGACGAAGGCGGGCGCGACCGTGCAGGTCGCGATGACCGAAGCCGCCACGCAGTTCATCACGCCCGTGACGATGCAGGCGCTGTCCGGCCGGCCCGTCTACACGAGCCAGTGGGATGCGCGCATCGACAACAACATGGCGCACATCGACCTGTCGCGCGAAGCCGACGCGATCGTGATCGCGCCCGCGTCGACGGACTTCCTCGCGAAGCTCGCGCACGGATTCGCTGACGACCTGCTGTCGACGCTGTGCATCGCGCGCGACTGCCCGCTGCTCGTCGTGCCTGCAATGAACCGCCAGATGTGGCAGAACCCGGCCACGCAGCGCAACGCCGCGCAACTGCGCGCCGACGGCGTGACGGTGCTCGGCCCCGATTCGGGCGCGCAGGCGTGCGGCGAAGTCGGCGACGGACGCATGCTCGAACCCGAGGCGATCTACGAAGCGATCGTCGCGCACTTCGCGCCGAAGGTGCTCGCGCACCGTCGCGTGCTGATCACGGCCGGCCCGACATTCGAGCCGCTCGATCCGGTGCGCGGCCTCACGAACCGCTCGAGCGGCAAGATGGGCTTCGCGCTCGCGCGCGCCGCGCAGCAGGCCGGCGCCGACGTGCATCTCGTCGCGGGGCCGGTTGCGCTCGACACGCCGTGGGGCGTATACCGCCAGGACGTGCAGACGGCACAGCAGATGTACGACGCGGTGATGCAAGCCGTGTCCGACGCCGACATTTTCATCGCGGTGGCCGCGGTTGCCGACTGGCGCGTCGATCATCCGGCCGAGCACAAGATGAAGAAGACGGCCGACCGCAAGATGCCGGCGCTCGCGTTCGTCGAGAACCCGGACATCCTCGCGTCGGTCGCGGCGCTGCCCGATCCGCCGTATTGCGTCGGTTTCGCGGCCGAAAGCGGCGACCTCGACGTGCACGGCGACGAGAAGCGCAAGCGCAAGAACGTGCCGCTCCTGGTCGGCAATCTCGGCCCGTTGACGTTCGGCCGCGACGACAACGAAGTCGTGCTGTTCGAGGCGGCCGGCCTCACGCGCCTGCCGCGCGCCCCGAAGGACGAACTCGCGCACGTGCTCGTCGCGGAAATCGCGAAGCGCCTGCCGGACAACCGCCTGATCTGATCACCCGCGCGGCGGCCCGCGCCGCCGCGCCCTTCCCGACCGATTCGACGACCGCATGAAACTCGATCTGAAGATTCTCGACGCGCGCATGCGCGACTACCTGCCCGCCTACGCCACCACCGGCAGCGCGGGCCTCGACCTGCGCGCGTGTCTCGACGCGCCCGTCACGCTGCAGCCGGGCGAAACGACGCTCGTGCCGACCGGCCTCGCGATCCACCTCGCGGATCCCGGCTACGCGGCGCTGATCCTGCCGCGCTCGGGCCTCGGCCACAAGCACGGCATCGTGCTCGGCAACCTCGTCGGCCTGATCGATTCCGATTACCAGGGTCAGCTGATGATCTCGACGTGGAACCGCGGCCAGACCGAGTTCGTGCTGAACCCGTTCGAGCGGCTCGCGCAGCTCGTGATCGTGCCGGTCGTGCAGGCGCAATTCAACATCGTCGACGACTTCGCGCAAAGCGATCGCGGCGAAGGCGGCTTCGGCAGCACCGGCCGACACTGAACGACGCCATGCAAAAAAGGGGCCTCGCGGCCCCTTTCCTTTTTCCGCGACCGTTCACCGATCGGCCGTCTGCGCAATCCGCGCGGGCACGAGCTCGCGTCGCCGCGCCTGCACGATGATCGCGTAGATCACCATCGCGACGAGTACGCCGAGCAGCACCGCCGACGATCCGACGGTGCCGAGCGCGAGCCCGCCCTTGGCAACCGGTTTCGTCAGCAGGTCGCCGACCGTCGCCCCGAACGGACGCGTGAGCACGAACGCGGCCCAGAACAACAGCACGCCCGAAATGCGCGTGAAATAGTGGGCCAGAACGATCAGTGCGAGCAGCCCGCCGATCAGCAGCGCGCCGCCGCCGAAGCCGAGGCCCGAGCTGTCCGCGAGGAAATCGCCGAGCGCGGTGCCGAGCGTGTTCGAGAACAGGATCGCGATCCAGTACAGCAGTTCGACCTTGCGCGTGCGGATCAGGTCGACCGACAGCGATTCGCCGCTCAGCCGCCATACCGCGAAGATCGCCAGCAGGATCGCGACGAGAATCGACGAGCCGGCGGCATAGCCGAGGCCGAGCGTCCGGTCCATGAAATCGGACATCGTCGTGCCGGCGGTGCTCGTCGCGACGATCACCGCCCAGTAGATCGCCGGGCGATACTGCGTCGTTCTGAGCTGGGCGCCCAGCGTCACGAGAAAGAAACCGAACAGCAGGATCGAGCTCACCGCATAGCCGACGTTCAGCGTCATCGACAGCAGGTCGCCGCCGGTCTCGCCGAGCGTCGTCGCGCAGATCTTCATGATCCAGAACGCGAGCGTGATTTCAGGAAGTTTGTTCATTCGAACCCTTTTTACAGATGGCGACGGACTGGCGTGCGCCAGCCCGGATCGCGGACAGGTTCGAATGTAGTCGCCGCCGGCTTAACGGAACCTTAGCGGTGTGGCAGCGCCGCGCGGCCCGCGGCGCGCGCAGCCACGCGTCAACGCGCGTGCCGGTGCCGGTAGTGCAGTGCGTACGCGAGCGTCAGCAGCACGACGAACACGACGCCGACCACCATCGTCATCCGGAATTCGCGCGTGAAAGCGGTCGTCAGCAGGATCGCGCCGACGAGCCCTGCACCGAGCAGGCTGCCGAACGGGTGCCCCCACATCCGGAACGCGAGCGCCGGGCCACGATATTGCGCGCGAAAACGCAGGTGCGTGACGAAGATCATCAGCCATGTGAACAGTGCGCCGAACATCGCGATCGCCATCATCACGGTGAACGCGGTATCCGGCGACAGCGCGACCAGCACCGCCGCGACCGCGACGCCGCTGGTCGAGATCCACAGCGCCGCACGCGGCACGCCGTTGTTGCCGAGCCGCCCGAACACGGCCGGCGCGAGCCGCGCGCGCGACAGGCTGAACATCATCCGCGTCGTCACGTAGAGCTGGCTGTTCATCGCCGACAGCGCCGCGATCAGCAACACGAAGTTGATCACGCCGGCCGCATACGGCACGTGCGTCGCGGCCATCACCTTCACGAACGGGCTTTCGTCAGTGCCGGCCTGCGTCCAGGGCACGATCGCGAGCATCAGCGACAGCGTGAGCAGGTAGAACAGCACGAGCCGGAACACCGTCGAGCGGAACGCGCGCGTGACCGCATGCTGCGGATCGCGCGCCTCGCCGGCCGCGATCGCGACCGCCTCGATGCTCATGTAGCTGAAGATCGCGACGATCACCGCGACCCAGGTGCCCCACGGCCCTTTCGGCATGAAGCCGTCGTGCGCGGTGTAGTTCGCGAAGCCGATGCCCGAAGCCGCCGGCGCCGACCACACGAGGTACGCGCCGAGCGCGATGAACACGACGATCGCCGCGATCTTCAGCAACGAGAACGCATATTCGACCGCCCCGTACAGCGTGACGCTCGCGAGGTTCACCGCGATCAGCAGCGCGGAGAAGCCGATCACCCAGTACCAGCCGGGCACGCCGGGAAACCAGTACTTCATGAAGACGGCGATCGCGCTGATCTCGGTGCCGATCGCGAACACGACCGCGAACCAGTACGCATAGCGCACGAGAAAGCCCGCGAGCGGGCCGACGTAATGCTCGGCGTACGCACCGAACGAGCCGGCCGTCGGATGCGCGACCGTCATTTCCGCGAGCGCGCCCATCAGCAGCAGCGCGATCAGCGCGCCGATCGCGTACGAAACCAGCACGCTCGGGCCCGCGAGCCCGATCGCGAACCCGCTGCCGAGGAACAGCCCCGTGCCGATCGCGCCGCCGATCGCGATCATCGCCATCTGCCCCGACGTCAGCGCGTGGCGCAATCCTTGTTCGCGCGCGACGATGTTGTCGAACGACCGTTGTTGTTGTGTCACCGCGTTACCACTCCCCTGCACCACCATCGCGCCACCGGCGCCAGATAAAGCGAAACGGCGCGGAAAACTTCCCGCGCCGTTCGCATGAACAACGAATTATCGCTTACTCGACTTCGACCGTCTCTTCGTTCGGCTTGTGCGGCGGATTCGCCAGCTTGTCGAACGACAACTGCACCTTGTCGTTTTCGTCGACGTCGACCGTCACGTGACCGCCATTGACGAGCTTGCCGAACAGCAGTTCATCGGCGAGCGCGCGACGGATCGTGTCCTGGATCAGACGCTGCATCGGCCGCGCGCCCATCAGCGGGTCGAAGCCGTGCTTCGCGAGATGCTTGCGCAACGCGTCGGTGAAGAGCGCGTCGACCTTCTTCTCGTGCAGCTGCTCCTCGAGCTGGATCAGGAACTTGTCGACCACGCGCATAATGATTTCCTCATCGAGCGAGCGGAAGCTGATGATCGCATCCAGACGGTTGCGGAACTCCGGCGTGAACAGGCGCTTGATGTCGGTCATCTCGTCGCCCGTCTCGCGGCGCGTCGTGAAGCCGATCGTCGCCTTCTGCATCGACTCGGCGCCCGCATTCGTCGTCATGATGATGATGACGTTGCGGAAATCCGCCTTGCGGCCGTTGTTGTCCGTCAGCGTGCCGTGGTCCATCACCTGCAGCAGCACGTTGAAGATGTCCGGATGCGCCTTCTCGATTTCGTCGAGCAGCAGCACGCAGTGCGGCTTCTTCGTGACGGCTTCGGTCAGGAGGCCGCCCTGGTCGAACCCGACGTAGCCCGGCGGCGCGCCGATCAGGCGGCTCACCGCGTGACGCTCCATGTATTCCGACATGTCGAAGCGGATCAGCTCGATGCCGAGCGTGAACGCGAGCTGGCGCGCCACTTCGGTCTTGCCGACGCCCGTGGGGCCGGAGAACAGGAACGCGCCGATCGGCTTGTCCATCTTGCCGAGGCCCGCGCGCGCCATCTTGATCGACGCCGCGAGTGCGTCGATCGCCGGATCCTGGCCGAACACGACGCTCTTCAGGTCGCGATCGAGCGTCTGCAGCTTGCTGCGATCGTCCTGCGACACGCTCTGCGCCGGCACGCGCGCGATCTTCGAAATGATTTCCTCGATCTCGCTCTTGCCGATCGTCTTCTTCTGCTTCGACTTCGGCAGGATGCGCTGCGCGGCGCCCGCTTCGTCGATCACGTCGATCGCCTTGTCCGGCAGGTGACGGTCGGTAATGAAGCGTGCCGACAACTCGGCCGCGGCCGACAGCGCACCCGACGAATACTTGACGCCGTGATGCTCCTCGAAGCGCGACTTCAGCCCGCGCAGGATCGCGACCGTCTGCTCGACGGTCGGCTCCGTCACGTCGACCTTCTGGAAGCGCCGCGACAGCGCCGCGTCCTTTTCGAAGATGCCGCGATATTCGGTGAACGTGGTCGCGCCGATGCACTTGAGCGTGCCCGACGACAGCGCCGGCTTCAGCAGGTTCGATGCGTCGAGCGTGCCGCCCGAAGCGGCGCCCGCGCCGATCAGCGTGTGAATCTCGTCGATGAACAGGATTGCGTGCGGCCGTTCCTTCAGCTCCTTCAGCACCGTCTTCAGACGCTGCTCGAAGTCGCCGCGATACTTGGTGCCCGCGAGCAGCGCGCCCATGTCGAGCGAATACACCTGTGCGTTCGCGAGGATGTCCGGCACTTCGCCGCGCGTGATGCGATAGGCGAGCCCTTCCGCAATCGCGGTCTTGCCGACGCCGGCTTCGCCGACGAGCAGCGGATTGTTCTTGCGGCGGCGGCACAGCACCTGCACGACGCGCTCGACTTCCGGCTCGCGACCGATCAGCGGATCGATGCGGCCGTCCTTCGCCATCTGGTTCAGGTTCTGCGTGAACTGCGCGAGCGGGGTTTCCTTTTGCGCGTTCGCGTCTTCGCTTTCCGCGTTCGCGTCGGCCGACTTCGCGGCTTCGCCGCCGTTCGTCTTCGCGATGCCGTGCGAAATGAAGTTCACCACGTCCAGGCGCGTGACGCCCTGCTGCTGCAGGTAATAGACGGCGTGCGAGTCCTTCTCGCCGAAGATCGCGACCAGCACGTTCGCGCCGGTGACCTCCTTCTTGCCGTTCGACGTCGACTGGACGTGCATGATCGCGCGCTGGATCACGCGCTGGAAACCGAGCGTCGGCTGGGTATCGACATCGTCGGTGCCCGGGACGGTAGGTGTGTTGTCGTGGATGAAATTGCGCAGGTTCTGACGCAAGTCCTCGATGTTGGCCGCACACGCGCGCAACACCTCGGCTGCCGTCGGATTATCCAGCAGGGCCAGCAGCAGATGCTCGACCGTAATGAACTCATGGCGCGCCTGGCGTGCTTCCATGAACGCCATGTGCAGGCTGACTTCCAATTCCTGGGCAATCATGCTTCCTCCATCACGCACTGCAGCGGATGCCCGGCCTGCCGCGCATGGGTAACGACTTGCTCAACCTTGGTCGACGCGATGTCCCGCGTATAGACCCCACAAACCCCTCGCCCTTCACGATGGACCTTCAGCATGATCTGCGTGGCCGTCTCGCGATCCTTCTTGAAATACTCCTGTACGACCATCACGACGAACTCCATCGGCGTGAAGTCGTCGTTCAGCAGCACCACCTTGTACATCGAAGGCGGCTTGAGCTTCTGCTGCTTGCGTTCCAGGACGGTGCTGTCCTGCTTGTCCGGGATAATCGCCATACACCCATTCTAAACAACTCGGACAGGCCCGCAATCCTGCCATTACCCGACCGACCGGCCGGCGCCCTCCCTGGTTCCCGACGACTCGCGATCGTCTTCGTGCCATACGAAAGCCGGCTGCGGTGCCGGCTTTCACGCGTGGCGCGGAACACGAACCGTCAGGGGGAAACCGCACCGGACCGTCGCGTCCGCATCCAGTATCCCACAAGCCGGGACGACTCGATCGCGTGTCACTCGAGCCTGGTATATGAGCCGATTATGCGACTTTTCAAGTCCGCGCGCTCGGCGGCATGCTGCAAAGCAAAGCCGGAAAAACCCTGAAAATGGGTTCTTTACAACGGCCCTCTAACCGTCTAAAAATTCCGCTTGACACTCAAATAAAGAGCGCCAACAATCAAGCTGGCACTTTTTTCAACTCGTCGGTTGGCGAAATGAAAGAGGCCGAAGGTGAGCTTGTGAGGGGGGAACGGCTGTATTTTCCGGTCGTTTAGCTTTTCGAGCGTGCTCGTGGTAAGTAGCAGCGACTGTGTGACAGGGGAAGTAGGAAAATGGCAACTGGTATCGTTAAGTGGTTCAACGACGCGAAGGGCTTCGGTTTCATCACTCCCGACGAGGGCGGTGAAGATCTGTTTGCGCACTTCTCGGCCATCAACATGCAGGGCTTCAAGACCCTGAAGGAAGGCCAGAAGGTTAGCTTCGAGGTCGTTCAAGGGCCGAAGGGCAAGCAAGCGTCGAACATCCAGGCCGCGTAAAGGCACCGGATATCAGACGAAGAAACCCGGCATTGCGCCGGGTTTCTTTTTTTCAGGCCGGCCACGCGTTAATTCGATTGGCCGGCCTTTTCGTTCAATCCCGATAATTGAACATGTATTGTCTTGTCGCACGCGCAGATCGAATGCCGTCATACGCGTGAAACATATTCAATACTCGTTACACGACCTTCAGCGTGCCCATCATGCCGAGATCCTCGTGTTCGAGAATATGGCAGTGAAACATGCGCTCGCCGGGCATGTCCTGCCTGACGAGCATCGTCACGGTCTCGCCGCTGCGCACGTTCACGGTGTCGCGCCACGCGCGGAACGGTTCGCTCGAGCGCGTGCCGTCCGATGCGCGCTCGATCACCTGGAATTGCGTGCCGTGCAAATGGAACGGATGATCCATGTCCGTGGCATTGCGAATCGCCCAGCGCTCGACGTCGCCGCGGCGGCTCGTCAGCGTCGCACGGTGCGGCGCGTAGGTCGCGCCGTTGATCGTGAAGCGCATCCCGGCCGGGCGGCCATGCGCCGGGCTGTTCATCATCGCGTCCATGTCCATCTCCTCGCCGAACGCGACCTCCTTGTGCGCAACCGGTTCGCCGAGGGCAGGCACCGCGCGCAGCGTGGCCGGCAGCGCACGGGCGGCGGCCGGTGCGAACGTGACGTCGGCGAGCGGCAGCGCCGGATCGGGCGGCAGACTGCCGTGGCCGCCGTCGTGCGACATCGCCATCTTGCGGCGGTCGTATTCGGCCGCCTGCAGCACCGCGCGTGACGCGCGATCGCCCGCGCGCACCAGCAGTTCCGCGCGCTCGCCCGGCGCGAGCACCAGCGACGTCACGCGGCGCGGCGCATCGAACAGCCCGCCGTCGGTGCCGACCTGCTCGAACGCTCGGCCGTCGTCGAACGCAACGCGCAGGTAGCGCGCGCTGCACGCGTTCCACACGCGCCAGCGCTCGTCGCCCGCGACGTCGATCCGCGGCCGGCGCGCACCGTTGACCAGCACGAACTGGCCTTCGCGGCCGTTCATCCAGTCCATCATGTCGTTCGGCGGAATCGTGCCGTCGCGCGCGAGCTTCAGGTCGGACACGAACAGGTTGCGCTCGGGCCAGCCGGCGAGCGGATCGTCGGCGGCACGCACGACCAACGGGCCCGCCAGCCCGCGGAACACCTGCTCGGCGGTCATCATGTGCGGATGCGGGTGATACCAGTAGGTGCCGGCGCTCCCCTTCGGCAGCGTGAAGCGATACACGCGCGACGCGCCCGGCGCGACGGGATCGGACGGGTTGCCGTCCTGGTCGGGCGGCACCGGCAGGCCGTGCCAGTGGATCGTCGACGGCTGCGGCAGCTTGTTCACGAAGCGGATTTCGACCGTGTCGCCCTCGCGCACGTCGATCAGCGGCCCGACCACCGGCCCTTGCGTGCCCGCGCCGAACTGCCAGAACGTCGTCGGACGCGCACCGCGCAGCATCGGACGCACGACCGGCTGGGCGACCAGCGTCGCGCGGAACGTGCCGGGCTCGCGGCTTTCGTTCGCGAGCGTGCGCAGCGACGCGAGCGGCGCGCCGGACGGCAGCGCATCGGCCGCCGCGAGCGCGGCCGGCGCCGGTTTCGCGTGCTGCGCGTGGTCCGCCATCCCTGACATGCCCGACATCCCCGGCATGTCGTCCATCTGATCCATGCCGGCCATGCCCGTATGACCGGCATGCTGCGCCCAGGCGGTGCGCGCAAACAGCGATGCCGCCGCGACGCCGATGGCGTGCGACAGGAAGGTTCTCCGTATCATCAATCGTTCCTCGTTATTCGTGCTGCGTCGCGCGGCCGTCGCGACGCTCGCGTCGGCCGGCACGGAGAAGCGCTCGTGCGCGACGCGAATCCTGATGCCCGCGTCATCATAACCGCAGCCCCCGACCGAGGCGCGGCGACGGCGAGCGAGCGTCGATACGACGCAGCGCGGGGCCGGTCCGACGAACGGACCGGAGACCGGGATTGTCGAGCGTTTTCGATCGTCGCCGGGTGCTGCGGCGCCTCACCGCAATCGGCGCCGCCCGCTTTCGCCACGCCCCGTCGAGACGATTCGCCCCTGCTGCTCATCCCGCGATCGGCGTGCCGGGCACCACCCATGTGCGAACCCGCCAATTTTTCACGATGCGGAACAAGTCCCTGCGTTATAAAAATTCGTGGTGCACGGCACAAATTCGTTGTTTCGCGATGCCAAAAAACGTTCCGCAATACAAAACGCGCGAAATAAACCACTGTTTTTACGGAAGAATTTTTGTTTCGAGAAAGCGCTCTACGCGCGCCATCGGGCGCGGCCCCGGACGTAGACTTTGTTCCATGCACTGACGCTTCGCCACGACGGTCGATACGGAATCCGGCGCAAGCAGCCAGTCGGGCCACGGCCGGACGAACCGGCGGGCGGCACAACAGAATCGCTTGTGATCAGAAAGGGAGAACGGAAATGAAGGGATTTCGCTTTGGTTCAGCGCTCGGGTCGTTCTACATCCTGCCGGGTAACGGCGGCTGGGAAGCGACGTTCGGCAACGCCCTGCTCGGCGCGTTCTCGTGCCCGGAAGTGGCGGCCGACCACATCTCCCGCGGCGACTGCGAGCAACTGTCCGAACTGGATACGGCCACGCTCGAAGTGCCGCACGAAATCGCCGAGTGGGAAATCGTGCACGTCTGAATGGCACGCCTGCAACGAAAAACGCCCCGGGTGACCGGGGCGTTTTCATGTTCGGCGGAACGGCGAGCCGCCAGGCCCGCCGCATCGGCTGGTGCCGCCGCCGCTGCCGTGGCGCGCGCGGGAGCGCGGCCCGCGTCAGGCGACTGCGTCGACGATGCCGTTCAGCGTTGCGCTCGGACGCATCGCCCGGCTCGTCAGCTCGACGTTCGGACGGTAGTAGCCGCCGATCGCCTGCACGCTGCCCTGCGCCGCCGACAGTTCTTCCAGGATGCGCGCCTCGTTGTCGGACAGCGCCTTCGCGACGCCTTCGAACTGCGCCTTCAGCGCGGCGTCCTCGGTCTGCTCGGCCAGCGCCTGCGCCCAGTAGAGGCACAGATAGAAGTGGCTGCCGCGGTTGTCGAGGCCGCCGACCTTGCGCGCCGGCGATTTGTTCTCGTCCAGGAACTTGCCGGTCGCCTGGTCGAGCGTCTTCGCGAGCACGAGCGCCTTCGGGTTCTGATACGCGTTGCCGAGATGTTCGAGCGACGCGGCCAGCGCGAGGAATTCGCCGAGCGAATCCCAGCGCAGGAAGCCTTCCTCGACGAACTGCTGCACGTGCTTCGGCGCCGAGCCGCCCGCGCCCGTTTCGAACATCCCGCCGCCGGCCATCAGCGGCACGATCGACAGCATCTTCGCGCTGGTGCCGAGTTCCATGATCGGGAACAGGTCGGTCAAGTAGTCGCGCAGCACGTTGCCCGTGACCGAGATCGTGTCCTTGCCCGCGCGGATGCGCTCGAGCGAGAAGCGCGTGGCGTCTTCCGGCGTCATGATGCGGATGTCGAGGCCGTTCGTGTCGTGATCCTTCAGGTAGCGTTCGACCTTCGCGATGATCTGCGCGTCGTGCGCACGTGCCGGATCGAGCCAGAACACGGCCGGCGCGCCGGTCGCGCGGGCGCGGTTCACCGCGAGCTTGACCCAGTCCTGCACCGGCGCGTCCTTCGTCTGGCACATGCGCCAGATGTCGCCCGACTCGACCGCGTGCTCGAGCAGCACGTTGCCGGCGTCGTCCGTGACGCGCACGACGCCGTCGGCCGGGATCTGGAACGTCTTGTCGTGCGAACCGTATTCCTCGGCTGCCTGCGCCATCAGGCCGACGTTCGGCACGCTGCCCATCGTGACCGGGTCGAATGCGCCGTGCTGCTTGCAGTCCTCGATCACGGCCTGGTAGACACCCGCGTAGCAGCGATCCGGAATCACGGCCTTCGCATCGTACAGTTCGCCGTCCGGGCCCCACATGCAGCCCGACTCGCGGATCATCGCCGGCATCGACGCGTCGACGATCACGTCGCTCGGCACGTGCAGGTTCGTGATGCCCTTGTCCGAGTTGACCATCGCGAGGCGCGGACGCGCTGCGTATTCGGCCTTGACGTCGGCTTCGATCGCTTCGCGCGTGTCGGCCGGCAGGTCCTTCAGGCGCGCGTACAGGTCGCCGATGCCGTTGTTCGGGTTGAAGCCGGCCTGCGCCAGCACGTCCGCGTGCTTCGCGAGCGCGTCGCGGTAGAACACCGACACGAAGTGACCGAACAGGATCGGGTCCGAGACCTTCATCATGGTCGCCTTCAGGTGCACCGAGAACAGCACGTCCTGCGCCTTCGCGTCGGCGATCTGCGCTTCGATGAAGCTGCGCAGCGCCTTGCGGCTCATCACCGATGCATCGATGACTTCACCGGCCTTCACGGCCGTCTTTTCCTTCAGCACCTTCTTGACGCCGTCGGCCGTCGTGAGTTCGATCTTCACGCTGCCGGCATCGGCGATCAGCGCCGACTTCTCGCTGCCGTAGAAGTCGCCTTCGCTCATGTGCGCGACGTGCGCCTTCGACGTCGCCTTCCATGCGCCCATCTTGTGCGGGTGCTTGCGTGCGTAGTTCTTGACCGACAGCGGCGCGCGACGGTCGGAGTTGCCTTCGCGCAGCACCGGGTTCACCGCGCTGCCCTTGATCTTGTCGTAGCGGGCCTTGACGGCCTTCTCTTCGTCGGTCGACGGCTCTTCCGGGTACGCCGGCAGCTTGTAGCCCTGCGCCTGCAATTCGGCGATCGCGGCCTTGAGCTGCGGCACCGATGCGCTGATGTTCGGCAGCTTGATGATGTTCGCTTCCGGCTTCAGCGTGAGCTGGCCCAGTTCGGCCAGATCGTCGGAACCCTTCTGCTCCGGCGGCAGGACGTCGGCGAATGCCGCGATGATGCGGCCGGCGAGCGAGATGTCGCGCGTTTCGACGGCGACGCCCGACGAGCGCGTGAAGGCCTTGACGATCGGCAGCAGCGAATAGGTCGCGAGCGCCGGCGCTTCGTCGGTGAGGGTGTAGATGATCTTGGGCGAAGTGGACATGGTCGATGCGTTGCTACGTGAAAATTTGGGACTGAGGAGCGCCGACGGTAATCGGCGGGGAGCGACCGGGTCGATCGCGAAAGGGGCGTGCCGGCTAGCCGGACGGTGGTGTTGCGAGGGCCGTCATGTTCTACCTTGCAGGGGCGTGCGAGCCGCATCGCGGCGCCGCGGCCCGCATGCCGGACCGCCCTGCCAACAAACCTGCCGTTCATGAAATGCCCCGGCGCCGGCAGTAGGCGCCGGGGCTGCCGGCGGTCCGCCGGCCTGCCCCGGAAGGGGACTTACATGTTCTCGATCAGCACTTCGCCGAAGCCGGAGCACGACACCTGCGTCGCGCCTTCCATCAGGCGCGCGAAGTCGTACGTGACGCGCTTCTGCAGGATCGACTTCTCCATCGCGGCGATGATCGTGTCGGCCGCTTCCGTCCAGCCGAGGTGGCGCAGCATCATTTCCGCCGACAGGATCTCGGAACCGGGGTTCACGTAATCCTTGCCCGCGTACTTCGGCGCCGTGCCGTGGGTCGCCTCGAACATCGCGACCGAATCCGACAGGTTCGCGCCCGGCGCGATCCCGATGCCGCCGACCTGAGCGGCCAGCGCGTCGGAGATGTAGTCGCCGTTCAGGTTCAGCGTCGCGATCACGTCGTATTCGGCCGGGCGCAGCAGGATCTGCTGCAGGAACGCGTCGGCGATCGAATCCTTGATGACGATCTCGTTGCCCGTCTTCGGGTTCTTCACGCGCATCCACGGGCCGCCGTCGATCAGCTCGCCGCCGAATTCCTTCTGCGCGAGCGCGTAGCCGGCGTCACGGAACAGGCCTTCCGTGAACTTCATGATGTTGCCCTTGTGCACCAGCGTGACCGACTTGCGATCGTTGTCGATCGCATACTGGATCGCCTTGCGCACGAGACGCTCGGTGCCTTCCGTCGACACGGGCTTGACGCCGATCCCCGAGGTTTCCGGGAAGCGGATCTTCTTCACGCCCATTTCTTCCTGCAGGAACTTGATGACCTTCTTCGCCTGCTCGGAGCCCGCGGCCCATTCGATGCCTGCGTAGATGTCTTCCGAGTTCTCGCGGAAGATCACCATGTCGATCTTTTGCGGCTCGCGCACCGGCGACGGCACGCCCTTGAAATACTGGACCGGGCGCAGGCACACGTAGAGGTCGAGCTCCTGGCGCAGCGCGACGTTCAGCGAACGGATGCCGCCGCCGACCGGGGTCGTGAGCGGCCCCTTGATCGACACCACGTATTCCTTCAGCACCTGCAGCGTTTCGTCCGGCAGCCACACGTCCGGACCGTACACCTTCGTCGCCTTCTCGCCCGCGAAGATCTCCATCCAGTGGATCTTGCGCTTGCCCTTGTAGGCATGCGCGACCGCCGCGTCGACGACCTTGATCATCACCGGCGTGATGTCGAAGCCCGTACCGTCGCCTTCGATATAGGGAATGATCGGCTGATCGGAAACGTTGAGCGAGAAGTCCTTGTTGACGGTGATCTTGTCACCGCCCTCCGGAACCTTGATGTGCTGATACGGCATGATCGACTCCAGTGACGTGGCTGAGCAGGTGATGCTGGTCGAAACTGCGCGCGCGGCGAGGTGGCCCTGCCACCTTCGTGACGGCAACAGCGAGCGCTATTCTAGCGCCCCAACCGGGGCCGGCGGCACGAAGCGCGACGCTGCGTATCAAGTCTTCCCTTATGTCTTATATAAGACAGAGGACTTGCCGTTCCGTATTATGCATTAAGATTCCGCCATTTGCCATAGACCGCCCGTCCCGCTTCCCGCGGCACGTCGGGCGGGCGCCTCGACATGACCCTGATCGCCCTCAACAAGCCGTTCGGCACGATTTGCCAGTTTTCCGCGCACGAGACGCGGCCGTCGCTCGGCGACTGGGTAAAAGCACCCGGCGTCTACCCGGCCGGCCGGCTCGACGCGGACAGCGAGGGCCTGCTGCTGCTCACCGACGACGGCGCGCTGCAGGCGCGCATCGCCGAGCCGCGCCACAAGCTCGTCAAGCGCTACTGGGCGCAGGTCGACGGCGCGCCGGGCCCGGCCGACCTGAAGGCGCTCGCGCGCGGCGTCGATCTCGGCGACTACGTGACGCGCCCGTGCCGCGCCGAATTCATCGAACCGCCCGACACGCTGTGGCCGCGCAATCCGCCGATCCGCTATCGCGCCGCGATCCCGACCACGTGGATCGAACTCGCGATCACCGAAGGCAAGAATCGGCAGGTGCGGCGCATGACCGCCGCGATCGGTTTCCCGACGTTGCGTCTTGTGCGCGTCGGCATCGGCGCGCTCGACATATTCGCGCTCGGCATTGCACCGGGCGAAACAATCGCGCTGCCGCCGCGCGCCCCGTGGGACGGTTTCGCACGCGCTGAATGACGCATTCCGGCCGCGCGAATTTTTCGTCATCTTTTTCGTCAACCGCCTGCGAAGATCGCGCGTTAAACCACGCAGATGCCAACCTTAGCTATCCGGCATTGGCAGCCGAATCCGTGTTTGCGTCACGAAAGCGACGTTTTCATCGAATACGATTCGGCGCCCGCAGCGCAATGAGAAATTTCTCGAAGCGTCTGTCAACCGAAAGGTGGATGGCACCGTTAGACGACATGACTCCTATTGCCGGGTCATTTGGTTAATTAACTAAAGCTGAGGAACACAACATGAACAAACTGATCGCTGCTCTGGTCGCTGGCCTCTTCGCAACGGCTGCATTCGCACAAGCTTCGGCTCCGGCCGCTCCGGCTGCTGCTGCTCCGGCAGAAGCTGCTTCGGCACCGGCTAAGAAGGCAACGCACAAGAAGCACCACGCTGCCAAGAAGCACCACGCAGCCAAGAAGGCAGCTAGCGAAGCCGAAGCACCGGCAGCTGCTTCGAACTAAGTAAGCAAGCTGTAATAACGCAGTCAAGAACACGCAGTCTTGCCGTTCTTACGGCGTTGAAAGGCAGATCACCGCGAGGCGATCTGCCTTTTTCTTTTTTATGCCCGCCGGCGCGCTTCGCGTACCATGCGGGTCTCGTTTTCCCGATAGGAGCCCTGCTGTGCGATTCTCCCTGCGCTCGTCGCTCGGCCGCCTTGCGCGCGCCGCCGTGTTTCCCGCCGCGCTCGCCGTCCTCGCGCTCGGCATGCAGACCGCCCACGCGCAGATGCCGCCCGGCGCCAAGCAGCCGAGCGAGTTCCCGCGCGCGAAGCTGCGCGCCGGCATGTACGTGATCGACGCGGCCGTCGCCGCAAACGACGCCGACCGCGAACAGGGGCTGATGTACCGGTCGCAGCTCGCGCCGAACGAAGGCATGCTGTTCGTGTTCAACGAGAACGCCGTGCACTGCTTCTGGATGAAGAACACGCTGATCCCGCTGTCGATCGCGTTCATCCGCGCGGACGGCACGATCACCGACATCGACGAGATGAAGGCCGAGACGACCGACAACCACTGCCCGCGCAACAACGGCGTCTATGCGCTCGAAATGAGCAAGGGCTGGTTCGCGGCGAAGGGCATCAAGCCGGGCATGAAGCTCGAAGGCCTGCCCAAGGCCCAGTAACGGCCATTGCCGCGGCGCCGCCGCACGTCGACCGAAGCCGGCCGCCCATTCTTGTGTTGGGCGCCGGTTTTTTTTCGCCGGCCGACGGCGACGCGCGCCTTGATTCGGCCAATGGTGCCCGCATCTGCAAAAGCCACGGACAAGCGCTATGCTTTAAATCTCGCTAGTTCCAGCCCGGGCCGGTGCAGCCGGCCCGCTTACGATCCGAACCACCAGGAGGTTCACGTGCCCCGCAAAACCCCCATCGAGCGCTATCGCAATATCGGGATCAGTGCTCACATCGATGCCGGCAAGACCACGACGACCGAGCGCATCCTGTTTTACACCGGCGTGAGCCACAAGATCGGTGAAGTGCACGACGGCGCGGCCACGATGGACTGGATGGAGCAGGAGCAGGAACGCGGCATCACGATCACGTCGGCCGCGACCACGGCCTTCTGGAAGGGCATGGCCGGCAACTATCCGGAACACCGGATCAACATCATCGACACCCCCGGGCACGTCGACTTCACGATCGAGGTCGAGCGCTCGATGCGCGTGCTCGACGGTGCGTGCATGGTCTACGACTCGGTCGGCGGCGTGCAGCCGCAATCCGAGACCGTCTGGCGCCAGGCGAACAAGTACAAGGTGCCGCGCATTGCGTTCGTCAACAAGATGGACCGCGTCGGCGCGGACTTCTTCCGCGTGCAGCGCCAGATCGGCGAGCGCCTGAAGGGCGTCGCCGTGCCGATCCAGATTCCGATCGGCGCGGAAGATCATTTCCAGGGCGTCGTCGATCTCGTGAAGATGAAGGCGATCGTCTGGGACGACGAAAGCCAGGGCGTGAAATTCACGTACGAGGACATCCCGGCGAATCTCGTCGAGCTCGCGCACGAATGGCGCGAGAAGATGGTCGAAGCCGCCGCGGAAGCCAGCGAGGAACTGCTCGAGAAGTACCTGCACGACCATGAATCGCTGACCGAGGACGAGATCAAGGCCGCGCTGCGCCAGCGCACGATCGCCAACGAGATCGTGCCGATGCTGTGCGGCAGCGCGTTCAAGAACAAGGGCGTGCAGGCGATGCTCGACGCGGTGATCGACTATCTGCCGTCGCCGGTCGACGTGCCCGCGATCCTCGGCCACGACTTCCACGATCCGGAGAAGCCGGCGGAACGTCATCCGAGCGACGACGAGCCGTTCTCGTCGCTCGCGTTCAAGATCATGACCGACCCGTTCGTCGGCCAGCTGATCTTCTTCCGCGTGTATTCGGGCGTCGTCGAATCGGGCGACACGGTCCTGAACGCGACGAAGGACAAGAAGGAGCGGCTCGGCCGGATCCTGCAGATGCACGCGAACGAGCGCAAGGAAATCAAGGAAGTGCGCGCGGGCGACATCGCGGCGGCGGTCGGCCTGAAGGAAGCGACGACGGGCGACACGCTGTGCGATCCGGCCAAGCCGATCATCCTCGAGAAGATGGAATTCCCGGAGCCGGTGATCTCGCAGGCGGTCGAGCCGAAGACGAAGGCCGACCAGGAAAAGATGGGCCTCGCGCTGAACCGTCTCGCGCAGGAAGATCCGTCGTTCCGCGTGCAGACCGACGAGGAATCCGGCCAGACGATCATCTCGGGGATGGGCGAGCTGCACCTCGAAATCCTGGTCGACCGGATGAAGCGCGAGTTCGGCGTCGAGGCGACGGTCGGCAAGCCGCAGGTCGCGTATCGCGAAACGGTGCGCACGACGGCGGCCGATGTCGAAGGCAAGTTCGTCAAGCAGTCGGGCGGGCGCGGCCAGTACGGGCATGCGGTGATCACGCTGGAGCCGAACCCCGGCAAGGGCTACGAGTTCCTCGACGAGATCAAGGGCGGCGTGATTCCGCGCGAATTCATCCCGGCCGTCGACAAGGGCATCATCGAAACGCTGAAGAGCGGCGTGCTCGCGGGCTACCCGGTCGTCGACGTGAAGGTGCACCTGACGTTCGGCTCGTACCACGACGTCGACTCGAACGAAAACGCGTTCCGGATGGCCGGCTCGATGGCATTCAAGGAAGCGATGCGCCGCGCGAAGCCGGTGCTGCTCGAGCCGATGATGGCGGTCGAGGTCGAGACGCCCGAGGACTTCATGGGCAACGTGATGGGCGACCTGTCGAGCCGGCGCGGCATCGTGCAGGGGATGGAGGACATCGCGGGCGGCGGCGGCAAGCTGGTGCGCGCCGAGGTGCCGCTTGCCGAGATGTTCGGCTATTCGACGTCGCTGCGCTCGGCGACGCAAGGTCGTGCGACGTACACGATGGAGTTCAAGCAGTACGCGGAAACGCCGGCGAACGTGTCGGAAGGCGTGATCAACGCGAAAGTGAAGTAAGCGCGGGGTGCGCGCCCTGCTGCGCGCAGACCTCAGGCCCGTCCGGTTCCGGACGGGCCTTTTTTTCGTCCGTCCGACGCGGCACGGCTGGGTGGCCGACGCCCCGACGCCGTTTTTGATCGGCACGCCAGGCCATTTTTGCGCATGCCACAATGCATCGCGATTCGTCCGATGGAACCACCCCGATGCCGCCCACCCCTGCCCTGCGCCGTCTGCTGATGCTGTGTGCCGGCCTCATCGCCGCAAATGTCGCCGTCTGGCTGTGGGCGCTCGCGGTGCTGCACGACCATCCGCTGCTGCTGGGCACCGCCGCGATCGCGTACGGGCTCGGGCTGCGTCATGCGGTCGACGCCGATCACATCGCCGCGATCGACGTCGCGACGCGCAAGCTGATGCAGGACGGCCAGCGTCCGGTGACGGTCGGCCTGTTCTTCTCGCTCGGCCACTCGACGATCGTGTTCGTCGCGACGCTCGGTATCGCGCTGAGCGCGTTCGCGCTGCGCGACCGCTTCGACGCATTCCGCGAGATCGGCGGCACGATCGGCACGGCGGTGTCCGCGACCTTCCTGCTCGTGCTCGCGTGCATGAACCTGGCGATCCTGCGCGACGTGTGGCGGCGCTATCGCGGCGCACCGGACGCGGCTCACGGCGCCGCGCACACGCATCGCGCGAGCGGCCTCGTATCGCGGCTGCTGCGCCCGCTGTTCCGGTTCGTGTCGAGAAGCTGGCACATGTATCCGGTCGGCGTGCTGTTCGGCCTCGGTTTCGATACTGCAACAGAAATCGCGTTGCTCGCGATCGCGGCCACGCAGGCGAGCCATGCGCTGCCGATCCATTCGGTCATGTTGTTTCCCGCGCTGTTCGCGGCCGGCATGACGCTGATCGACTCGACCGACAATGTGCTGATGATCCATGCGTACGGCTGGGCGATGGACGATCCGCGGCGCAAGCTGCTCTATAACGCGAGCATCACGCTGCTGTCGGCGGCCGTCGCACTGGCGGTCGGCGGGATCGAGGCCGCCGGCCTGCTCGCCGACAAGCTGTCGCTGACGGGCCCCGTACGCGATGTGCTCGACGCGCTTGGCGCGCGCTTCGGCGCGATCGGTTACGGCATCGTCGCGCTGTTTCTCGTCGCCTGGATCGCGTCGATCCTCTGCCACCGCTGGCCGCGCGCTGCCGACACGACGGCGCGATAGAACTAGTCAGACGTTTCATTTCGGAAACAAAAAGCTCACGACGGCGTATCACGCGCTGTCACGCGATACGTGCGCGCCTTGCGCCACGGACACGGCCGGCCGTTGGCACGAATCTCGCAGTTAGAGATTCGCACGGCGGGCCCGCGGGCCGATTCGTGTTCCCGGCTGGCCTCCGACGCCAGTCCGACACGCATCGGCCGCCGATACGACAATGCATCGTTGCTGGTCCCCTGCATCACACGTTGATGGTCGCGCGTGACGAGGCATCGCGCGCATCGGGGAGATCAATAATGAGCATAACGAATCAACGGTCCCGCACGGCGGGACGGTGCTATCGCACGACCCTGCTGGCCGCAGCCGCGTTTGCGTGCTGCTGTTCTTACGCGATTGCTCAGGACTCGATGCCCGACGTCGCGTCCGACCCGACCGCCAGCGCAGACCCCGTCATGATGCTCGCCGAGGACTCGGCGTCCTGCGCCGCCGGTCCGGCTGCTTGCGCGGTACACATATATGCCGGCCGCGGCGCTGTGGGCAGCGGTGCCGGAAGTACCTCTGGCGGTAGCAGTCCGGGGAACAGCGGGAATGGCGGAAGCGGCGCCGTCGGGCCTGCGGGCGTCGGTGGATCGATCGGGGCGACATCCGGTGGTACGAGCGGAACAGGTCGTAGCGGCGGTGCATCGGGCAACGGGGGTAAAGGCGGCGGGACCTCGGGTAACGGCACTTCGGGTGGCGGTTCCTCGGGTGGTGGCTCCTCGGGCGGCGGCTCCTCGGGCGGCGGCTCCTCGGGCGGCGGCTCCTCGGGCGGCGGCTCCTCGGGTGGTGGCTCCTCGGGTGGTGGCTCCTCGGGCGGCGGCTCCTCGGGTGGCGGCTCCTCGGGCGGCGGCTCCTCGGGCGGCGGCTCCTCGGGTGGCGGCTCCTCGGGCGGCGGCTCCTCGGGTGGCGGCTCCTCGGGCGGCGGCTCCTCGGGCGGCGGCTCCTCGGGCGGCGGCTCCTCGGGCGGCGGCTCCTCGGGTGGGCATGGGGGCGGTAGTAACGGCGGCGGCAGCGGCGGTAGCGGCGGCGGCGGTGGTGGTCACGGTAATGGTGGCGGCAGCGGCGGCGGCAACGGCGGTCACGGTAATGGTGGCGGCAGCGGCAACGGCGGCGGCAGCGGTGGCGGTACCGGCGGTGGCAACGGCGGTCACGGCAATGGTGGCGGTACCGGCGGTGGCAGCGGCGGTGGCAACGGTGGCGGCGGCAGCGGCGGTACCGGCGGTGGCAACGGTGGCGGCGGCAACGGTAATGGTGGCGGCAGCGGCAACGGCGGCGGCGGTACCGGCGGTGGCAACGGCGGTCACGGCAATGGTGGCGGCAGCGGCACCGGCGGCGGCAGCGGCAACGGTGGCAACGGTGGCCACGGCAACGGCGGCGGCAACGGTAATGGCAACGGGAGCGGCGGCGCCGGCAACGGCGGTGCCAACGGTGTCGGGAACGGCAATGGCGGCGCCGGCGGCAACGGCGGCTCGGCCGGTGGCCATGGCCACTGATCGACGCATCGCCTGACCCGGTACGGTCAGAGCATTTCGAGCGCGCGCTTGCTGCGCGGCGGACGGAAATAGCCGTCGACTTGCGCGCGCTCGTCATCGCTCAACACGAGATCGAGCGCCGCGCGATTGTCGCGGACATGTTCGATCCGCGATGCCTTCGGGATCGCGAATACACCCGGCCGCGCGAGCACCCAGGCAAGCGCGACGCGCATCACCGACACACCGCGTTGCCGCGCGATCTCGTCGAGCGGCGAACGCTTCGGCAGCCGCCCGTGATCGACCGGGCTGTATGCCATCGCCGGCATCCGATGCTTGGCAAGCCATGGCAGCAGATCGAATTCCGGGCCGCGCCGCGCGACGTTGTAGAGGATCTGGTTGGTCGCGCACGCGCCGCCGCCCGCCTCGTCGACGAGTTCCGCCATGTCGGCCGTATCGAAGTTGCTGACACCCCAATGGCGGATCTTGCCCGCGCGCCGCAGCGCCTCGAATCCCTCGACCGTCTCCTCGAGCGGCACCGAACCACGCCAGTGCAGCAGGTACAGGTCGAGACGGTCGGTACGCAAACGCTTGAGGCTCGCTTCGCACGCGGCGACGACGCCCCGCCGGCTCGCATGATGCGGATACACCTTGCTGACAAGGAACACGCCGTCGCGCAATCCGGTCAGCGCCTCCCCGACGAGCACCTCGGTCGCGCCGTCGCCGTACATCTCCGCGGTATCGACCAGCGTCATCCCGAGCGCGATACCTTCGCGCAATGCGGCGATCTCGTCCGCGCGACGCGCGGGCCGCTCGCCCATTTCCCATGTGCCCAGGCCGAGCTTCGGAATGGTCTCGCCGTCCGGCAGGACGACCGTGGCGATCGTGTCTGTCATGCGCTCCTCGCTGCGGATTGGTGGCCGCGCACCCGCGGCCGTAGCATCGAATACGACGCATCAGTGTAGTCAATCGGTGCGGCGTCCACCTGCTGCACGGCAAAAACCGGATATAACGGCGCCGCATGATGACTTAGAATGGCCGGCAATCTGATCGATACCCATTCCATGAAGGCACCCACGGACGACCGCTGGCAGGACCTGCGCCCCGACCCCGAGAACGATACGCCGCTCTACCTGCAGCTCGCCCGCAAGCTCGGCGACGCGATCCACGACAATCGCTGGGCGGCCGGCGAGGCGCTGCCGTCCGAACGCGTGCTGTCCGAAGCGCTCGGCGTGTCGCGCATCACCGCGCGCAAGGCGATCGCGCTGCTCGTCGAGCAGGGCTTGATCCGCCGCACGCAAGGCGCCGGCAACTTCATCCAGCCGCGCTACGAGGATCCGCTGTCGCGGCTGTCGAGCTTCAGCGAGATGCTCGAGCGCCGTGGCTTCAAGCCGAGCTCGCAATGGCTCGAACGCGAGATTCAGCCGGCGAACCGCGACGAAGTCATCCAGCTCGGCCTGTCGCCGGCCGCATCGGTTACACGGCTGAAACGCCTGCGCCTCGCCGACGGCATCGTGATGGCCGTCGAGAACTCGACGTTTCCCGCCACGCTGATTCCCGATCCGCAAGCGATCGGCGGGTCGCTGTACAGCTATCTCGAAGCACGCGGCACGCCGATCGTGCGCGCGCTGCAGCATTTCCGCGCGGTCAACGCGACCGACGAGATCGCGCAGCAGATGGGCATCGCGCCGCACGACGCGCTGCTGCTGATCACGCGAATCGGCTATACGGCCGACCAGCGCGCGATCGAGCTCACCGATACCTACTGCCGCAACGACTACTACGACTTCGTCGTCGAGCTGCGCAAGTAATGCGCGCGGCGCCGCCGGCGCTCATCGCCAGCGCGCTTCGTCCGTGCCGAGCGGCACGGGCGGCCGCGTGAATCGCGGCGGTGTCGCCGACAGGCATTCGGCCGGACGCACGGCATCGATCACGCCGAACGGCGAAGCGGTCCGGTCGATCCGGTCGCGCACGTCGTCGAACGTGAAATCCGGTGCATGCAGGCCGTCCGGCACCGTGCCGAACGATTGCAGCCAGCGCCCCGTCTGCGCGAGCGACAGCCGCACGTGCCAGCTCCCGCCTTCCGTCGCACGGCGCGCGAGCGCGATCATCGCGCCGAACGCCGCGAGATAGCCCGTCGCATGATCGAGCGCCTGGCACGGCAAATGGCGCGGGCCGTCCGCGTGCGCGGCATGCTGCTCGTGCCAGGCGATACCGCTCGCCGACTGCACGAGGCTGTCGAAGCCGCGCCGCATCGACCACGGCCCCGCATGCCCGTACGCGGATACCGACACGCACACGATGCCGGGCCGCAATTCCGCCAGCGCCTGCGGAGAGAACCCGCGCGCCGCGAGCGCGCCGGGGCGATAAGCCTGCAGGAATACATCGGCATCGCGTGCGAGTTCGCGCAGCGTGGCAACGCCGGCCGCCTCGCGCAGGTCGATCCACGTCGAACGCTTGCCGCGCCCGTTGTCGATCACGAGCGATGCGATGTTCGGCAGGTGCGGACCGTTGACGAGCAGCGTCTGCGCACCGTGCGATGCCAGCGTGCGGCCCGCGACCGGCCCCGCGATGATGCGCGTGAGATCGAGCACGCGCACGCCCGCGAGCGGCTGGTCGGGCTCGCCGCGGCCGATCGCCTCGACGGGCGCGTCGCCGATCCGCTCGATCTCGAACAACGGCAGCGACGCGAGCGCGCGTGCCTGGTCGTGCGCCACCCATTCGTCAGGGGTTCTGATCAATGCCGCGCACAGGCCGGCCTCGGCCAGCGCGGTATCGAGCGCCGCGCCGTCCCATGTGCGGATCGCGGCCGCAACGTCGTCACGCTGCGGGCCGCAGCCGAGCACGTCGAGAATCCCGTGCAGGTGATGCGGAAAGTTCGCATGCAGCTGGATCCAGCGTCCGTCGCGCGTGTCGTAGAAGCCCGTCACCGGATGGCGCGGCTCGGGCGGCAGGCCGTCGTCCACGCGCAGGTAGCGTTCGCTCCGGAATGCGACGAGCGCGTCGCGCATCGATACGTCGACGCGCTGCGCGATGCCCGTGCGCAGCCGGTGGCATTCCGCCGCCGCGAGCCCGGCTGCCGCGATCGTCGCCGCGGCGAGCGTGCCGACGTGGAACGTCGACGGCAGCGTCGGGTCCTGCCCCATCACGGCCGCGCGGGCCAGCGCGCCGGGCTCGCCGTGCGCGAGTTGCCACAAGCGGGTCAATGCGAGTTCGGGTGTCATGGTGGAAGCGAACCGTTGAGGAGACGGATTCGAGTCTAGAATTCGCGACGGGCGCGATCAATCTTGATTGCGCGAATCAATGCATAACGAATAGTTGTAGCCGGGCCGCGCTTCATGCGCCCCGACAGGAGCGATCGGCATGACGTCCCTCAGCGCACCGGAAGCCGCCGGCATCCTCGGTGTCAGCGTGAGCACCCTTTACGCGTATGTGAGCCGCGGCCTGCTGCACTCGCTGCCCGACGGCGCGAGCAAGCGCCGCCGCTACGACGCGGACGAGGTGCGCCTGCTCGCACGCCGCCGCGCCGATGCGAAACGCGCGGGCGGCGTCGCCGAACGCTCGCTCGACTGGGGCGTGCCCGTGCTCGAATCGCGGATCACGCAGATCGCCGACGGCCGCCTGCACTATCGCGGCGCCGATGCGATCGCACTCGCGAACGACGCGACGCTCGAGGAAGCGGCCGCACTGCTGTGGGATTGTCCGCCCGCGCGGCTTGGCGCGGCATCGCTCGCGTCGACCGGATTCGACACCGCGCAGTGGGACGACTGGGCTCGCCGCTGGGCACATCTCGCGCCGCTCGAGCGCACGCTGGTGCTGCTCCCCGCCGCGGCCGCGTCGCTGCCGCGCCTGTGGGCGCAGGGGCGCGACGCGCAGTTCGACGCGGCCACGCTGCTGCTGCGCGTGACGACGGCCGCGCTGGCCGGCATCGCGCCGGGCGACGCCCCCGTGCATCGGCAGCTCGCCGCGGCGTGGCGGCTGCGGCGACGCGACGAAGCCTACCTGCTGCGCCGCGCGCTCGTGCTGTGCGCCGATCATGAACTGAACCCGTCGACCTTTGCGGTGCGCTGCATCGCGTCGACCGGCACTCACCTGTTCGGTGCGATCGCGGGCGGGCTCGCGGCGCTGTCGGGCCCGCGCCACGGCGGCGAGACGTTCCGCGCGGGCGCGCTGCTCGACGAAGCGGCGCGCGCCGCCGACCTCGACCGCTACCTCGCGCTGCGCGTCGCGCACGACGAACGGGCGGACGGTGCGCGCACCGCGCTGTCCGGTTTCGCGCACCCGCTCTATCCCGACGGTGACCCGCGCGCCCGCGCGTTGCTCGATGCGCTGCACGCGATGCTGCCCGACCGGACGCCGCTGCGCATGGCCCGTGCGCTCGCCGCGCGTGTCGAGGCCGCGACCGGCCTGCGACCGTCGATCGATTTCGCGCTCGCGGTGCTGGAACGCACGCTCGCGCTGCCGGACGGCGCCGCGTTCACGCTGTTCGCGGCCGGCCGCACCGCGGGCTGGATCGCGCACGCGCTCGAACAATATGCGGACGGCAAGCTGATCCGGCCCCGCGCGCGCTACATCGGCAGCGACGCGGCTGCCTGACCACGGCCGCCGCGCCACGCGGCGGCGAACCGTCGCCACGCGATCGGCGCGGCCTGCGGGGCCGGCGCCGCCTGAGGGCCGAACGCGAACACCGCGCCGCCCGCCGCCGCGCTGATCCATACGCGCATGCCGGGCAGCAGCGCCAGCGTCTCGCCGGCGCGCAGCCAGTGATCGTCGGGCCGGCCCTCGATCGTCACCCACAGATCGCCGTCCGCGACCTGCAGCGCGGTGCGATCGACGATCCGCCACCGCCCGGCCGGCTCGTTGCCGTCCATCTCGTAGAGTCGCAGTTCTCGCATGGCCGCCTCCGGGTCGCGTGGGTTCGATGACACCAGTATTTCGGACAGCGGCAACACACGGACAGATACGCCTGCGGACACTTTCGGCTGAACTGTACCGGCCGGTTCACGGACGGGCGTCCGGCGCACCCGTTGCCGATCCTGCGTGGGACGGCGGCTTTGCCTACAATGGCGGCTGTCCCGCGCCCTCGGTCCGTCCCCATGTTCCAACGCCCGCCCGCCGCCGCTCCCGGCGAAAAGAACCTCACCGTGATGCTCTGGCTCGTTGCGACGGGCTTCTTCATGCAGACGCTCGATGCGACGATCGTCAACACGGCGCTGCCGTCGATGGCCGCGAGCCTCGGCGAATCGCCGTTGCGGATGCAGTCGGTCGTGATCGCATACTCGCTGACGATGGCGGTGATGATTCCCGTCTCGGGCTGGCTCGCCGACACGTTCGGCACGCGGCGCGTGTTCTTCAGCGCGATCCTGGTGTTCTCGCTCGGTTCGTTGCTGTGCGCGAACGCGCATACGCTGTCGCAGCTCGTCGTGTTCCGCGTCGTGCAGGGGGTGGGCGGCGCGATGCTGTTGCCGGTCGGGCGGCTCGCCGTGCTGCGCACGTTCCCGGCCGAACGCTACCTGGCCGCGCTGTCGTTCGTCGCGGTACCCGGGCTGATCGGTCCGCTGATCGGGCCGACGCTCGGCGGCTGGCTCGTGAAGATCGCGTCGTGGCACTGGATCTTCCTGATCAACGTGCCGGTCGGCGTCGCCGGCTGCGTCGCGACGTTCTACTCGATGCCCGACGCGCGCAACCCGGCCGTCGGCCGCTTCGACCTGAAGGGCTATCTGCTGCTGACGATCGGGATGGTCGCGATCTCGCTGTCGCTCGACGGGCTCGCCGATCTCGGCATGCAGCACGCGGCCGTGCTCGTGCTGCTGATCCTGAGCCTCGCGTGCTTCGTCGCGTACGGGCTGTACGCGGTGCGCGCGCCGCAGCCGATCTTCTCGCTCGAACTGTTCAAGATCCACACGTTCAGCGTGGGCCTGCTCGGCAACCTGTTCGCGCGGATCGGCAGCGGCGCGATGCCGTACCTGATCCCGCTGCTGCTGCAGGTGAGCCTCGGCTATTCGGCATTCGAGGCCGGGCTGATGATGCTGCCGGTCGCGGCGGCCGGGATGTTCTCGAAGCGGATCATCACGCGGCTGATCACGCAGCACGGCTACCGCAAGGTACTGCTCGTGAACACGATCATGGTCGGCGTGATGATGGCGAGCTTCGCGCTGATGCGCGACACGGTGCCCGTGTGGGTGAAGGTCGTCCATCTCGCGCTGTTCGGCGGTTTCAACTCGATGCAGTTCACCGCGATGAACACGCTGACGCTGAAGGATCTCGGCACCGGCGGCGCGAGCAGCGGCAACAGCCTGTTCTCGCTCGTGCAGATGCTGTCGATGAGCCTCGGCGTCACGGTCGCGGGCGCGCTGCTCGCCACCTTCACCGGAATGCTGCGCACCGTGACGCCGAGCAACACGCTGCCGGCGTTCCACGCGACCTTCATCTGCGTCGGGATCATCACGGCCGCGTCCGCGTGGATCTTCGCGCAGCTCGCGCCCGAGATCCGCGCCCGCGCGCAGCACAAGACCGATCCGTCCGAGCGCGCGTGACGCACGACGCGCGTCGTGCCGGGAAACCCCACGACGGCGCGCCGCGCACCATGTCGGTGCAGCATGGCTGCGCCGCGCGGCGCCCGGCGACCGCGACGGGGCGTTCGCACGGGGCCCGATGCCGTGCATGCTTCTTGCTCGCCTATTCTGTAGGTAAACTGGCAGTCTTCCTTCGGCCGACATCATGAGCATGATCGACATCGATCCACCCGGCTTTCAGCCGCCCCGCCCCGTCGCCGGCGACGACGGCAAGCGGCGCACCGTGCTGTACGGTGCGTACACCGTGTTCAGCGTGTTCCAGCCCGTTTTCTCGGTGTCGCACCGCCGCGCGATCGGCTACCACGCGTCGCTGCGCGCGCACGACGAGGACAGCCGCCAGGTCGCGTCGCACGAGGTGTTCACGCAGGCGGCGCGGCGCGGCGACCTGCTCGAGCTCGGCCGGCTCGCCGAATCGCTGCATCTCGGCAACTTCCACGCGTTCGACAGTCACGACGAATGGCTCTTCCTGAGCCTGCATCCGGCCGCGCTGATGGACACCGTCTACGGCGACGCGCTGCTCGCGAACCTGAAGGCGCTCGGCCTGCCGCCGCATCGCGTGGTGCTCGAAGTGCCCGAGCAGGCAGGCGGCGAGACGCCGCGCTATGCGGCGATCGTCGACGGCCTGCGCAAGGCCGGCTTCCTGATCGCGCTCGGCGGCTTCGGCGCGAAACATTCGAACATCGACCGCGTGTGGCACCTGCATCCCGACATCGTCACGCTCGACCGCGGGATCCTCGCCCAGGCGAGCGAACACTCGCATCTCGAGCGTGTGCTGCCGGGGCTCGTGTCGCTGCTGCACGAATCCGGCCAGCTCGTGCTGATGGGCGGGCTCTCGACCGAGCGCGACGCGCTGATCGCGCTCGAATGCGATGTCGATTTCGTGCAAGGGCAGTACTTCGCGGGGCCGAGCGTCGACCCCGTGCAGCCGCAGGCCGCCGCGGGCTGCATGGATACGCTGTCGGCCGCGTTGCGGCTGCGCGTCGCGCAACGCGAGCGCACGCAGGCCGAACGCCTCGCGCCGTATGTCGCCGCGCTGGAGGAAGCGAGCCGGAAGCTCGTCGCGGGCGAATCGCTGATCGACGCGGCCGGCGCCGTGCTCGGATTGCCGGAAACCGCGCGCTGCTTCCTGCTCGACGCATCGGGCCGCCAGATCGGCGACAACGTGCTCGCGCGCGGCAGCGTATCGCAGCGGGCGAAACGCTTCCGGCCGCTGCTGCATTCGGAAGGCGCGAGCTGGGAGCGCCGCCCCTACTTCATCCACGCGATGCGCGCGCCGGGCCGCGTGCATCTGACGCCGCCGTACCTGTCGATCAACGAAGCGCACCTGTGCGTGACCGCATCGATCGCCGCGCCGGCCGCGACCGGCATGCAGGTGCTGTGCGTCGACATCAACTGGGAAGCGGCGCTCAACCGCGAATGAGTTCGCGCGCCGCGCTCATGCGGCGCCATCGATGGCGTCGTCCCGGCGCGCGATCAGCCGATGCACGCGCTTGCCGGACGATGCGCTGACCACCTCGTGCTCGTCGATCACGTGCATGCCGGGGCCCAGCGCCGCGTGCATGCGCGCCGAATCGAGCGGTGTATACAAGCGGCCGCGCTCGTCGCGCAACGCGCCGTTGCCGGCCACCCGCCAACTCAGGTACAACGTGCCGCCGGGCATCAGCAGCGCGGCCAGCCGCGCGGCCGCCGCGGCGGCATCGGCCTGCTCGAGATGCATGACGACCGTCTCGCACAACACGTTTCGAAACGCGCCGGACGGCACGCCCGCGAGCGCCGGCAGTGCGGCCAGTTCGAACGTCAGCGACGGGTGACGCAAGCGTGCCTCGGCGAGCAGCGCCGCGCTCGCATCGTAGCCGCGCACGTCGAATCCCTGCGACGCGAGCCACGCAGTGTCGCGCCCCGCGCCGCAGCCGACGTCGGCGGTCGGCCCCGGCGAGAAATACTGCTCGAGCAGCGCATACATGTCGTCGGGGGCGGCCTGGTCGAGCCAGTCCTGCGCGTATTGCGCGGCATGGGCTTCGTAGGCATCGAGAGTCGGGCGATCCACCATGGCGATTGCTCCGCGTACGCGTCCTGTCGTGCGACGCATCCCGCATCTTAGCCGTTGCGCATCGCGCGTGGTGTGGCGCGGGGTCCTATGCGGCGAGCACGAGCCGCGCGGCGGCCCTGGCGGCTTTGCCGGCCGGATCGGTCGAGCATGCGCCGAACCCGCAGACCGGCGCGGCCGGCGTGTCAGACATGCGAGTGCACGCCGCCGTGAACCGGGCCCGCGCGCCGCTCGACTTCGCGGCGCACGTCGCCGCGCAGGCCCGCGAAGAACGCGACTTCGGCGACGACGAACAGCGGCCCGACCATCAGGCCGACCAGGTCGTCGACGAACGCGGGCTTGCGCCCCTCGAACCAGTGCCCGACGAACTGCACGATCCAGCCGACCACGAACGCGCCGATGCCGATCCCGAGCCATTGCGCGGTCGGCAGCACCGCGAGCGTCTGCGCGGCCCACAGGCCGAGCGCGAACAGCGCGGTCATCACCAAGCCGAAGCGCAGGTCGAGACGCAGGTAGAACACCGCGAACGCCACCGCAAGCAGCAGCGCCGGCGACAGCGCGACGCCCGCCAGCACGCCGACCGCCGGCCGTGACAGCAGCACCTCGACCGCGAACACGATCATCGGAATGCCGACCAGATGCGTCGCGATGTTGCGCGCGTCGCGATGGTAGGCCGCATACTGGGAAAGGTGATCCTCGAGCGTCTTCATGGTGTCTCCTGAACGATCATTGGGCGCTATGATGCGCGTCACGCCCGACAACCTCTGTCAGCTACCCGACATCGCGTGTCCATGCCCTCGCCGCTCGCCCCGTACCTGCCGCAACTCGAAGCGCACCCGTGGTTCGCCGCGCTGCCGCCCGCGTTGCGCGAGGCGTTGCTCGCCCGCGCCGCGTTGCGGCACCTGCCGGCCGGCCAAGCGCTGTTCCGCCGCGGCGACCCGCCGTGCGGGCTGTATGCGGTGCTGGCCGGTTCCCTCACCATAGGCGCGGTCGATCCGCAGGGCAAGGAAGCGCTGCTGACGGTCGCCGAACCCGTCACATGGTTCGGCGAGATCGCGCTGTTCGACGGCCAGCCGCGCACGCACGACGCGATCGCGCTCGACGACACGCTGCTGCTGCACGTCCCGCAGGCCGCGCTGCTCGCGTTGCTCGACGCGACGCCGCAATACTGGCGGCAGCTCGCGCTGTTGATGGCGCAAAAGCTCCGGCTGAGCTTCCTGACCGTCGAATCGATGAGCGTGATGCCGGCCGCGCAGCGGCTTGCCGCGCGGCTGATGATGATCGCCGACGGCTACGGCGGAATCAGCGCCGGCCGCACGCGCATCCGGCTGTCGCAGGAAAAGCTCGCGGCGATGCTGTCGCTCACGCGGCAAACCACCAACCAGCTGCTGAAGGCGCTGCAGGCCGACGGCATCGTGCGGCTGCATGTCGGCGAAATCGAACTCGTCGACGTCGACGCGCTGCGCCGCGCGAGCGGCCTGTCCGACGGTACGCACTGACCGCACCCCGACGCCGCCGCGCAATCGCCGCCACGCCGCATTCCCGCCGTCATCGCATTGCGCTATCGTGGCGGCTCGTTCGCCCTCCCCGCATCCGCTCTTGAACACGTCCACCGTCACCACTCCGTCCCGCCATGCGTGGCCCGTATTCGTCGCGTTCCTGCGGCTCGGCCTCACGTCGTTCGGCGGCCCCGTCGCGCATCTCGGCTACTTCCGCGACGCGTTCGTCACGCGGCGCGGCTGGCTGACCGAGCGCGCCTATGCGGATCTCGTCGGCCTGTGCCAGTTCCTGCCGGGGCCGGCGAGCAGCCAGGTCGGGATGGCGATCGGCCTGTCGCGCGCGGGCTATGCGGGGATGTTCGCCGCATGGCTCGGCTTCACGCTGCCGTCCGCGCTGCTGATGATGCTGTTCGCGCTCGGCGTCCACGCGACGGGCATGCCGGTCGCGGCAGGCGCGTTGCACGGGTTGCGCATCGTGTCGGTCGCGGTGATCGCGCAGGCGGTGTGGGGCATGGCGCGCACGCTGTGTCCGGATGCGCGCCGCGTCACGCTGATGGCGATCGCGGCCTGCATCGCGCTGCTCGTCCCGGCCGCGTGGCTGCAGGTGGTCGTGATCGTCGCGGCAGGCGCCGCCGGTCTCATGCTGTTGCCGCAGCCCGAGCGCGGCGCCCACGATCCGTTGCCGCTGCACGTGTCGCACCGCGCGGGCGTGCTGTGGCTCGTGCTGTTCGCCGCGCTGATCGTCGCGCTGCCGGTGGCGGCGAGCGCGCTGCGCTCGCACACGCTCGCCGTCGTCGACGCATTCTTCCGCACCGGCGCGCTGGTGTTCGGCGGCGGCCACGTGGTGCTGCCGCTGCTGCAAGCGGCCGTCGTCGCGCCGGGCTGGATCGGGGATTCGGCATTTCTCGCCGGCTATGGTGTCGCGCAGGCCGTGCCGGGGCCGCTCTTCACGTTCTCGGCCTTCCTCGGTGCATCGCTGCACGACGCGCCGAACGGCTGGCTCGGCGGGACGATCGCGCTGGTGTCGATCTTCGCGCCGTCGTTCCTGCTCGTCGCGGGCACGGCGCCGTTCTGGGAACGCCTGCGCCGCAGCACGCACATGCAGGCCGCGCTCGCGGGCGTGAACGCGGCGGTCGTCGGGCTGCTGCTCGCCGCGCTCTATCACCCGGTGTGGAGCGACACGATCGTGTCGCCGCGCGACTTCGCGGCCGCGCTCGTCGCGTTCGTCGCGCTCGTGTTCTGGCGCGTGCCGCCGTGGGCCGTCGTGATCGCGAGCGCGGCGCTCGGCTGGTTGTCGGGGATGATCGTTTGATCGGGCGAATGACGCGCGTCGACTCACGCCCGCCGAAAGCAAAAAAGCCCTCGTGACGAGGGCTTTTTTTGGGGTGTGCCGCGCGCCGCGGAGGCGCGCAGGATGCCCGGACTTACGCGAAGTTCTTCGCTGCGAAGTCCCAGTTCACGATGTTCCAGAACGCTTCGACGAACTTCGGACGTGCGTTGCGGTAGTCGATGTAGTACGCGTGTTCCCACACGTCGATCGTCAGCAGCGGCTTGTCGGCCGTCGTCAGCGGCGTGGCGGCGTTGCTCGTCGACACGATGTCGAGCGAACCGTCGGCCTTCTTCACGAGCCATGCCCAGCCCGAACCGAACGTGCCGACCGCGGCCTTCGTGAACGCTTCCTTGAATGCGTCGTACGAACCCCACTTCGCGTTGATCGCGTCGCCCAGCGCGCCCGACGGTGCGCCGCCGCCGTTCGGCGACAGGCTGTTCCAGAAGAACGTGTGGTTCCAGATTTGCGCGGCGTTGTTGAAGATGCCGCCCGACGACTTCTTCACGATCTCTTCCAGCGACAGGTTTTCGAATTCCGTGCCCGGGATCAGATTGTTCAGGTTCGTCACATATGCCTGGTGATGCTTGCCGTAGTGGTACTCGATCGTCTCTTTCGAGATGGTCGGCGCGAGTGCGTCTTCAGCGTACGGGAGCGGCGGGAGCGTATGAGCCATGGCGATTCCTTCGTTGAGTATGTAGGGAGGCTGTGTTGAATGCTGCCGAGCGTCCGATTGTAGGCGAGTCCGAATATCCCCGCAAACTCACGGGCATTTATCCGCGGTATGCAGAAAATCGCCGCTGGCGCTTCATCCGGCAGGACGAGACGACGATGCGCAGCATCCGTTCCCGCGTCCGGCGACCGGTATATCCGGACCGCCGGGCGCGCGACCTTCGTTTCGCTTACGCCGCCGTCGTCACATCGTGTCGGTCAGCCGCGGCTGCACGTCGGCGAGCGACACGTCGGCCGAGCCTTCGGCAAGATGCACGGTGAGTCGGCGCTGAGGCTTCAGCGCGCTCGGCGCGCGCACCGCGCGACCGGTCTGCGTGTCGATCAGCGCCGCATAGCCGCGCTCGAGCGTGCGCTGCGGGCTCAGCACCTCGAGCCGCGCCGCGCAGGCCGACACGCGCGCGGTATCGCGCTCGTGACGGCGCTGCAGCGCCACCGCGAGACGTTGCGACAGCCCGGCGAGCGCCTGACGCGCCTGCGCCGGATCGGGCCGCGCGCGCTGCCAGCGCAATTGCGCGAGCGCGAAACGCGCACGCGCGTCGCGCACCGGCCGCGACGCCGCCGACGCGAGCCGCACCGCCAGTTGTTCGACGTGCGTGCGTTGCCGCTGCAGCCGTTCGGCCGGGCTGACCAGCCGGCGCGCGAGCCAGTCGAGCTGCTGCGCACGCTGCTCGAGCCCGCGTTCCAGGCTGCGCGCAAGCGCGCGCTGACGGTCGGCAACCTCGCGCAACAGCAACGCGCGCTGCGGACTCGCGAGCTCGGCCGCGCCGGTCGGCGTCGGCGCGCGCAGGTCGGCCGCGAAGTCCGCGATCGTGAAATCGGTTTCGTGGCCGACGCCGCTGACGACCGGCAGTTCGCTCGCCGCGATCGCTCGTGCGAGCGCTTCGTCGTTGAACGACCACAGATCCTCGATCGACCCGCCGCCGCGACAGACGAGCAGCACGTCGACCTCGCGCCGCGCATTCGCGGTCTGCACGGCCGCGACGAGCTTTTCGGCGGAACCGGCACCCTGCACGGGCGCCGGATAGACGATCACCGGAATGTGCGGCGCGCGGCGCGCGAGCGTGGTCAGCACGTCGCGCAGCGCGGCGGCCTGCAGCGACGTGACGATGCCGATCGCGCGCGGGTGCGCCGGCAGCGGCCGCTTGCGCTCGGCTGCGAACAGCCCTTCCGCCTCGAGCTGCGCCTTCAGCCGCAGGAACGCCTCGTACAAGCGCCCTTGGCCCGTGCGCCGCACGGCCTCGACGTTGAGCTGCACTTCGCCGCGCGGCTCGTACATCGTGACGACCGCGCGCACCTCGATCCGGTCACCTTCGCGCGGCGTGAATTCCGCGTACTGCGCGCGACCGCGGAACATCACGCAGCGCATCTGCGCCTGCTGGTCCTTGATCGAGAAATACCAGTGGCCGCTCGCGGCACGCGTGAAATTCGACACTTCGCCCGAGATCCACAGCAGCGGAAACGAGCGCTCGAGCATCGTCGAAATCGCGCGATTGAGCGCCGAAACGGGAATCACTTCGTCGCCGCCGCGCGTGGCGCCGGGAGCGGAAAAAGGGGAGTCGGAAAGCATGGGCGGTCGGATGAATGCTGGCGGCGACACGATAGTCCGACACGCGCGCGGCGTCCAGCGCCGGCCGCGCGCACTGCAACACGCGGAAGGTGTCCACACTCTGGCAATCGTCCGCCAAAAACGCTTGAAAACCGCGAAAAAAACCAGACAATTCCGCGTAACGCGTTGATTTTTATATATTTTTAAACCTTACAGTTTTGTTCGACGCCGATTCGAAGTCCATCCGGCGGGCGTTTGACGCGGATGGGCGGGGAGTTTTTCACAGAGTTATCCACAACCCGCTCCGATCTGCCCCCATCGGATGCGTCGCCCGGCCGCGCTTGCCGCGCCCGCGTGCGGCGCGCTAGAGTGCCGCCTTCCGAAGACCTTGCGGCACGCGCCGCCCAACGGAGAATCCGTCTTGATGAATCCGTCCCACGCCGCGGTGCACGACGCGCCGCATCCGGTCCGATGAGCGCGCCCGGCGGCCCGCTCGCGCGGCTCGAAGCACGGCTCACGCGCGAATGGCAGCGACGCGGCGCCCTCGCCTGGGCGCTCACGCCGTTCGCGTGCGTGTTCGGCCTGTGCGCGGCGCTGCGCCGTACGGCCTACGCGCAGGGCTGGAAGCAACCGGTCGACGTCGGCGTGCCCGTCGTCGTGGTCGGCAACGTGACCGTCGGCGGCACCGGCAAGACGCCGACCGTGATCGCGCTCGTCGACGCGTTGCGCGCGGCCGGGTTCACGCCGGGCATCGTGTCGCGCGGCTACGGCGCGAACGTGAAGGCCCCCACCGCGGTCACGCCCGCATCGCGCGCGAACGCGGCCGGCGACGAGCCGCTGCTGATCGCGCGCCGCACCGGCGCGCCGGTGTGGGTGTGCCCCGACCGCGTCGCGGCCGCGCAGGCGCTGCGCGCCGCGCACCCGGACGTCGACGTGATCGTCAGCGACGACGGCCTCCAGCACTATCGTCTCGCCCGCACGGTCGAGCTCGTCGTGTTCGACCACCGGCTCGGCGGCAACGGCTTCCTGCTGCCGGCCGGGCCGCTGCGCGAGCCGCTGTCGCGCCACCGCGACGCGACGCTGGTCAACGATCCGTACAGCGGCGCGCTGCCGCCGTGGCCCGACACCTATGCGCTCACGCTCACGCCGGGCGCCGCGTGGCACCTCGACCAGCCGGCGCTGCGCCGCCCGCTGTCGCAGTTCGCGAACGAGCGCGTGCTCGCCGCGGCCGGCATCGGCGCGCCGGAACGCTTCTTCGCGACGCTGCGCGCGGCCGGCCTCGCACCGGCGACGCGCGCGCTGCCCGACCACTACGCGTTCGCCAACAATCCGTTCGTCGACGACGCGGTCGATGCGATCCTGATCACCGAGAAGGATGCAGTAAAATTGGGCGCTTCCTGGCGCGACGCTCGGCTGTGGGTCGTCCCCGTCGAAGCCGCGCTTGATCCTCGCCTCATTGCCCTCGTTGTGGAGAAACTCCGTGGACGCTCGCCTGCTTGAAATCCTTGTGTGCCCTATCTGCAAAGGCCCGCTCCACTATGACCGCGCCGCGCAGGAGCTGATCTGCAACGCGGACAAGCTCGCCTACCCGATCCGCGACGGCATCCCCGTGATGCTCGTCGACGAAGCACGCCAGACCGTCGAAGGCACGCCGGTCGACCCCGCCGGCCCGGCCGGCAGCTGACGCCGCAGCGCTGCACCGGCGCCCGGCCGCGGTTCGCCGCGGCCGCGTGCCGGCCCCTGCCCCGGGCGGCCCGCCTTCGACGCGCCGCCCGCCCCGCTCTTCTCACCGCCCAGCCCCGATGACTCATCCGCAGCCCTTCATCGCCGTCATTCCTGCCCGGCTCGCGTCGACGCGTCTGCCGAACAAGCCGCTCGCCGATCTCGGCGGCAAGCCGATGGTCGTCCGCGTCGCCGAGCGTGCGCGCGAAGCGGGCGCGCAGCAGGTGCTCGTCGCGTCCGACGCGCAGAGCGTGCTCGACGTGGCCCGCGAGCACGGTTTCGAAGCGGTGCTGACGCGCGCCGACCATCCGTCGGGCACCGACCGGCTCGCCGAAGTCGCCGCGACGTTCGGGTGGAGCGACGACACCGTCGTCGTCAACGTGCAGGGCGACGAACCGCTGATCGACCCGGCGCTCGTGCGCGACGTAGCGTCGCACCTCGCCGCGCATCCGGATTGCGCGATCGCGACCGCGGCGCACCCGATCCACGCCGCCGCCGACGTGTTCAACCCGAACATCGTGAAGGTCGCGCTCGACGCGCGCAACGTCGCGATGTACTTCTCACGCGCGCCGATTCCGTGGAGCCGCGATGCGTACCAGCCGCACTGGCCCGACGTCGCGGCCATGCCGGCACCGGCCTTTCCGGTCCATCGTCACATCGGCCTCTACGCGTATCGCGCGCGTTTTCTGCGCACCTATCCGTCGCTCGCACAGGCGCCGATCGAGCAGGCCGAGCAGCTCGAACAGCTGCGCGCGATGTGGCACGGGGAGCGCATCGCGGTGCTGATCACCGAACATGCGCCCGAAGCCGGCATCGACACGCCGGCCGATCTCGCACGCGTGCAGGCCCTTTTTCGGCCGGGTTCAAAATAACCCGTGGCATAATCAGGCGATTGTGCGAGCCGTCCGCGACCCGCGCGTCCTCGCTTGACCCCGCCACGGCCCGCCCCGGCAGCCGCGCGTCGCTTTTCGCCGACGCGCCGCATCAGACCGGTCCGCCGCGCGCAAGGCAAGCCCCGCGCACGCTGTCGCCGACGCTTTTACGTCTCGCCATACGAATCTACATACTGGAGATATCACCATGCGTTTGATCCTGTTGGGCGCGCCCGGCGCGGGAAAGGGCACCCAGGCAAACTTCATCAAGGAAAAGTTCGGCATCCCGCAAATCTCGACGGGTGACATGCTGCGCGCGGCCGTCAAGGCCGGCACGCCGCTCGGCATCGAGGCGAAGCGCTTCATGGACGAAGGCAAGCTCGTGACGGACGACCTGATCATCGGTCTCGTGAAGGAGCGCCTGAAGGAAGCCGATTGTGCGAACGGCTATCTGTTCGATGGCTTCCCGCGCACGATCGCGCAGGCTGACGCGATGAAGGACGCCGGCGTCGCGATCGATTACGTGCTCGAAATCGACGTCCCGTTCTCGGAAATCGTCGAGCGCATGAGCGGCCGCCGCACGCACCCGGCGTCGGGCCGCACGTACCACGTCAAGTTCAACCCGCCGAAGGTCGAGGGCGTGGACGACGTGACGGGCGAACCGCTGATCCAGCGCGACGACGACAAGGAAGAAACCGTCAAGAAGCGTCTGGAAGTGTACGAAGCGCAGACCAAGCCGCTCATCAAGTACTACGGCGACTGGGCGCAGCGCGGCGAGGAAAACGGCCTGAAGGCCCCGCAGTATCGCAAGATCTCGGGCCTCGGCAGCGTCGATGAAATCCGCGAGCGTGCGTTCGACGCACTGAAGTAAGCACAGCGTCGTGCACCGCAAGCCGCCCTTCCGGGCGGCTTTTTTTTCGTCTGCTGCAGCCGTTTCGTCTGACCTGGGTTCGCACGACCGTGCCGCACTGGTCGGCGCGCGACGGCGCCCCGTACAATCGATCGAACGCGTGCGCCGTGTGGACCGGCGCACCGGCCCTTCCTCCGATCGACCGGCATCGGACCCAAAACCAAGGAGACAGTGATGGAGATTCGCGGCAACGTCTTTCTGATCACGGGCGGCGCATCGGGCCTCGGCGCCGGAACGGCCCGCATGCTCGCGCAGGCCGGTGGCAAGGTCGTGCTCGCCGACCTGAACGAGGCGGCCGGCACGGCGCTCGCGACCGAGCTGGGCGGCCTGTTCGTGCGCTGCGACGTGTCGAGCGAGGCCGATGCGCAGGCGGCCGTCGACGCCGCGACGCGCGCGGGCACGCTGCGCGGCCTCGTGAACTGCGCGGGCATCGCGCCCGCCGCGAAAACTGTCGGCAAGGACGGCGCGCATCCGCTCGACGTATTCGCGAAGACGATCAACGTGAACCTGGTCGGCACCTTCAACATGATCCGGCTCGCGGCCGCTGCGATGGCGGCGACCGCGCCGAACGACGGCGGCGAGCGCGGCGTGATCGTCAGCACCGCGTCGGTCGCGGCCTACGACGGACAGATCGGCCAGGCCGCGTACGCGGCGTCAAAGGCCGGCGTCGCGGGCATGACGTTGCCGATCGCACGCGACCTGTCGCGCAGCGGCATCCGCGTGATGACGATCGCGCCCGGGCTGTTCGAGACGCCGATGCTGCTCGGCATGCCGAAGGACGTGCAGGACGCGCTCGGCGCGATGGTGCCGTTCCCGCCGCGGCTCGGCAAACCGGACGAATACGCGATGCTGGTGCGCCAGATCGTCGAAAACCCGATGCTCAACGGCGAAGTGATCCGCCTCGACGGCGCGATCCGGATGCAGCCGAAGTAAGGGCCTCGCAATTGCAAATGAAAAACGCCCGCGATGCGGGCGTTTTCACGTTCGGCGTTTCGGCGCTACCGCGGCGGCTCAGTCCTCGTCGTCGCGCTGCATCCGCTGCCGCAATTCGGTCACCTGCGATTCGACGACGGTCGCGTCGTCCGCATCGGGCCGCTCGCCGAGATACTGCTCGAGATCCTCGAGCGCCGGGCGCAGATAGTCGAGCCGCGCATAGGCGAAGCCGCGGTCGCGCACCTCGTCGAGCTGTTCCGGCAGCAGGATCACGAGCCGCTGCTGCACGGCAAGCAGCCGCTGCCAGCGCTCCGTCTGCAGGTAGATCGTCTTCAGGTTGCGCAGCATCCGCGCGATGATCTCGCGGCTCGTGGCCGGCTGCAGCAGCGCGCGCAACGCGCTGTCGACCGCGCCCGCCGCACGCGCGACGTACGGCTCGAGCATCTCGACCATCTCGGCTTCGGACAGCGAATGGCCGTTGGTCGGATCGATGATCAGGTCGCCGTCCGGCAGCGTCACGCGCAGCAGGAAGTGGCCGGGGAACGACACGCCGCGCGCCGGCACGCCGATCTGCTCGGCGAGCTCCAGGTACAGCACCGACAGCGAGATCGGAATCCCGCGTCGCCGCTTAAGCACCGCGTTCAGGTGGCTGTTATCGGGGTCGTAGTAATCGTTGTGATTGCACGCGAAGCCGAGTTCTCGGAAGAAGAACTCGTTCAGCGCGGCGACGCGGTCCTTCAGGTCCGCATCGTCGGCGAGCCGGCGGCGCAGCCGCGCGGCCAGCATGTCGATTTCGGCCAGCGTGCCCTGCAGGTCGAGGTCGGGATACGCGTCCTGTGCGAGCGACAGCGCGGTTTCCGTGACGGGCAGACTGTCGTCGTCCGCCACGAGCGTGCTGAAGTAGTCGAGGACGCGGGTCATTGCGGTCGTCACTTGGCGCGCCTTCTGAAGTAAGCGTATTTGAAGCCCATCACCCACAACATACCGAAATATAGTGCAGCGAACAGCACCAGGCACGCCGCCATCAGCGCGATGCGATCGAGCGGCTGCGCGCGCATGCCGGTCCAGTCGAAGCTGATCGCGCACCAGTGCATCAGGCCCGCGAGCACGAGCGCCGCGCCGATCAGCTGCATGAAGAAGCGCAGCCAGCCCGGCGACGGCTGGTAGATGCCGCGCTTGCGCAGCCCGAGGAACAACAGCAGCGAGTTCAGGCATGCGCCGACGCCGATGCTCAGCGTGAGGCCCGCATGGCCGATCAGCGGCACGAACACGTAGTTCGAGATCTGCGTGACGATCAGCACGCCGATCGCGATCTTCACGGGCGTCTTGATGTCCTGCTTCGCGTAGAAGCCCGGCGCGAGGATCTTGATCAGGATGATGCCGACGAGGCCGATCCCGTAGGTCGCGAGTGCGCGTGCGACCATCGTGACCGTATGCGCGTCGAACTTGCCGTAGTTGAACAGCGTCGCGGTGAGCGGCGTCGCGAAGAAGAACAGCGCGAGCGCGCTCGGCGCCGCGAGCAGGAACGTGACGCGCAGCCCCCAGTCGAGCAGTGCCGAATACTCGTGCGAATCGGCGTCGACGTGCGCCTTCGACAGGCTCGGCAGCAGGATCGTGCCGAGCGCGACACCGAGCAGCGCGGTCGGGAATTCCATCAGGCGGTCGGCGTAGTTGATCCACGACACGGCGCCCTGCCCGAGCCGCGACGCGATGTTGGTGTTGATGATCAGCGACAGTTGCGCGACCGACACCGCGAACGTCGCGGGCACCATCTTCGCGAGCACGCGCTTCACGCCGGGATGACGCAGCGCGCGCACCGGGTTGAGGCCGATCAGCGGCACCATGTCGATCTTCTTCAGCCCCGGCAGCTGCACGATGAACTGCAGCACGCCGCCGACGATGACGGCCCATGCGAGCGCGTAGACCGGCACCTTCAGGTGCGGCGCGACGAACACCGCCGCGGCGATGAACGCGACGTTGAGCAGCACCGGCGCGAACGCCGGCAGCGAGAAGCTCTTGTAGGTATTCAGCACGCCGGACGCGAGCGTCGTCAGCGAGATGAACACGATGTACGGGAACATGATCCGCGTCATCGTGACCGCGAGCGGGAACGCCTGCCCGTCGGTATGCAGGCCGGACGCGACCGCGAACACGACCCACGACGCGCCGGCGATCCCGAGGACCGACAGCACGGCGAGCGCCCAGGCGAGCACGGTCGACATCGCGTCGACCAGCGCCTTGGTCGCATCGTGCCCCTGCTGGTTCTTGAACTCGGCCAGGATCGGCACGAACGCCTGCGAGAACGCGCCTTCGGCGGACAGGCGGCGCAGCAGGTTCGGAATGCGGAAAGCGACGTAGAACGCGTCGGTGTATTGACTGGCGCCGAACGCACGGGCGATCAGCGTCTCGCGGGCCAGTCCGGTCACGCGCGACAGCAGCGTGAAGCCGCTGACCGTCAGCAGGGCTCGGAATAGATTCATGGGGCGCTTATTATACGGACGTTGCGTGTCCCGGCACGGACGGATGCCGAAAAGGGCCCACGTCGCCGGCGCCCCCGTCCGGCCGACGTCACGTTGACCTTGCCACGCGCTTGATTTTGTTGCTATAATCGCCGGTTTCTGAGCCTGTTACATGCACGGCGCCTGTCGTTTTCATGTCTCGGCCTCGGTTAAAATCACCGTTTTTTATGCGCCCCTGGGCAATCGTTCTCAGGGGACGGATCGAAAAGCAGCGCTTGGCCGTCAGGCTCCAAGCTCTGGAAACAGGACAGGATAAGGAACCGTCATGGCTAACTCCGCACAAGCACGCAAGCGCGCCCGCCAAGCCGCGAAGGCAAATTCGCACAACTCGGCGCTGCGCTCGAAATTCCGTACCGCGATCAAGTCGGTTCGCAAGGCTGTTGAAGCCGGCGACCAGGCAAAGGCTGCCGAGCTGTTCAAGGCTGCCGTGAAGACGATCGACACGATCGCCGACAAGAAGATCGTTCACAAGAACAAGGCCGCTCGCAGCAAGAGCCGCCTCGCCGCAGCCGTCAAGGGTCTGCAGGCAGCAGCGTAAATCCGGTGCGCCCGCTCTCGCGGGCGTTCCTGTTTCCTGCGATCGCAAAAAAGCCCGCCTAGGCGGGCTTTTTGTCGTGCGTCGCCTGCGCATCGCGCCGGGCGACCATCAGACGCGGGCGCGGGATGCTCCCCTCGCCCGCCGAACTCACTTCTTCTCGTTGTAGTCCGGCAATTCGCACGCCTCGGTGACGACGAGGTTGTTGTCCTTCGCGAAGTTCAGCACGAAATCGAACGCCATTGGCTCGATGTCGCGCAGCCGGGAATCGAGGATCACGCATTTCAGGTCGCCGAGCATCGTCGGGCGCACGTACAGCGAATATTTCAGGCGCGCGTTCGGCCCGCTCGCACCCGGCCCGAAACAGGCCATCACGCCGGCCAGACGCTCCGACCAGTCGCTCGGGCGAAACTTTTTCCCGTCTTTCGTGATGCCCTGGATGAAGAATTCGGTCGGAGGGGTTTCAGCCATGTGGTTACCCAAGTGACGGCCCGGCGATGTCCAGGCGACGGCGCCTGGATACGCGAACACAAAGCTGGAGTGGACGGCGACACATGCGCTCCGATATCCCGAAAACAGGACGTCGCTGCGTGCCGCCGGCGCGCCGCACCGGATTTGTGCAGCGCATGGCTTGTGTCCGGCAGAGCGCGAAGAGCCTTGCCTGCCGGGCTGGAGAAAACTTTTGGATTATACCGCAGCGCGACATCGCGCGTCGTCTCGCGGCCCCTCTTCCGGCATCCTCGCGTGCGCGCGACGATCCCGCCCCGGTTTTCGGCGCGGCTCGTCAAAGCACAGAAAATCCTTTATGCTGCTTTGAGTTATCCACACCCGACGGCGGCGCCGTCCGGCCCCGCTGCCGGTCCAGACCCGCCGTATTTCGTTTCATGACCGCCAAAACCATTCGTCACTACCTGCAGTTCAAGGATTTCTCGCTGGAAGACTACGAGTACGTGCTCGAACGCACGGGTATCCTGAAGCGCAAGTTCAAGAACTACGAGACCTATCACCCGCTGCACGACCGCACGCTCGCGATGATCTTCGAGAAGAGCTCGACGCGCACGCGCCTGTCGTTCGAAGCCGGCATCTTCCAGCTCGGCGGCCACGCGGTGTTCATGAGCACGCGCGACACGCAGCTCGGCCGCGGCGAGCCGGTCGAGGATTCCGCGCAGGTCATCTCGCGGATGGTCGACATCATCATGATCCGCACGTTCGAGCAGGACGTGATCACGCGCTTCGCGGAAAACTCCCGCGTGCCGGTGATCAACGGCCTGACCAACGAATACCACCCGTGCCAGGTGCTCGCCGACATCTTCACGTACTACGAGCACCGAGGCCCGATCGCCGGCAAGACGGTCGCTTGGGTCGGCGATGCCAACAACATGCTGTACACGTGGATCGAAGCCGCGCAGATCCTCGGCTTCAAGCTGCGCCTGTCGACGCCGCCGGGCTACGCGCTCGACATGAAGCTCGTGTCGCCGGACAGCGCGCCGTTCTACGAGGTGTTCGACGATCCGAACGAAGCGTGCAAGGGCGCCGATCTCGTGACGACCGACGTATGGACGAGCATGGGCTTCGAAGCCGAGAACGAAGCGCGCAAGCAGGCATTTGCCGACTGGTGCGTCGACGAGGAAATGATGGGCCACGCGAACGCGGACGCGCTCTTCATGCACTGCCTGCCCGCGCATCGCGGCGAGGAAGTGACGGCCGGCGTGATCGACGGCCCGCAGAGCGTCGTGTGGGACGAGGCGGAAAACCGCCTGCACGTGCAAAAGGCGCTGATGGAGTTCCTGCTGCTCGGCCGCCTCAAGCACTGATCGCAGCACCCGCGGCCCGCCGGCATCGGCCGGCATGCGAAAAAAAGCGCCGATCGTCGATCGGCGCTTTTTGTTTGTACGCGGCGAGAGCGAATGAAATGCGCGGTACGAAGCGCCGCGTTACAGGCACACCGGCTCGGGTTCGAGCTCGACGCCGAACCGCTCGCGCACGTCGTCCTGGATCGCGCGCGCCAGCGCCAGGATCTCGGCGCCCGTCGCGCCGCCGCGATTCACCAGCACGAGCGCCTGCCGGTCGTGCACGGCCGCCGCGCCGAGCGCGCGCCCCTTCCAGCCGCAGCGGTCGATCAGCCAGCCGGCCGCGAGCTTCACCTGCCCGTCCGGCTGCGGATACGACACGACTTCGGGCACGCGCGCGCGCAGCGCGTAGAACTGCGCGGCGTCGATCACCGGATTCTTGAAGAAACTGCCCGCGTTGCCGAGCACGAGCGGATCGGGCAGCTTCGCGCGGCGGATCGCGACGACCGCGTCGAACACGTCGCGCGGCGTCGCCGCGTCCGGCGCGATGCCGCGCGCGTCGAGCTCGCGCGTGACATCGGCGTAGCCGAGCCGCGGCGTCCAGCGCTTGGGCAGCCGGAACGTCACCGCCACGATTGCGAAGCGGCCGCGCCCTTCCCGCTTGAAGAAGCTGTCGCGATAGCCGAACGCGCAGCGCGCGGCGTCGAAGTGCTCGCTGCGCCCCGTCGCGAGCTCGACGGCGACCAGCGAATCGAAATACGTCTTCATCTCGAGGCCGTACGCGCCGATGTTCTGGATCGGCGCGGCGCCGACGGTGCCCGGAATCAGCGCAAGGTTCTCGAGGCCAGGCATCCCGTGCTCGAGCGTCCACGCAACGAACGCGTGCCAGATCTCGCCGCCGCCGGCCTCGACGTACCATGCGTCGTCGTCCTCGCGCACGACGCGGCGGCCGGCGATCTCGTCGAGCAGCACGACGCCGTCGAAATCGCGCGTGAACACGACGTTGCTGCCGCCGCCGAGCACGAGCTGCGGCAGCGACGCGACGCGCGGGTCGCGGTGCAGCGCCTCGAACTGCGCCGCCTGCGTGATGCGCGCGGCAAAGCGCGCCTTCGCGGCGATGCCGAACGTATTGTGCGCGGCAAGCGGATGGTCGGGGAGCAGCGACAGGGCGGAATCGTCAGGAGGCATCGGCATTCGCGGTCACGTCCGCCGGGCGGGCTCACGGCCGGCCTTGGGCAAACGGAGGGGCATCGGTAAAATGGCAAACAGTCCGCAATTATAGCGAGTGCCCGCGCGCGAGCCGGGCACCCGCATCTCAAGGGAGAATGCCATGCCATCGTTCGACGTCGTTTCCGAAGCGAACATGATTGAAGTGAAGAACGCCATCGAGCAGTCGAACAAGGAAATTTCGACGCGCTTCGACTTCAAGGGCTCCGACGCGCGCGTCGAGCAGAAGGAGCGCGAGCTGACGCTGTTCGCCGACGACGATTTCAAGCTCGGCCAGGTCAAGGACGTGCTGATCAACAAGCTCGCGAAGCGCAACGTCGACGTGCGCTTCCTCGACTACGGCAAGGTCGAGAAGATCGGCGGCGACAAGGTCAAGCAGATCGTCACCGTGAAGAAGGGCGTGACGGGCGACCTCGCGAAGAAGATCGTCAGGCTCGTGAAAGACAGCAAGATCAAGGTGCAGGCGAGCATCCAGGGCGACGCGGTGCGCGTGGCCGGCACGAAGCGCGACGACCTGCAAAGCGTGATCGCGATGCTGCGCAAGGACGTGACCGACACCCCGCTCGACTTCAACAACTTCCGCGACTGATCGACGCCGTCGACCGGCCATGCCGCGCCGCCGGGCCCCGCGCGCAGGGCGCCCCGGCGGGCGGCGGCAGTCATCCCCTTCCTCAGACCTTCCCGCCGTCCTGCGCACCACCGTCGGACGCAGCTTTCTTCTTGTCGCCGATCCGGCTTTCCTGCCCCGCCAGCAGCTTCGAGATGTTGCCGCGGTGGCGCCACACGAGCAGCACGCTCATCGCGAGCACGGCCCACGCGACCGGGTTGTGGCCGGTGCCGAACAGGAACACGTCGAACACCGGTGCGAACACGGCCGCCACCAGCGCCGCGAGCGACGAATAGCGGAAGAAGAACGCGACGATCAACCAGGTCAGCGCGGTCGCCAGGCCGAGCACCGGATGCACGGCGAGCAGCACGCCGGCCGCGGTCGCGACGCCCTTGCCGCCCTGGAAGCGGAAGAACACCGGATACAGGTGGCCGATGAACACGGCGATCGCGACCCACGCGACGGCGACGTCGGACAGCCCGAAGTGCCGCGCGAGCCAGACGGCGAGCCAGCCCTTGAACGCATCGCCGACGAGCGTCAGGATCGCGGCCTTCTTGTTGCCGCTGCGCAGCACATTGGTCGCGCCGGGATTCTTCGACCCGTACGAACGGGGATCGGCCAGGCCCATCGCGGCGCTGACGACGACGGCGAACGACACCGAACCGATCAGGTAGGCAACAAGTGCGGCGAGCAGGATCTGCATGCGGAGAACTCTTCTTTCAACGTATCGGTGAAGGGGCGGCCGGGCACGGCATGCCGGCCGGTTGCGGCGGGCGCCGTCGCGGCGAACCGCCGGCGGGCCGTGGCGGCCGGCCGTGCGGGCCGACCGGCCGAAACGGCGCTCATTCTACCGAACGAGCACGGCCTGCCACGAAGGTGAAACCCTCAGTCGACGCTCGCGCACTGGACGGGCGTCGCGCCGAGCAGTGTCGTGAGCACCGTCGGCGCGAGGCTGACGAGATAGCCGCGGCGGCCGCCGTTCAGGTAGATCGTCGGCAATTCGAGGATGGTCGACTCGACGTACACGGGCATCGTCTTGCGCGTACCGAACGGCGACGTGCCGCCGACCAGATAGCCGGAATGGCGGTTCGCGACGTCGGGCTTGCACGGCTCGACGCGCTTCGCGCCGATCTGCCGCGCGAGGTTCTTGGTCGACACCGTGCGGTCGCCGTGCATCAGCACGATCAGCGGCTTCGCGTGCTCGTCCTCCATCACGAGCGTCTTCACGACGCTGTGTTCGTCGACGCCGAGCTGGCGCGCCGACTCGCCGGTGCCGCCGTGCTCGACGTAATCGTACGGATGCTCGCCGAAGGCGACGCCGTGGCGGCGCAGCAGCTGGGTCGCGGGTGTCTCGGACACGTGTCTGGATTTGCTCATGGCGGCATTTTAATGGCGAACGACCGGCGGGCGGGCGTCGACACACGACCGCACCGTCCGGTGCTCGGGGCGGCATGCCGCGCACCGGCGGTATACTCGTGGCCCTTTTGCACCGGTGTCCCGGGCGAGCACCCGTCGCCGCGGCGCGCCCGTCCATCATCATTGCGCACATCGCGAAGTGCTATTGCCCGATTGGCCGATTGTGGCGCGCCCGCCGTCATGGCACGATCGTTCGCAAAACTTGCCGCGCCGCCGCCCGGCCCTTCTTCTGGAGACGCCATGTCCTCGCCTGTCCGTTCATCCGCGCCGCTCGACGTCCCGGCGCTGCTCGCCGCCTTGCCCGAGCGCATCGCCGACGTGCCCGCCCGCTGGGCCGCGCAAGCGCCCGCGCATCCGGCGCTGATCGAGGACGCGCGCCGCCTGTCGTACGGCGAGCTGTCGCGCGCGGTCGATGCGGCTGCCGAGCGGCTCGCGCGCCTCGGCGTGCACGGCGGCGATCGCGTGATGATCGTCGCGGAAAACAGCATCGCGCAGATCGTGCTGTTGTTCGCGGCGGCGCGCGTCGACGCATGGGCGCTCGTGTCGAACGCGCGGCTGTCGGCCGGCGAACTCGATGCGATCGCCGCGCATGCGCGGCCGAAGCTGATCGCGTTCGCGACGGAGGCATCGCCCGATGCGCGCGCACACGCGGCGCGCCACGACGCGACGCCGGCCGACGCGCTGCCGGTCGACATCGGCGCGTGGTCGTACCGCGTCGACCCGAGCGCGCCCGACGAACCGGTGGCGGCCGATGGCGCCGCGCAATGCGCTGCGCTGATCTACACGACCGGCACGACGGGTTCGCCGAAAGGCGTGATGCTGTCGCACCGCAACCTGCTGTTCATCGCGGCGACGTCGAGCGCGCTGCGCCGCGTGTCGCCGGACGACATCGTCTACACGGTGCTGCCCGTGTCGCACGTGTACGGGCTCGCGTCGGTCTGCCTCGGCAGCCTGTACGCGGGCGCGACGCTGCGGCTCGCGCCGCGCTTCTCGCCGGAAGCCGTGCGCGTCGCGCTTGCCGACGAAGGCGTGACGATCTTCCAGGGCGTGCCCGCGATGCACGCGAAGCTGCTCGAGCACCTGCACACGCACGCGCACGCGTGGCGCGCGCCGCGGCTGCGTTTCGCGTATTCGGGCGGCTCGCCGCTCGACGCCGACCTGAAGGCGCGCGTCGAGCGCGTGTACGGCGTGCCGCTGCACAACGGCTACGGAATGACCGAGAGCAGCCCGACGATCACGCAGACGCCGCTCGACGCGCCGCGTGCCGACTGCTCGGTCGGCATGCCGATCCCGGGCGTCGAGATGCGGATCGTCGCGCCGGACGGCGCCGACGTGCCGCAGGGCGAAGTGGGTGAAATCCGCGTGCGCGGTCCGAACGTGATGCTCGGCTACTACCGCAACGCGGAGGCCACGCGCGCGGCCGTGTCGCCCGACGGCTGGCTGAGCACCGGCGATCTCGCGCGCCAGGAAGCCGACGGCTCGGTGACGATCGCGGGCCGCAGCAAGGAGCTGATCATCCGCTCGGGCTTCAACGTGTATCCGGTCGAAGTCGAACAGGTGCTGAACGCGCACCCGGACGTCGTGCAGGCGGCCGTCGTCGGACGCGCGGTCGAGGGCAATGAGGAAGTGCTCGCATTCGTCGAACTGGTGCCGGGCGCGACCGCGACCGAGGCCGCGCTGCAGACGTGGTGCGCGGAACGGCTCGCGCCTTACAAGCGCCCCGCGCGCATCCGCGTGCTCGATGCGCTGCCCGCCGCATCGACGGGCAAGGTGCTGAAGCACAAGTTGCGCGAACTCGCGTGACGCGCGGGCGCGGGCCCCATCCCGCGTGTGGCCGACGCGCGCCGCGCTAGCCGCGCGGGTGGTGCTGCGCGTGCAGCGTCTTCAGCCGCTCGCGCGCGACGTGCGTGTAGATCTGCGTGGTCGAGATGTCGCTGTGGCCGAGCAGCAACTGCACGACACGCAGGTCGGCGCCGTGGTTCAGCAGATGCGTCGCGAATGCGTGCCGCAGCGTATGCGGCGACAGGTGCGCGCGCACGTCGGCCTGCTGCGCGTGGCGCTTGATGATGTTCCAGAACTGCTGGCGCGTCATCCCGTCGCCGCGTCCGGTCACGAACAGCGCGTCGGCCGCGCGCGCGCCGAGCAGCGCGGGCCGCGCGTCGCGCAGGTAGCGCTCGATCCAGCCGTGCGCGACTTCGCCGAACGGCACGAGCCGTTCCTTCGAGCCCTTGCCCATCACCCGCACGACGCCCTCGTTGAGCCCGACCTCGACGGTCTTCAGCGTGACGAGTTCGCTCACGCGCAGCCCGCTCGCGTACATCAGCTCCAGCATCGTGCGATCGCGCAGGCCGAGCGGCGTTCCGATGTCGGGCGCGCCGAGCAGCGCTTCGACCTGCGCCTCGGACAGCGTCGACGGAAACCGCGCGGCCTGTTTCGCCGACGTGATCCGCAGCGTCGGGTCCGCGCTCGCGCGATGCTCGCGTACGGCCCAGCCGTAATAGCGACGGAACACCGACAACCGCCGGTTCGACGACGTCGCCTTGCCGTCGCTGCGCGCGGCGATGTAGCCGGTCACCATCGCTTCGTCGACCGAGTCGAGCGACGCGTCGTGCGTCGCGGCCAGCCAGTGCGAAAACAGCATCAGATCGCGTCGGTACGCATCGAGCGTGTTGCGCGCGAGCCCGTGTTCGAGCCACAGCGCGTCGCAGAACACGTCGATCGACGCGCGGCTCGCGAGCAGCGCGGGCGAAGCCGCGGCCTCGTCGCCATTGGCGTCGGGCGCGGAGTCGGAATCGGGGGAAAGCAAGGGTTCACTCATCAGTACGGCACGCCTTCGTGCGCCAGCAGCCAGCGCTTCACTTTCTGGTAATAGCCATTGTCGTCGTGGTTCGCGAAGCCGCCGAGGCCGCCTGCCGCCACGACGCGATGGCACGGAATCACGAGCGGGAAATAGTTCGCGCCGCACGCCTGGCCGACCGCGCGCGGCGCGCTGCCGATCCGCTTCGCGACCTGCCCGTAGGTCAGCACCGTGCCCGGCGGAATGTCGCTGATCACGTTCCACACGCGATGCTGGAAAGCACTGCCGACGTCGGCGAGCGGCAGGTCGAAACGCGCCGACGCGCGCTCGAAATAACGTTCGATCTGCTCGACCGCGCGCTGCGCGAGCGGCGAGTCCGGATCGACCGATTTGACCGACTCGGGCAGATAGACGATCTCGCGCACCACCGCGGCATCGGTGCGAATGCCGACCTTGCCGAACGGTGCGTCGATGACTGCGTTGAACATGAGCTTCTCCTCACCGGTGAAACGCGCGGCGCCCCCGCGCGCCGACGACACTTTACGCCGCCTTCATGCGGCACGCAGCGCCCATTCGACATGCTCGCGCACGACCGGCGACGGATCGTCGGCCCGTGCACGCAACGCGGCGACGATCGCGTCGCGCGCATCGGGCGCGAGCCGGTCGGCCGGTGCGCGCAACGCATTGCCGAGGCCGACCGCCAGATTGCGCAGCCAGCTTTCGTATCCGATGCGCCGGATCGCGCTGCCCTGCATGCGCGTGTCGAACGCGTCGGCATCCCAGCCGAACAGCTCGACGAGCGTCGCGCGGTCGAGCCCGTGCCGCACGTCGAAATCGGCGACGGGCGCGGCCTGCGCGAACTTGTTCCACGGGCACACGAGCTGGCAGTCGTCGCAGCCGTATACGCGGTTGCCGATCATCGGCCGCAGCGGCTCCGGAATGCTGCCTTTCAGTTCGATCGTCAGGTAGGAAATGCAACGGCGCGCGTCGACGCGATACGGTTCGACGATCGCGCCGGTCGGGCACGCACCGATGCAGCGCGTGCAACTGCCGCAGTGCGCGCCGGGCGTCTCGGGCGCGACGTCGGGCGCGGTTTGCGCGTCGGTCGGCAACGGCACGTCGACGTAGATCTCGCCGAGGAAGAACAGCGAACCCGCGTCGCGCTGCAGCAACAACGTGTGCTTGCCGCGCCAGCCGACGCCGGCCTTCTGCGCGAGCTCGACCTCGAGCACCGGCGCCGAATCCGTGAACACGCGGTAGCCGAATGCGCCGATCTCGCGCTCGATGCGCTCCGCGAGCGTCTGAAGCCGGTTGCGCAGCACCTTGTGATAGTCGCGGCCGCGCGCGTAGATCGACACGACGGCCGCCTGCGGATCGTCGAGACGCGCGCGCTCGCGTGCGCGCCAGTCGTGCGGCACGAGCGCGCCGGATGACGCGTCGGGGGTGTCGGCGGCGAGCGTTTCGGCCGGCAGATAGGCGAGTCGCGCCGAGATCACGCGTCGCGTACCGGCCACAAGTTCGGCCGGCCGCGCGCGTTTCATCCCGTGTTTCGCCATATAATCCATTTCGCCGTGGTACCCGGCTTCCAGCCAGGCGGCGAGGCCCGCTTCGGCATCCGAGAGATCGGTATCGCTGATGCCGATCGCCCCGAAACCCAATTCGCGCCCCCACGCCCTGATGCGCGCGGCGAGCGCTGTCAACGTCGCATCATCGAGCGCGCATGGCGTCGCGCCTTCGGCACGTGTCGAAGGTCTGTCGGATGCGGCGAGTTCCGGTAATCGGTTCATCGCACTATTTTACGAGAATGCCAGCCACGCCCCATACGCCTCATGCCGACACGCTGCCCGTCCCGCTCGCGGAGCGCGTGATCGCACTCGCCGACGAAGCGGCGACCGAGGCCTTCGGCACCCGCTTCGCGCACGCGCTCGACGCGGCACGTAGCGAACTCGCCCATGCACACGCGTTCGACGGGTTGCAGATCCAGCTGATCGGCGACCTCGGCGCGGGCAAAACGACCCTCGTGCGCGCGATCCTGCGCGGCCTCGGCCACCACGGGCGCGTGCGCAGCCCGACCTACACGCTCGTCGAACCATACGCATTCGCACGCGACGATGGGGAACTTGAGGTCTATCACTTCGATCTGTATCGATTCAACGATCCGGCCGAATGGTCCGACGCCGGCTTTCGCGAATATTTCAATTCCAGCGCGATCTGCCTCGTCGAATGGCCGCAACAGGCGGGCACCCTGCTCGGCGTGCCCGATCTGGTTTTCTCGCTCGACGTGGATGGCGACGGCCGCGCCCTCACCGTCCGGGCGTTCAGCGCTTCAGGAAAGGCATGTCTCGAAAGATGTTGATCAAACCGTTCCGCTCGATCGAATCGGCGGCTACCGCGACGCACAACTGGCGGCGCCGTCAGATCCTGCGCGCGGGCGCGTCGACGCTGGTGCTCGGTCTCGCCGCGCCGCGGCTCGCGCACGCATCGTCGGTGCTCGGCGTGCGCGTGTGGCCCGCGCGCGATTACACGCGCGTCACGATCGAATCCGACCAGCCGCTGCAGAATAGCCAACAGCTGTTGCAGGGTCCCGACCGGCTCGTCGTCGACCTGAACGGACTCGATCTCGACCAGGCGCTGCGCGACCTCGTGTCGAAGATCGCGCCGAACGATCCGCAGATCCAGTCGGTGCGCGTCGGCCAGTATCAACCGCACGTCGTGCGGATGGTGTTCGACCTGAAAGGCTCGGTGAAGCCGCAGGTGTTCACGCTGCCGCCGGTCGGCACCTACAAGTACCGGCTCGTGTTCGACCTGTATCCGGCCGTCGCGCCCGATCCGCTGACCGACCTGATCGCGCAGACGGAGCGCAAGGAGCAGGCGCTCAACGACAGCGCGCGCGCGCAGCAGGTGCAGCCGCCGACCACGCTCGCGGGCCCCGCCGCGCCGCCGCCCGCCGCGGGCGACAACAGCGACGCATTCTTCCAGCGCTTCGCGCAGAACACGCCGACCACCCCGCGCACGCCGCCGGCCGCCGCGACACCTTCCGCGCCCGCGAAGCCGGCCGTCAAGCCGCCGCCCGTCATCGCACGCCGCGACGACAGCGAAGACGACGGCGACACCTACAAGTTCACCGCGCCGAAATCGGGCAAGGGCGGCACCGTGCGCCTGCTGACGGTCGCGATCGATCCGGGCCACGGCGGCGAGGATCCGGGTGCGATCGGCGGCGGCGGCACGTACGAAAAACACATCGCGCTCGACATCGCGAAGAAGCTGCGCGCGAAGATCGACGGCGCGCCGAACATGCGCGCGATGATGACGCGCGACGCGGATTTCTTCGTGCCGCTGAACGTGCGCGTGCAGAAGGCGCGCCGCGTCGGCGCCGACCTGTTCGTGTCGATTCATGCCGATGCATTCACGACACCGTCCGCGCGCGGCTCGTCGGTGTTCGCGCTGTCCGATCACGGCGCGTCGAGCGCCGCGGCACGCTGGCTCGCGAACAAGGAGAACTCGTCCGACCTGATCGGCGGCATCAACATCAAGACACAGGACGCGGCAGTCAGCCGCGCGCTGTTCGACATGTCGACGACCGCGCAGATCCGCGATTCGCTGCGCTACGGCAACTACGTGCTGAAGGAAGTCGGCGGCATCAACAAGCTGCACAAGGGCTCGGTCGAGCAGGCCGGGTTCGCGGTGCTGAAGGCGCCCGACATTCCGTCGATCCTCGTCGAGACCGCGTTCATCAGCAACCCTGACGAAGAACGCCGGCTCAACGACGACAGCTATCGCGACGAGATGGCCGACGCGATCTTCCGCGGCATCAAGCGTTACTTCGCCGCGAATCCGCCGCTCGCGAAGAACCGGATGGCCTGACCGGCCGCCCTTCCCCGCCGCCGGCACGCGCTGCGTGCCGGCGCGTCACGACGTCGCGAAGCGGCGCACCAGCTTTCCGCCGAACACGTTCACCGCGAGCCCGCCCATCACGAGCGCGGCGCCGATCAGCTGCGCGTCCGTCAGATGCTCGTCGAGCAGCAGCGCCGACGACGCCAGCCCGACGACCGGCACCAGCAGCGAGAACTGCGCGACCTGCGCGGCCGGATAGCGCGACATCAGGCGGCTCCACAGGCCGTAGCCGACGAGCGTCGCGACGAACGCGAGATAGACGACCGCGAAGATCGACGCGCCGTCGAGCCCGGCCAGCGCGGCGCCGATTCGCTGCGGCCCCTCGAACCAGAGCGACAGCAGGAAGAACGGCACGGGCGGCACGAGGCTCGCCCACACGACGAGCGACACCAGATTGGCCTTGCCGACCTTCTTCGTGACGATATTGCCGAACGCCCACATCGCGGCCGAGCAGATGGTCAGCAGGAAGCCCGCGAGCGTCATCGCGCGGCCGCCCTGCGCCGCGATCACCACGAGCCCGCCCGCGGCGATCGCGAGCCCGATCAGGTTCTGCACGCGCAGCCGCTCGCCGAGGAACACCATCGCGAACACGAGCGTGAAGAATGCCTGCGACTGCAGCACGAGCGACGCAAGGCCGGCCGGCATGCCGACGTACATGCCGGTGAACAGGAACGCGAACTGGCCGAGCTGGATCGTCGCGCCGTACAGGATCAGCATCCGCCACGGGATCTGCGGCCGACGCACGAAGAACACCGCGGGCACCGCCGCGAGCGTGAAGCGCAGCGCGCCGAGCAGCATCGGCGGCATGCCGTGCAGGCCGACCTTGATCACGACGAAGTTCACGCCCCACGCCAGGATCACGACCAGCGCGAGCAGCAAGTCCTTCGGGGCCATCATCGGCGTCTCCTCAATTGTCGGATGGTTTCCTGAAGCCGCTCAGTCTACCCAATTTCGCCGTGCGGCCCGATACCCGCGCGGCGCGCATGGAATCGGCGACGGGCAACGACATGGCGGCCGCACGACGCGTGCCCGCACGTCCGCATCGCGGGGAGGAAACATTGCGCCCGCGCCCCGTCACGCACGTCGCCACCGCGCCGCCAGTACAATGACCGGCATTCCAGCCGTTGCCCACGAGGCCCGCCATGACCGATTCGATCAAAGCCCTGCTCAAGCCGCATGTTCGCGACATCGGCAACCTGCAGGTGCGCCGCACGCTGCCCGCGCTCGCCGCGCGCCTCGTCGGTCCGTTCATCTTCTTCGATCACATGGGGCCCGCGACGCTGCCGGCCGGCACCGGGCTCGACGTGCGCCCGCACCCGCACATCGGGCTCGCCACCGTCACCTATCTGTTCGACGGCGCGATCCTGCACCGCGACAGCCTCGGCTCGCTGCAGGAGATCGTGCCGGGCGACGTGAACTGGATGACGGCCGGTCGCGGCATCGTACATTCGGAGCGCACGCCCGACGCTCAGCGCGCGAGCGGCCACACGGTGCACGGGATCCAGACCTGGGTCGCGCTGCCCGTCGCCCACGAGACCACCGAGCCGTCGTTCGAGCACCATGCGGCCGACACGCTGCCCAAGCGCGACGAGAACGGCGTGTCGCTGACGGTGATCGCCGGCGACGCGTTCGGCCTGCGCTCGCCCGTCACGACGTTCTCGCGCACGCTGTACGTGGCCGCCGAATTCGCGGCCGGCGGCCGCCTCGAACTCGACGCGTCGCACGAGGAGCGCGCGGTCTACGTGGTCGACGGCGACCTCTCGATCGACGGCACGCCGGTGCCGGCCGAACAGATGGCCGTGCTCGCGCCCGGCGCCACCGTCACGCTCGCGAGCGGCGGCGGCGGCGCGCGCGCGATGCTGCTGGGCGGCGCGAAGATCGACGGCGAGCGCTTCATCGAATGGAACTTCGTCGCCAGCAGCCGCGACGCGATCGAGCGCGCGAAACAGGCGTGGACGAACCAGGAAATGGGCAAGGTGCCCGGCGAAACCGAGTGGATTCCGCTGCCCGAATCGAAGCCGCGTTGAAAAAGGGGCACGCTGCCCCCATCCTGACGACATTCGAACGGAAGAGAACGACATGGACACCACGCTTGCCACTTTCGAGAAAGACGTCATCGAGGCGTCGCTGGACACGCCCGTGCTGGTCGACTTCTGGGCGCCGTGGTGCGGCCCCTGCAAGACGCTCGGTCCGCTGCTCGAAAAGCTCGAAGCCGACTACGAAGGCCGCTGGAAGCTCGTGAAGGTGAACGTCGACGAGAACCAGGAACTCGCCGCGCACTTCCAGACACGCAGCATCCCGCACGTGATCGCGTTCGCCGACGGGCGTCCCGTCGACCAGTTCATCGGCGTGCTGCCGGAAGGCCAGTTGCGCGCGTTCCTCGACCGGCTGCTGCCGGCGCCCGACGAAGCCGAGCGCCGCGCCGCGCAAGACGCGATCGCCGAATCGCGCTACGACGATGCGCTGACCCACCTCGAAGCGGCGCTCGCGCTGAACCCCGGCTTCGACGATGCACGGCTCGACCTGGTCGAACTGCTGCTCGCGAACAACCAGGTGGACGCCGCGCGCGCCGAGGCCGAGCGCCTGTCGCCGCAGACCATACAGAGCGGCGATCCGCGCTACCAGGCGATCAAGACCCGTTTCGATGCGCTCGACGCGACGGCCGACCTGCCGCCGACCGACGCGCTCGAAGCGCGCATCGCGGCGAATCCGGCCGATCTGGACGCACGCTTCGACCTCGCGCAGAGCCTGATCGCGCGACGCGCATACGAAGGCGCGCTCGAGCAGTTGCTGGAAATCGTGTTGCGCGACCGCGCGTATGGCGACGACCTCGGCCGCCGCACGATGATCTCGGTGTTCGAGCTGGCGGGCGATCGCCCCGAACTCGTCGCCGCATGGCGGCGCAAGCTGAGCATGGCGCTCAACTGACGAACGACCGGCCGGGCCGCGACGGCCTGGCCGAATCGCCTTGTCGCGGCACGGCGGATCTGCCGCGCCGCGACATTCCTCCGCGTGTCGATCTGCTCGCCGATCAGCCCGCGGCGCGCGCCGCGACTGCCCGCAGCGCATGCGCGGCGGCCGCGAAGCCGAAGCTCGCGGTCACGCATACGCTCGAACCGAACCCCGCGCAGTTGAGCCCCGCGACATGCGCGGCGGCGGACGGCTCCGCGCCGTCCTCGATGTCGCACGCGGCCGCTTCCGGATAGATCAGCGGCTCGTCCGAATACACGGCGCTCACCTTGAAACGCGCCTTCGGCCCGCGCGGAAAGCCGTGCTGCTTGCGCAACTGCGCGCGCACCTTCGACAGCAGCGGATCCTGGATCGTCAGCGCGAGATCGTCGATGCGGATGCGCGTCGGGTCGAGCTGTCCGCCCGCGCCGCCGACCGTGACGAGCGGCTGCCCTTTTGCGACGCACCACGCGATCAGCGCGACCTTCGTGCGCACGCTGTCGATCGCGTCGACCACGTAGTCGAAGCCGCCGCCGAGCAGCGCGTCGAAGTTGTCGGGTTCCGCAAAATCCTCGATCCGGTTCACACGGCACGCGGGATCGATCAGCGCGATCCGCTCGGCCATCGCGTCGACCTTCGGCTTGCCGTAATTGCCGTCGAGCGCATGGATCTGCCGGTTCGTATTGCTTTCCGCGACGTTGTCGAGGTCGATCAGCGTCAGCGTGCCGATCGCGCTGCGCGCGAGCGCCTCGGCCGTCCACGACCCGACGCCGCCGATGCCGATCACGGCGACGTGCGCGCGTTCGAACGCGGCGAGCGCGGGGGCGCCGTACAAGCGCGCGATGCCGCCGAAGCGGCGCTCGCGATCCACGTCAAGCTGGATTGTCGGGCTCGGGGTAAGATCAGAGGAACTGTGCGGGGCAGTGTCGGCAGCGGACATGGCAGCAAGGAAAACGTAAGTCGTGCAGCCCTCTATTTTGCCTGAACTCCCCGCCGACACGCGTCCCTGTGCACGCACGATTCTCGCGCGTTCGCTATACTGGCCCCAGATTGAAGCGTTTGCATAACATGACGACTCTCGCCGATCTCCGTATCAATTATTCGCGTGCTTCGCTCGACGAAGCCGATGCCGCCCCCAACCCCTTCGCCCAGTTCGATCGCTGGTTCAAGGAGGCGCTCGCCGCCAAGCTCCCCGAGCCCAACACGATGACGCTCGCCACCGTCGGCGACGACGGCCGGCCGTCGGCCCGAATCGTGCTCATCAAGGGTGTCGACGAACGCGGGTTCGTCTTCTTTACCAATTACGAAAGCCGCAAGGGCCGCGATCTCGCCGCCAATCCGCATGCGGCGCTGCTGTTCTACTGGATCGAGCTCGAGCGCCAGGTGCGCATCGAAGGCCGGATCGAGAAAACCAGCGCCGACGAAAGCGACCGCTATTTCGCGTCGCGCCCGCTCGGCTCGCGCATCGGCGCGTGGGCGTCCGAGCAGAGTGCCGTGATCGACAGCCGCGCGACGCTCGAAGCGCGCGAAAAGGCCGTGACCGAACGCTACGGCGAGAACCCGCCGCGCCCGCCGCACTGGGGCGGTTACCGCGTCGTGCCTGACGCGATCGAATTCTGGCAGGGCCGCCCGTCGCGGCTGCACGACCGCCTGCTCTATACGCGCGACGCCGCGGCAGGGTCGGGCTGGACGATCTCGCGCCTGTCGCCGTAAGCGCGGCTGCCGCAGTGCCGGCGCGCGCCGGCCGTGTCTCGTGTTGCATCCGGGCGCCCACGTCGCAAGGCATGGGCGCCGGTCAAGATACTTGGCTGTATTCGATTCAACGAACAAACGGAGAATCCAAATGTTCTGGGAAAAGAAGCTGGCACAGTGGGCGGACGAAGTACGGGCGAAAGCGAACATACCGGCGCGACTCGTGCTGTGGAACGGCGATCAACTCGATTTCGGCACCTTCAGCGCGCCGCAGGTCACGCTGAAGGTCAACAGCGCGTCGGCGTTGCCGCTGCTGCTCGAACCGAGCCTCGACAATCTCGGCGAGGCGTACGTGAAGGGCAAGATCGACATCGAGGGCAGGCTGTCGGACATCATCAACATCAGCTACTCGCTCGCGCGCAGCACGGTCACCAGCGCAAGCAAGCTCGCGCGCGTGAAGCGCTACTTCAATCACACGAAAAACACCGACAGGAAGGCGATCCAGTATCACTACGACGTCTCGAACGCGTTCTACCAGCTGTGGCTGGACGAAAACATGGTGTATTCGTGCGCGTACTTCGAGAACGGCGACGAGGATCTCTCGACCGCCCAGATCAAGAAGATCGACCATATCCTGACCAAGATCCAGCTCGAGCCCGGCCAGCGCCTGCTCGACATCGGCTGCGGCTGGGGCGCGCTCGTGCTGCGCGCCGCGCAGAAGTTCGGCGCGACGTGCCTGGGCGTGACGCTGTCGCAGAACCAGTTCGATCTCGCGACCGCGCGCGTGAAAGCGGCCGGGCTCGAGGACAAGATCGAGATCCGCCTGCAGGACTACCGCGAGATCGAGGGACAGTTCGACCGCATCACGAGCGTCGGGATGTTCGAGCACGTCGGCCGCAAGAACCTGCCGCTCTATTTCTCGCGCGTGCACGATCTGCTCACCGACGACGGCATCGCGATGAACCACGGAATCACGTCGACCGACGCGGAAAGCGGCGAAACGGCGCTCGGCGGCGGCGAATTCATCGACCGCTACGTGTTCCCGGACGGCGAGCTGCCGCACATCAGCCTCGCGCTCGAAGCGGCGCAGCGCGGCGGGCTCGAGGCGATTGACGTCGAAAGCCTGCGGCGGCACTATGCGCGCACGCTCGAAATCTGGACCGAGAACTTCGAGGCGAAGGCGGAAGAGGCGCGCACGCTCGTCGACGACGAAAAATTCCGCATCTGGCGCGTGTATCTCGCCGGTTGCGCGTATGCGTTCGAGCACGACGACGTGTCGATCTTCCAGATCGTGTGCCGCAAGGCCGGACGCAGCGCGAAAACGCTGCCGTGGTCGCGGCGCTACATGTACGAACACACGCTGCCGCGCTAGGCGGCACTTCACGCTGGGCATGCATGGGTGACGGCAGGACGCGGCGCGGCACGCCGCCGCAACGACAGCAGCGCGACGAACCGGACGAGTCGCACGCCGACGGGCAGTTCGACCTGTTCGGCGCGTCGCCCGACGACGCACGCGCGTCCGCGCCCGCGCACGACGACAACCCCGCAGGCGCCGGCGATCGCGCGACGCCTGACGAACACGACACCGAGCGACCGGCAAAGTCGCCCGCACGCGCCGGCCGTGCATCGCCCCGCCTTCCCGCCGACCAGGAACCGGAACCGCCGCCCGCCTCCGGCATGCTGTGGGACGAACCGCCGCCGGCCGCGCCGCCGAAGAAGGCCCGGCGTCGGCGCGGCGTGCCGCCCGCACCGGTTTCCGCGGAAGTCGCCGCCGCCGCGGCCGCGCTGCCGCCGAACGTGCGGCTCGGCACGTCGTCGTGGTATTTCCCCGGCTGGGACGGCATCGTCTACGACGGCGATTTCGCGCAGACGAAGCTGTCTCGCGAGGGGCTCGAGGCGTACGGCGCACATCCGCTGCTGAAGAGCGTGAGCCTCGACCGGTCGTTCTACGGACCGCTGTCGGTGGCCGACTACCTGCGCTACGCGCAACAGGTGCCGGACGACTTCCGCTTCGTCGTGAAGGCGCCGGCGTCCGTCACCGATGCGGTCGTGCGCGGCCGGCGCGGCGAGCCGTCGGGCCCGAATCCGACCTTTCTCGACGCGCAGCTCGCCACTCGCGAATTCGTGCAGCCGTGCCTCGAAGGGCTCGGCAGGAAGGCCGGCGTGCTGGTGTTCCAGTTTTCTCCAATGCCCGATCAACTGCTCGCCGAACCGGCCGCGCTGATCGACCGGCTGTCGGCGTTCTTCGCGGCGCTGCCGACGCTGCCGACGGACGCCGACGGCACGCGCTACGCAATCGAGATCCGCGACGCGAGCCTGCTCACGCCACGCTTCATCCGCGCGCTCGCGGCGCTCGGCGTGCGCTACTGCGTCGGCCTGCATGCGCGGATGCCCGACCCGCTGCGCCAGGCGGCCGCGCTCGCGCTGCTCGACGGCGACGCACCGGGCCCGCTGATCGTGCGCTGGAGCCTGCATGGCGGCTTCAAGTACGAACAGGCCAAAGCGAAATACGAGCCGTTCGACAAGCTCGTCGACGAGGATCCGGCCACGCGCTCGGCGCTCGCCGAGCTGGCCGCGCGCTACGCGCTGGCCGGACAGCCCGTGATCATCACGATCAACAACAAGGCGGAAGGCTCTGCGCCGCTGTCGTGCCTTGCACTCGCGCGCGAGATCGCCGCCGCGTGCGCGCACTGGCGCAGCGAGGCGGCGTAAGCATCGCGGGCGCGGGCGCCGTTTGCGCGCCGGCGAACCGCGCCGGCAAACCGATTACGCGCCGCGCAGCGACTTCAGCCGGTGCGAGAACTTCTGGCGGAATTTCGCGAGCTTCGGCCCGATCACGACCGAGCAGTAGCCCTGCCCCGGATTGCGCGCGTAATAGTTCTGGTGATAGTCCTCGGCCGGCCAGTAGTTGTCGTCGAGCGGCACGACCTGCGTGACGATCGGCTGCCCGAACACCTGCTCGCGCTCCAGTTCGCGGATCACGTCGAGCGCGACGTCGCGCTGCGCGTCCGAATGCGTGAACACGACCGAACGGTATTGCGTGCCGACGTCGTTGCCCTGGCGGTTCAGCTGGGTCGGATCGTGCGTCGCGAAGAAGATCTCGAGGATCTCGCGATAACCGATGCGCGCCGGATCGAACGTCACGTTCACGACCTCCGCGTGACCGGTATCGCCCTCGCATACGTCGCGATAGCCGGGATTGCGCGTATGGCCGCCCGCATAGCCCGACTGGACGGCCGTCACGCCGTCGACGTCGAGAAACACGGCCTCCGTGCACCAGAAGCACCCGCCGCCAACAGTCGCGGTTTCAAGCATCTCGTTCACCATGAAATCATCACCTCGTTGATGACGACGGCCGGCACGCGGGCGCGCGCCGGCATCGCCGGTCCATATCGCCGCTGCCCGGCTGCGGCCCGGTTGCCCGGTGCGCAGCGGCAGCGTTCAAGTATCTCACTCGTGCGCGAATCCGGCAGAACCGCATGCGTGCCGCGCACCACCGGCCGCGCGTTTCTCGTCTACACTTAGGCACGCTTCGCCGTGACGGCACACCGTCCGGCTGCGCGCAGCGTCCGATGCATGCCCGTCCTGATGCCAACATCATCCGCCGGAACATCGATATGCACGCCTCAGCAGAATTCGCCCGCATCGCGGGCCCGACCGCCGGCGCTTTCACCGCGCCCGCGCCCTCGCGCCGCCGTGCGCCCGTTGCGCTGCGTGCGCGGCGATCCGGCGCACCGCCTTTCCCTCCTTTCCCGACCTGATGTACCGCGCGGCGCGTCCTCCAATCGCGCGAGGCCGCCCGTGCGTTCCCGTCACGCAACCCGTTCGACCCGCACGTTCGCAGCGAACGTCCGTGCGCCCGTGATCCGATTCGACCGAAAGAGGCACTACGATGAGCATGCGGCCTGACCCGACATTTCACGCTTCGCCGGAACTTGCGATGCAGGCGCCGGCGGAGGAATTCGCCTATACGTTGTTGCTGAGCTCCGATTTTTCCAGACCCGACGCACTCGCCGTGATCGACGTGAAACCCGGCTCGGCGACCTACGGCAAGATCGTGCACACGGTGACGATGCCGAACACCGGCGACGAATTCCACCACTTCGGCTGGAATGCGTGTTCGTCGTCGCTGTCGCCGCTGACCGGCCACGCGTTCCTCGAGCGCCGCTTCCTGATCATCCCGGGCCTGCGTTCGTCGCGGATCTACGTGATCGACACGAAGCCGCACCCGACGCAGGCGCGCATCCACAAGATCATCGAGCCCGACGATGTGTTCGCGAAGACCGGCTATTCGCGGCCGCATACGGTTCATTGCGGCCCCGAAGGCATTTACGTGAGCACGCTCGGCGGTGCGGGCAAGGACGGTACCGACGGCGCGCCCGGCATCTTCATCATGGACTGCGAGACGTTCGACGTGCTCGGCCGCTGGGAGATCGACCGTGGCCCGCAGGACAAGCATTACGACTTCTGGTGGAACCTGCCGCGCGACTACATGGTGTCGAGCGAATGGGCGCTGCCGCCGCAATTCGAGAACGGCATCGTGCCGGAAGACCTGCTCGCGAACCGCTACGGCCACCGGCTGCATTTCTGGGACCTGCGCGCGCGGCGCAACGTGCAGACGATCGATCTCGGCGCGCATCACCAGATGGCGCTCGAGGTGCGGCCCGCGCACGATCCGGTACGCGAATACGGTTTCGTCGGCGTCGTGGTCGACACGACCACGCTCGAAGGATCGATCTGGACCTGGTGGCGCGAGGACGGCCAGTTTCATGTGAAGAAGACCGCGACGATTCCGCCCGAACCGGCCGCGGCCGACGAACTGCCGCCGCTGCTCAAGAGTTTCGGCGCGGTGCCGCCGCTCGTGACCGACATCGACCTGTCGCTCGACGACCGCTTCCTGTACGTGTCGTGCTGGGGCACCGGCGAGATGCGCCAGTACGACGTGTCGGATCCGCATCACCCGGTGCTCGCGGGGTCGGTGCGTATCGGCGGGATCGTGCGCCGCGCGCCGCACAAGAACGGCCGCGCGTTCGCCGGCGGCCCGCAGATGGTGGAAATCAGCCGCGACGGCCGCCGCGTGTACTGGACCAACTCGCTCTACTCGACGTGGGACGACCAGTTCTATCCGGACGGCGTGCCGGCCGCGCAGGTGCTCGCGCATGCGGGGCCGGACGGCGGGCTGACGCTCGCCGACGACTATTGGGTCGAGTTCCCCGACGGCTATCGCGCGCACCAGATCCGGCTCGAAGGCGGCGACTGCTCGACCGACTCGTTCTGCTATCCGTCGGTCAAGCGTTGAGCGCAGGCCTCTCCGCGCCGCTCGCGCTGTGGGCGGCCGTGCTCGCGAGTGGCGTCTATCACGGGCTCAATCCGGCGATGGGCTGGCCGCTCGCGGTGTCGAACGCGCTGATGACGCGCCGCGACGGCGCGCTCGTCGCCGCGCTCGGCTATCTCGCGCTCGGCCATGCGCTCGCGGTATTCATGGTGATGCTGCCGTTCGGGCTGCTTGCCGCGCTGCTTGCGTGGCAGTCGGCGATCCGGATCGGCGCGAGCGCGCTCGTGATCGGCTTCGGCGTGGTGCTGCTGATCCGGCGGCGGCATCCGCGTGCGCTCGCGCGGATTCCGCCCGCGCGGCTCGGCCTGTGGTCGTTCGCGGTTGCGCTCGCGCACGGCGCGGGGCTGATGCTGGTGCCGATTTACCTCGGGCTCTGCGGGCTCGACCGGGACGCCGGCCATCGCGCGGCGGCCACGCTCGTCGATGCGCATCTCGGGATGGCACTCGTCGTCGCGGCCGTGCACGCGGCCGCGATGATCGGCGCAGGCGGCGTGCTCGCGTGGCTCGTGTACCGCTATCTCGGGCTGAAGTTCGTCGCGCGGAGCTGGTTCAATCTCGATGCGGTGTGGGCGTCCAGCCTGATCCTGACGGGTGCGCTGTCGCTCGGGCTGGCGGCGACGGCCTAGCGCGCGGCTCGGGGAGCGGCCTCGTGTGACGCGCAACGAAAGACGCGAAAACGACCGTTCCAGCACGGCGTCGGCGTCGCGCGACAGTGTTCGCTACCTCACGCTCGCCCCGCGATGCGCCGTCCGCACGGGTCCGGCAGTCGCGATTCCGCTAAAATCGGGCCATGCGCACCACTTCCCAACCGACCGCCCTGGCCTTGTCGCCTTTCGTCCGCCGCGCCCGTTGCATCCGCCGCGCGCCGCGCCCGTCCGTTTCGTTCCGGATGGCCGCCCGATGAACCACGCCACCCCGCCGGATTTCGACTCGGCCGCCTTTCGCCAGGCGCTCGGGCAGTTCGCGACCGGCGTCACGGTCATCACGACGCGTGCGCCGTCCGGGCAGCTGATCGGCATCACCGCGAGCTCGTTCAACTCGGTGTCGCTCGACCCGCCGCTCGTGCTGTGGAGCCTCGCGCACAAATCGGCGTCGACCCCGGTGTTCCGCAACAACAGCCATTACGTGGTGAACGTGCTCGCGGCGTCGCAACTCGACCTGTGCAAGCGCTTCTCGACCTACAAGGGCGACCGCTTCGAAGGGATCGCGCACGCGGCCGGCAACTCGGGCATGCCGGTGCTCGACGGCGCGCTCGCGTGGTTCGAATGCCACAACCGCAGCCGCTACGACGAAGGCGACCACGTGATCTTCGTCGGCGAAGTGGAACGCTGCGGCGTGCGGGCCGCGTCGGATGCCGCGGCGCCGCTCGTGTTCCACGGCGGCGGCTTCCACGGCCTCACACCGCTTTGATCGCCCCCATGCGCGCCAGCCCGACCGGCGCGCCCGCTTCGTCCTTCAGCGTCTGCAGCACGATGTTCGAACGGATGTCCATCACGCCCGGCGCCTTGTAGAGCCGGTTCAGCACGAAATCCGAGTAGTGCTTGAGGTTGTGCGCGAGCACCCGCAGCAGATAGTGGCTCTCGCCCGTCACGACGAACGCGCCGACCACCTCCGGCCATTCGCGCAGCGCTTCCGCGAAGCGCTCGTGCCATTGATTCTCTTCGTTGCGCATCGACACCTGCACGAACGCCTCGAGCTCGAAGCCGAGCTTCTCGCGGCTCAGGCACGCGCGATAGTGCTCGATCACGCCCTGCTCCTCGAGCAGGCGCATCCGGCGCAGACAGGCGGACGGCGAAAGCGAGATCCGTTCCGCCAGGTCGAGATTGCTGATTCTGCCCTCCTCCTGCAATACCGCCAGAATCCGGCAGTCGGTGGCATCGAGCGTGATCGCGTGCATTTTTGGTCCCCGTTTTCCCTCTGAGTCGAATTATCTGCCAATCGGGCGGATTGTCCATGTTTATTTCGCAAGCACTTTCTGCGAGCGTCCACCTATCATTCGAAGCATCGATTCACCGCTTCGTCATGCCATGGACACACTCTGGGACATCTCGCCGCCCGTCAGCCCCGCCACCCCCGTGTGGCCGGGCGACACGCCGGTTTCCGTCGAACGCGTCTGGCGGATGGAGGCCGGCTCGCCGGTCAACGTCGCGCGCCTGACGCTGTCGCCGCACACGGGCGCGCACTGCGACGCGCCGCTCCACTACGACGCCGACGGCGCACCGATCGGCGCGGTGCCGCTCGACACCTATCTCGGCCCGTGCCGCGTGATCCACTGCATCGGCGCGTCGCCGGTCGTGCGCCCGGCCGACATCGACGCCGCGCTGGACGGCGTGCCGCCGCGCGTGCTGCTGCGCACCTATGCGCGCGCCAGCATCGAGCAATGGGACAGCGGCTTCTGCGCGGTCGCGCCCGAAACCGTCGACGTGCTCGCCGCGCGCGGCGTGAAGCTGATCGGCATCGACACGCCGTCGCTCGACCCGCAGGAATCGAAGACCATGGATGCGCATCACCGCGTGCGCGCGCACCGGATGGCGATCCTCGAAGGGATCGTGCTCGACGACGTGCCGCCCGGCGACTACGAACTGATCGCGCTGCCGCTGAAGTTCGCGACGCTGGACGCGAGCCCCGTGCGCGCGGTGCTGCGCGCGCTGCCCGGCCGATCCTCCTGATTCACCGAACCACTGACCCGAGAACCACTGACCCGACATCATGATCAAGACCCGTGAAGACGCGCTCGCCCTCGACCGCGACGACCCGCTCGCCCCGCTGCGCGACCAGTTCGCGCTGCCCGACGGCGTGATCTATCTCGACGGCAACTCGCTCGGCGCGCAGCCGCGCGCGTCGGCCGCCCGCGCGCAACAGGTGATCGGCGCCGAATGGGGCGAAGGCCTGATCCGCAGCTGGAACACCGCCGGCTGGTTCGCGCTGCCGCGCCGCCTCGGCGACAAGCTCGCGACGCTGATCGGCGGCGCACCCGGCGAGACCGTCGTGACCGACACCATCTCGATCAACCTGTTCAAGCTGCTGTCGGCGATGCTGCGCCACCAGGCCGAGCGCGCGCCGGAACGCCGCGTGATCGTGTCGGAGCGCTCGAACTTCCCGACCGACCTGTACATCGCGCAAGGGCTGATCGAACAGCTCGGCGGCGGCTATGAGCTGCGCCTGATCGACGATCCGGCGGACCTGCCCGACGCGCTCGGCGCGGACACGGCCGTCGCGATGATCACGCACGTGAACTACCGCACCGGCTACATGCACGACATGCCGGCCGTCACGCAGCTCGTGCACGACGCGGGCGCGCTGATGCTGTGGGATCTCGCGCATTCGGCCGGCGCGGTGCCGGTCGACCTGAACGGCGCGCGGGCGGACGGCGCGGTCGGCTGCACGTACAAGTATCTGAACGGCGGCCCCGGTTCGCCGGCGTTCGTGTGGGTGCCGCACCGTCATCACGCGCACTTCTCGCAGCCGCTGTCGGGCTGGTGGGGCCATCGCGCGCCGTTCGCGATGCAGCCGGACTTCGCGCCCGATCCGGGCATCGCGCGCTTCCTCTGCGGCACGCAGCCGATGGTGTCGATGTCGATGGTCGAATGCGGGCTCGACGTGTTCCTGCAGACCGACATGCACGCGATCCGCCGCAAGTCGCTCGCGCTGACCGATGCGTTCATCGCGCTCGTCGAGGCACGCTGCGCGGGCCTGTCGCTGAAGCTCGTCACGCCGCGCGCGCATCACCAGCGCGGCTCGCAGGCGAGCTTCGAGCATCCGCACGGCTACGAGGTGATGCAGGCGCTGATCGCGCGCGGCGTGATCGGCGACTACCGCGAGCCGTATGTGCTGCGCTTCGGCTTCACGCCGCTCTATACGCGCTTCGTCGACGTGTGGGATGCCGTCGAGACGCTGCGCGACATCCTGGCCACCGATGCGTGGAAGGCACCCGAGTTCGCCGAGCGCGGCGCGGTGACCTGACCGGCTTTTTGCCCGGCGCGCGCCGCGGTGACATGCGGATTGCGCGCCGCGCCCCGTCATTCAATTCTGGAGAGAGTCGTGAATTCTGGTCATATGCAGCCACCCGGCGGCGACGCGCCGGCGGGCTGTCCGTTCTCGGGCGCACGCGCGGCCCAACCGGCACACGAAGCACCGCACGTGCCGGGCGATGCCTCGGACGAAGCCGGCTGGCACAACGCGCAGCTCGATTTCTCGAAATCGATGAGCTACGGCGACTACCTGTCGCTGAATTCGATCCTCGACGCGCAGCATCCGCTGTCGCCCGATCACAACGAGATGCTGTTCATCATCCAGCATCAGACGAGCGAGCTGTGGATGAAGCTCGCGCTGTTCGAGTTGCGCGGCGCGCTCGACGCGGTGCGCGGCGACGCGCTGCCGCCCGCGTTCAAGATGCTCGCGCGCGTGTCGCGCATTCTCGAGCAGCTCGTGCAGGCGTGGAACGTGCTGTCGACGATGACGCCGTCCGAGTATTCGGCGATGCGGCCGTACCTCGGCCAGTCGTCGGGCTTCCAGTCGTATCAGTACCGGCAGCTGGAATTCCTGCTCGGCAACAAGAACGTGCAGATGCTGCAGCCGCATGCGCACCGGCCCGACATCCTCGAACAGGTGCGCGCGACGCTCGAGGCGCCGTCGTTCTATGACGAGGTCGTGCGCCTGCTCGCGCGGCGCGGTTTCCCGATCGCACCCGAGCGGCTCGAGCGCGACTGGACGCAGCCGATGCGGCACGACGAAACCGTCGAAGCCGCGTGGCTCGAGGTCTACCGTCACCCGCAGCAGCACTGGGAGCTCTACGAGATGGCCGAGGAGCTCGTCGATCTCGAGGACGCGTTCCGCCAGTGGCGCTTCCGTCACGTGACGACCGTCGAGCGCATCATCGGCTTCAAGCAGGGCACCGGCGGCACGAGCGGCGCGCCGTATCTGCGCAAGATGCTCGACGTCGTGCTGTTCCCCGAGCTCTGGCACGTGCGCACCACGCTGTAACGCGCTCGTGCATCATGCGCCCGCGCGTCACGACGACGTGCGGGCCAGTTCCTCCCCGTCGCGCGGCAACGCGCGTTCGCGCGTGAGCCGCGGAATGTGCCGCCGCATCGCGAGCAGCGCGACGCACACCACACTCATCGCCGCGGCCAGCATCGTCAGGTACGCCGTCGCGCCGCCCGCGGTGATCACCATTGCGCCCGCGAACGCGCTGAGAATCGCGCCGAGCCGGCCGAACGCGAGCGCGCTCGCGGTGCCGGTCGCGCGCACCGCCGTCGGATAGATGTAAGCGCACAGCGCATACATCGTCGACTGCACCGCGTTGACGAACAACCCGTGCACGCCAAGCCCGACGATCAGCCAGCCCGTGTGGCGCCCCGCATCGACACCCATCAGCCACACCGCGCTCGCCGCGCCGCCGATGCTGCACAGCGCGAGCGGCCAGCGCGAACCCGCATGCGCGATCGCCCACGCGCACAGCAGCGCGCCGATCACGCCGCCGAGGTTGTACGCGGTGAGCCCGGCGCCCGCGACCGACACGCTCAGCCCGCTCGCGGCGAGCATCGTCGGCAGCCAGCTGAACGCCGCATACACGGCGAGCAGGCACATGAAGAACGCGCACCACAGCGCGATCGTGTCGCGCGCCTGGCCGCCGGCGAACAGCGCGCCGAACCCGCCTCGTGCGCCGGGTGCACGTGCATCGCGCAGATCGGTGAACGCGGTGCCGGGCGCGACCGGCCGCTGCATACGCGCGAGCAGCGCGCCGAGTTCCGGCCAGCGCGCGGGGCGACGCGCCAGGAAACGCGGCGATTCGGGCAACGCGCGCACGAGCACGAAGCCGAGCACGAGCGGCAGCGCGCCGCCGGCGAAGAACAGCCCGCGCCAGCCGTAGCGCGGCAGCACTTCGTGCGCGAACAGCCCGGCCAGCATGCCGCCGAGCGGCACGCAGACGATCGTCGCCGTCACCATCATCGTGCGGCGCCGCGCGGGCGTGTATTCGGCCGTCATCGTCGTGGCCGTCGGCAGCGCGCCACCGATCCCGAGCCCCGCGCAGAAGCGCAGCATCGCGATCGTCGCGACATCCGGCGCGAAGCCGATCGCGCAGGTCGCGATGCCGAACAGGAACACGCTGCCGATCACGGCCTGGCGGCGCCCGAAACGGTCCGCGACGATGCCCGCGCACGCGCTGCCGATGCCCATCCCGATCAGCCCGGCGGCCACCGCCGGCGCGAACGCGCCGCGCGTAATCCCCCATTCGCGGATCAGCACGGGAATCGCGAAACCGATCAACTGCCCGTCGAAGCCGTCGAGCACGATCGCGAGTGCGGCGAGCAGCACCACGCAACGCTGCATCGTCGTGAACGGTCCGTCGTCGAGCGTCGCGCCGATGTCGACCGGGGGCGGCTGCAATCCGTCGCGCGTGCTCATGCGACCTCCCGTGCGCCACGCGTCGGCGGCAACGTGCGCGCACGGCGCGCGGCAAGACAACGGCATTCGATGACTTTCATGGCGTCTCCAGTTGCCCGGGCTGGCGCTTGCGCGTGCCCGGATCTCGTGTTGCACGGGCGGTCGGCATCCGTGCATCGGCGCCGGCCCCCGTCTCGTCCAATCCAATCCGATCCGGCGACACCGCCTGCATGCGGCGCGAGCCCGCCGCCGGCGTGTTGCTCAGTCGCGCTGCGCGTCGATCAGCCTGACGAGCGCGAGCAGCGTATCGGTATGCGGCACCGCGATACCCGCCTCGCCCGCGGCCGCGACGACCTTGCCGCTGATCGCGTCGATCTCGGTGCGGCGGCCCGCGAGCACGTCCTGCAGCATCGACGGCCGATGGCCGCGATGCGCGTAAATCGCATGCTCGACGTTGCGCGCGATGCGCTCGCCGTCCACCGCGATGCCTTTCGCGCGCGCGACGGCGGCCGTCTCCGCCGCGATCGCCAGCGCGAGCCGTGGGCCGTCGGGTTCACGGCCGAGCTGGTCGACCGTGCAGCCCGTCGCCGCGCACAGCGTGTTGAGCGCTGCGTTGAACGCGACCTTTTCCCAGATCGCGGCCCACACGTCGGCATCGAGCGAACACGCGAGCCCGGCACGCGACAGCGCGTCGGCCACGGCCGCCGCGAACGGGCGCGCCGCGCCATCGGCCGTCATCATGCGGATCGCGCCGGCACCGTGCGAGCGCACGTGCCCGGCGCCGGCGAAGTCGGCCGGCCACGTCGTGACGCCGACCAGAATCCGCTCGAGCGGCACGAACGCGTTCAGCGTCTCGACGTTGCCGAGGCCGTTCTGCAGCGTCAGCACGTACGTGCGCGACGTCAACAATGCGCGCACGCCGTCGAGCGCCGCACGCGTGTGCAGCGATTTCGTAAAAACGATCAGCAGATCGAACGGGTCGTCGGGCGACGCGCTTGCTTGCGCATTCGCCGTTTCCGGCCGGACGGCCTGCAGCGCGCGGATGCGGCGTTCGCCGCGATCGTCGTCGATGCGCAGCCCGTCGCGGCGGATCGCATCGAGATGCGCATCGTTCACGTCGATCAGCGTGACCGCCTCGCCGTGCTCGGCCAGCAGCGCGCCGAACAGCGAGCCCATCGCACCGGCGCCGAGAATCGCAATCTTCATCGTCGGCGGCCTCTCAGAATGGATACTGGCGCGGCGCGGTCTGCACCGTGATCCAGCGTAGGTCCGTGAACGCGGCGATGCCGGCCTTGCCGCCGAAGTGGCCGAAGCCGCTGTCCTTCACGCCGCCGAACGGCATTTGCGCCTCGTCGTGCACGGTCGGGCCGTTCACGTGGCAGATGCCCGATTCGATGCTCGCCGCGACTCGCATCGCGCGGGCGACGTCGCGGCTGAACACGGCCGACGCCAGCCCGAATGCGTTGTCGTTCGCGCAGCGGATCGCGGCCGCCTCGCCATCGACCCGCACGATGCCCTTCACCGGCCCGAACGATTCCTCCGCGTAGATCCGCATCGCGGGCGTCACGTGATCGAGCAGCGTCGCCGGGAACAGCGTGCTGTCCGACTTGCCGCCGCACAACAGCGTCGCGCCGTGCGCGAGCGCATCGTCGATCAGCGCGTTGCAGCGCTCGACGGCCTTCATGTCGATCAGCGAACCGAGCACGACCGGCCCTTGGCGCGGATCGCCGAGCGGCAGCGACGCGGCCTTGGCGGCAAGCTTCGCGACGAATGCATCGGCGATCGACGCGTCGACGACGATCCGCTCGGTCGACATGCAGATCTGCCCTGAATTCGCGAATGCGCCGAATGCGGCCGCGGCGACCGCCGCATCGAGATCCGCATCGTCGAGCACGACGAACGGCGCCTTGCCGCCGAGTTCGAGCACCGACGGCTTCAGATGACGCGCGCACGCTTCGGCGACGATGCGCCCGACGCGCGTCGAGCCGGTGAAATTCACGCGGCGCACGGCCGGATGGGCGATCAACGCGTCGACGACGGCGCCCGCATCCTCGGGCGCGTTCGTCACGAAGTTGACGACGCCCGGCGGCAGCCCGGCCTCCTGCAGCGCCTCGACGATCAGCCCGTGCGTGACGGGGCACAGCTCGGAGCCCTTCAGCACGACCGTGTTGCCGCAAGCGAGCGGCAGCGCGAGCGCACGCGTCGCGAGGATCACCGGCGCGTTCCACGGCGCGATGCCGAGCACCACGCCGGCCGGCTGCCGCACGCCCATCGCGAGCGAACCGGGCACGTCGGACGGGATCAGCTCGCCGCCGACCTGCGTGGTCAGCGACGCGGCCTCGACGAGCCCGCTGGCTGCAAGGTGCACGTTGAAGCCTGCCCACAGCGCCGATGCGCCTGTTTCGGCCGCCATCGCGACGACGAACTGCTCGTGCTTCGCTTCGAGCGCGGCGGCAGCCTTCAGCAGCAGCGCGCGGCGCGCGCCGGGGCCGAGCGCGGCCCATTCGGAAAATGCGCGAGCGGCCGCGTCGGCCGCCGCGCGCGCATCGTCGACCGTGCCCGCGGGCGCGGCCGACGCGACGTCGCCGTCGAGCGGGTTACGGCGCACGAAGGTCGCGCCGCTGGACGAATGGCGGCGTTCGCCGCCGATCAGCATCGATACGGTTTGCATGGATTCTCCGGAACGACGCGCAACGCGCGTCAGGCAACCTCGACGTCGACGACGACGGGCGTATCGGCCCGCAGCGCATCGGTCAGCGTGTCGTGCAGGCGCGCGGCATCGGCGACGCGGATGCCGCGGCACCCCATCCCCTGCGCGAGCGCGACGAAATCCAGGTCGGGCAGATCGGTGCCCTGCACCGGGTCGTCGGGGCCGAAGCCGAACACGGGCGCGAAATCCTGCAGCGCCGCGTAGCGCCGATTGTTCAGGATCACGAACGTGATCGGCAACTTCAGCTGCGCGGCGCTCCACAATGCCTGGATCGAATAGAGACTCGACCCGTCGCCGATCAGCCCGATCACGCGCCGCCCCGGCCGCGCGAGCGCGACGCCGACCGCAGCCGGCATCCCGTAGCCGAGCCCGCCGCTGTCCATCGTGTAGAACGTGCCGCTGCGCGTGAACGGCAGGTGCGCCTGCATCACCGGCCGCGCGCTCGGCGCTTCCTCGACGACGATGTCGTGCGCGTCGCGCACGTCGGCGAGCGTCTGCAGCGCGAATGCCACCGACATCCGCTCGCCGGCGGCCGGCGCTTCGGCGCGCGGGCGCGGCGGCCGCGGCGCGGGCATCGGTCGCTCGGGCGGCGCCGGCCGCGCCAGCAGGTCGCGTGCCGCGAGCCGCAGGTTGCCGACGACCGCGTCGCCCGACGGCGTCCACGCGGCGATGCCGGGATCGTCGACCAGCTGCACGAGCGTGGCGCCCGGCGGCACGTGCGGGCCGCTGCCCTCGATGTGATAGGTGAACGCGGGCGCGCCGAACGCGAACACGAGGTCGTGCCCGTCGAGCCGCGCGACGATCTTCTCGCGGATCGCGGGCAGGAAGCCGGCGAACAGCGGATGATCCTCGGGAAAGCTGCAGCGCCCCGACATCGGCGCGACGTACACGCTGGCCCGGTGCCGCTCGGCGAGCCGCACGACGTCGTCCCACGCACCGGCCCGATCGACGGCCGCGCCGACCACCAGCGCGGGACGCCGCGCCGCATCGAGCGCGTCGCCGAGCCGCGCGAGCGCATCGGGATCGGGCCGCACGACGCTGCTCACGTCGCGGCGCGGCAGCAGCTCGGCCGGCTGGTCCCAGTCGTCGACCGGGATCGACACGAACACCGGCCCGCGCGGCTCCTGCATCGCGATCCGGTACGCCCGCGCGATCGCGGCCGGCACGTCCTGCGCGCGCGCCGGCTCGATGCTCCATTTCACGTACGGCTTCGGCAGCTCGGCGGCCTGCGTCGCGCCGAGAAACGGATCGAACGGCAGGATCGCGCGCGCCTGCTGGCCCGCGGTGACGATCAGCGGCGTGCGGTTCCTGAACGCCGTGAACAGGTTGCCCATCGCGTTGCCGACGCCGGCCGCCGAATGCAGGTTGACGACCGCCGCGTTGCCGGTGGCCTGCGCATGACCGTCCGCCATGCCGACCACGACGGCCTCCTGCAGGCCGAGCACGTAGCGGAAATCGGCGGGGAAATCGCGGAACATCGGCAGCTCGGTCGAGCCGGGATTGCCGAACACGCGATCGATGCCGAACTGGCGAAACAGGTCGATGACGGCATCGCGAACGGTGATCGGGGCGGCCGGTGCGGCGGAATGGGACGGGGTGCCGGACATGCTCGGGCGTCTCCTTGGTGGCTTGGCGGTTTCCACAGTATCGAAGCGCGAGTCATTCACGGATACTGTATTTTTTGCGAAAAGCCATTACGGTTCGGCATGACTTTCGATCTCCGGCAATTGCGGGCATTCACGACCATCGTCGCGTGCGGCAGCCTCGGCCGCGCGGCCGACGCGCTGCACGTGACCCAGCCGGCGCTGAGCCGGATCCTGAAGCGGCTCGAGGACCAGGTCGGCGCGCCGCTGTTCGAGCGTCATTCGAAAGGCGTGCAGTTGACGGCATTCGGCGAGGCGCTGCTGCCGCACGCGACGCTGCTGCAGCACGAGGCCGAGCACGCGCGCGAGGAGCTCGACGCGATGCGCGGCTTCGCGAAGGGCACGATCAAGGTCGGCACGGTGGGCAGCATCGCGAGCCTCGTGCTGCCGGTCGCGGTCGGCCGCGTGCTCGATCGCTGGCCGAACCTGCGTGTCGAGATTCTCGAAGGCGTGTGGGACCGGCTCGCGGAAGGGCTGAACAAGCACGAGATCGATCTCGCGCTGTCCGCGCACGGGCCCGACACCGACGAGATCGTCGCGATTCCGGAGTGCCGCTGGGAAGATCGCAGCCATATCGTTGCGGCGCCGCACCATCCGCTGCGCGCGCTCGGCCGCGCACCGACGCTCGCCGATACGCTGCACGCGCGCTGGGCGATTCCGCCGCGCGGCACCGCGCCGTTCGACCACATGCGCGCGACCTTCGACGCGCACGGGCTTGCCCTTCCCGACATCGCGGTCGAGACGCGCTCGGTCACGACGCTGAAGAGCCTCGTCGCGCATGCCGGCTTCCTGAGCTGGATGGCCGAACCGATGTACGGCGCCGAACAGCGCGCCGGCACGATCGACACGCTGCCGGTGCGCGAGGTCGTCGCGGTGCGCACGCTCACCGCATTCCGGCGCCGCCACGGGATCCTGCCGGGGCCGGCCGGCAAACTGCTCGACGAACTCGTCGCGCTCACGCGCGAAGGTCGCTGACACCGCTCTCCCCTTCGCGCCCCGCATTCGCGCCGCCGCGCGCGCCGCCGCAGCGCACCATCGAAATGCCGTGTCCCCGCCTTGACTTTCGTTCGCCTGAATACGATCATTCGCTCACACAAAGAGCAAATGATCGTATTCGACAGGAAAGACTGGCACGAACAGGAGACACCGGATGAGCGAATCGTCCTCCGCCCGCGCGCCCGTGCTGCTGCACATCGGCGCGGGCTCGTTCCACCGCGCGCACCAGGCGTGGTATCTGCATCGCGTGAACGCGGCCGTTCCGGCCGACGAACGCTGGTCGCTGACCGTCGGCAACATCCGCGACGACATGCGCGCGACGATGGACGCGCTCGCCGCGCAGCACGGCGCGTACACGCTCGAAACCGTCACGCCGCAGGGCGAGCGCGCATACGAGACGGTCCGCGCGATCTCGCGCGTGCTGCCGTGGTCGATCGACCTCGCCGCGCTGATCGACGCCGGCGCCGACCCGGCCTGCCGGATCGTGTCGTTCACCGTGACCGAAGGCGGCTACTACCTCGACGAACACAACCGGCTCGACCTCGCGAACGCCGATCTCGCGGCCGACCTGCAGGGCGCGCGCACGACGCTGTACGGCGCGCTCGCGGCGCTGCTCGCCGAGCGCGTGAAGCGCGGCGCGGGCCCGCTCACGCTGCAGAGCTGCGACAACCTGCGCAACAACGGCGCGCGCTTTCGCGCGGGCATGCGCGAATTCCTCGAACGGCGCGGCGAGGACGGCCTGCTCGCGTGGTTCGACGCGAACGTCGCGACGCCGAGCGCGATGGTCGACCGCATCACGCCACGCCCGACCGCCGACGTGCGCGAACGCGTGCGCGCGGCCACCGGCGTCGACGACGCATGCCCGGTGATGGGCGAATCGTTCATCCAGTGGGTGATCGAGGACCGCTTCGCGGCCGGCCGGCCGCGCTGGGAGCTGGCCGGCGCGGAGCTGGTCGACGACGTGCACCCGTACGAGGAAGCGAAGATCCGCATCCTCAACGCGACGCACAGCTGCATCGCGTGGGCCGGCACGCTCGCGGGCTACACGTACATCCACGAGGGCACGCACGACGCGGCGATCCGCCGGTTCGCGCACGACTACGTGACGCAGGACGTGATCCCGTGTCTCAGCCCGAGCCCGCTCGATCTCGAACGCTACCGCGACGTCGTGCTCGAACGCTTCGGCAACCCGTACGTGCTCGACACGAACCAGCGCGTCGCGGCCGACGGCTTCTCGAAGATTCCCGGCTTCATCGCGCCGACGCTCGCCGAATCGCTCACACGCGGCGCGGCGCCGGTCGCCACCGCCGTGTTGCCGGCGCTGTTCCTGCGCTTTCTCGAACGCTGGGCGCGCGGCTTGCTTCCGTATGCGTACCAGGACGGCGTGATGGACGACGGCGCCGCGCGCGCGATCGTCGAAGCCGACGACCCTGTCGTCGCGCTGTGCGCGAGCCGCGCGCTGTGGGGCTCGCTCGCCGGCAACGCGGCGCTGTTCGACGCGCTGCGCGCCGGGCTCGCACGCGTCGACGCATGGCTCGCGCAGCGCTGACGCGCGACGGCCGGCAGCCTCGCAACCGGCCGCCGCGAGCGGCCGCGCATCCGGGCGAACCTGCGTTGGCAGGTGCGCATGCGTGCGGCTAAAGTAGCGGCTCCTCACTGACGGAACGGATCGCTCATGTATCTCGGCATCGACCTCGGCACCTCGGAAGTGAAGGTGCTGCTGCTTGCCCCGGACGGCACGGTGGTCGGCACCGCGGGCACGCCGTTCAGCGTGTCGCGGCCGCACCCGCGCTGGGCGGAACAGCATCCGGACGACTGGTGGCGCGGCACGCTCGCCGCGCTCGCGGCGCTGCGCGAGCGGCATCCGCACGCATTCGCGCAGGTGCGCGGGATCGGCCTGTCGGGCCAGATGCACGGCGCGGTGCTGCTCGGCCGCGACGACCGCGTGCTGCGCCCCGCGATCCTGTGGAACGACATGCGCAGCGCCGACGAATGCGCGCTGCTCACCGAACGCGCCCCCGATCTGCACGCGCTCGCCGGCAACCTGGCGATGCCCGGCTTCACCGCGCCGAAACTGCTGTGGGTCGCGAAGCACGAGCCCGACGTGTTCGCGGCGACCGCGTGCGTGCTGATGCCGAAGGACTACCTGCGTTTCCGTCTCACCGGCGCGAAGGTGTCCGACCCGTCCGACGCGGCCGGCACGCTGTGGCTCGACGTCGCGCGCCGCGACTGGTCCGACGCGCTGCTCGCCGCGTGCGACATGACGCGGGCGCAGATGCCGCGCATCGTCGAAGGCAACGCGCCGTCCGGCACGCTGCGCGCGGATCTCGCGCGCGAGCTCGGGCTGTCGGAGGCCGTCGTGGTGGCGGGCGGCGGCGGCGACAACGCGACCAGCGCGCTCGGCATCGGCGCGATCCACGCGGGCGACGGCTTCGTGTCGCTCGGCACGTCCGGCGTGCTGAGCGTGGTCGGCGACCGCTTCATGCCGAACTCCGCATCGGCCGTGCATGCGTTCTGCCACGCGATTCCCGATCGCTGGCAACTGATGAGCGTCGTGCTGTCGGCCGCGAGCTGCCTGCGCTGGGTCTGCAAGCTGACGGGCACGGACGAGCCGGCGCTGCTCGCCGAAATCGAGGCGCTCGACGCGGACGCGCTCGCGACGGCGCCGCTGTTCCTGCCGTACCTGTCCGGCGAACGCACGCCGCACAACGATCCTTATGCGCAGGGCGTGTTCTTCGGGATGACGCACGCGACCGAACGCGCGCACCTCGGCTACGCGGTGCTCGAAGGCGTGACGCTCGGCCTCGCGGACGGCCTCGACGCGCTGCATGCGGCCGGCGTCGAAACCGACCGCCTGTCGCTGATCGGCGGCGGCGCGCGCAGCGCGTTCTGGGCGCAGCTGATCGCCGATGCGCTGAACGTGCGCACGTGCCGGCACGGCGGCGGCGAAACCGGTGCGGCGCTCGGCGCCGCGCGCCTGGGCTGGCTCGCCGTCGGCGGCGATCCGCATGCCGTGCTGACCAAGCCGCCGGTGCGCGCCGAATACGTGCCGGATGCCGGCCGTCATGCGCTGCTGCGCGAGCGCCTCGACGCATTCCGCGCGCTGTATCGCCACGTGCGCCCGCTTTACGAACCGTCGCGCGCGCGGCTCGCGTAAGCGGCGACGCGCAGCGGCCGGCGGCCGCGCATCCGGCATGCGTTACAGTGGATGCCGTTGCGCCGCCCGACGGCCGACCCCGATCCGAACCGAACCGCTATCGTGTCCAAGTCCTCAGAAAAACTCGATCTCGCCACGCGCGCCGCGTGGCTCTACTACGTCGCGGGCGACACGCAGAACGAAATCGCCGAGAAGCTGCAGGTGTCGCGCCCGGTCGCGCAGCGCCTCGTCGCGTTCGCGGTCGAGAAGAACCTGATCCGCGTGCGCGTCGATCATCAGCTCGCCGATTGTCTCGACCTCGGCGCGCAGCTGTCGAAGCGCTATGGGCTCGCGATGTGCGAAGTCGTGCCCGTCGACGCCGACGCGCCCGAAGCGATCGACCGCAAGCTCGCGGTCGCCGGCGCGCAGGTGATGGAGCGCTACCTGAACGAGACGCGACCGATGGTGATCGCCGTCAGCAGCGGCCGGACGCTGAAGGCCGCGGTCGCGCAGATCGCGCAGATCGAGCGGCCGCAGCACCGGCTCGTGTCGATGGTCGGCGCGATCGCGGCCGACGGCTCGTCGAACCGCTACGACGTCGCGCAGTACATCTCCGAGAAAACCGGCGGCAAGCACTTCCTGCTGCCCGCGCCGCTGTTCGCCGACAGTGACGCCGAGCGCGCGCAATGGTGCAATCACCGGCTGTACCGGATCGTCGACGCGCTGTCGGCGCAGGCCGATGTCGCGTTCGTCGGGATCGGCAACATCGGCCCGCACTGCCCGCTCTACGAGGACGGCTTCATCACCGAACAGGAACGCGACGAGATGACCGCGCTCGGCGCGGTGGCCGAACTGCTCGGCGTGCCGATCGATGCGCAGGGCAAGCTGGTCGACGTGTCGACCAGCGCGCGCGTGACGAGCGTCGCGCTCGACGCGCCGCCGAAGCGCCCGACGATCGCGTTCGCGGGCGGCCCGAAGAAGCGCGACGCCGTGATCGCCGCGCTGCGCGGCGGCTGGCTGTCGGGGCTCGTCACCGACGAGACCTGCGCGCGCGCGGCGCTCGAGGCGAAGGCGGCCTGACGCCGCCCAACGCTCACGCGGCCGCGCGCGGCGCCGGAAACGCGTGCCGGCGCGCGCGCCACGCGCCGATCCACGCCGCGGCCAGCAGCGCGACGAGCACCCATGGAATCGCCCCCGCACCCGTCGCGCCGAGCAGCATCCCGCCCGCGATGCCGCCGCCCGCGATCGCCAGATTCCACACCGTCACGAGCATCGACTGCGCGACATCGGCCGCGTCGCCCGCCGCGTTCGCGGCAGCCGTCTGGAACAGCGTCGGCGCGCCGCCGAACGCGAGCCCCCAGAGCGCGACGCCCGCATACACGATCGTCATGCCGGACCCGGCGCCGAGCATCGCCGCCGCAAGCGCGAACAGCGCGATGCTCGCGAGCGTCAGCCGCCGCTGCGCGGCGCCGATCCATGCGCCCGTCAGCGCGATGCCGACCAGCGACGCGACGCCGAACACGAACAGCACCGCATCGACCTGCGCGCCCATCCGCACGCCCGCGAGGAACGGCGCGACGTACGTGTACAGCATGTTGTGCGCAAGCACGTACGCGAACATCACGACCAGCACCGGCCGCACGCCGGGCAGCGCGAACACGCGGCGCACCGGCGCGCGCGCGCCGGCCTGCTGCCCCGGAAAGTCGGGCACGCGCAGCCGGATCCAGCCGATCAGCGCGAGCGCCGCGACCGTGATGCCCGCGAACGCGACGCGCCAGCCGAACATCGCGCCGAGCGCGGTGCCGGCCGGAATGCCGATCGACATCGCGACCGGCGCGCCGAGCATCGCGACCGCGATCGCACGGCCGCGCAACGATGCGTCGACCATCCGGCTCGCGTAGCCCGCCAGCAGCGCCCACAGCAGCCCGGCCGACATGCCCGCGACGAAGCGCGCGGCGAGCGTGAGCGCGTAATACGGCGACGCGGCCGTCAGCGCGTTCGACACGACGAACCCGGCGAGCGCCGCGAGCAGCAGCCGGCGTCTGCGCATCGCGCGCGTCGCGGCGACGAGCGGAATCGCCGCGACGATCGAGCCGAGCGCATAGACGGTCACGAGCTGGCCGATCAGCGCCTCGGTCACGCGCAGGTCGACGCTCATCAACGGGAGGAGGCCCGCCGGCAACGCTTCGGTGAGGATCGTGATGAACCCGGCGGTCGCGAGCGCCAGCAGGTTCGCGACCGGCAAGCCTTCGCGCGCCGGCGCGGACAATCCGCACGCCGGGTCGGCGATGCGGTCGGAGACGCGATCGGAAACGGCTACGCACTCGCTCATGTCGCGCTCCGTTCGTCGACGCCGTACACCGCATCGCGCACGTCGGTGACGAAACGCCCGTGCATCCCTTCGTACAACGTATTGGTCAGCGCGACGACCGTCAGCCCGGCCGCGCGATCGACGAACCACGCGTGCCCGTATGCACCGCCCCAGCGCCACGTGCCGACCGACTCCGGCGACTGCGCGGCCGCCGGATCGCGCAGCACCGAAAATCCCAGCCCGAAGCCGAATCCCGGCGCGTCCGGCAGGTCGTGCGCGCCCGGCTGCACACGCGCCATCTCGTCGATCCAGCGGCGCGCGAGCCAGCCGTCGCGGCCGGTGCGCAACGTCTCGAGCAGCGTCAGGCAGTCGCGCGCGGTGCCGACCATCCCCGCGCCGCCCGACGGCCACGCGGCCGCGTCGAACGCGCGCGCCGGCGCGAAGCGGATGCCGACCGTGCCGTCGTACACCGGCGCGAGATCGTCGTCGGCCATCCGCCGCGGCGCGCCCGGCGTGCTCACGTACGGCGTCGCGAAGCGCGCCGCATCGCGTGAGAAGAACGCGGTGTCCGTCATCCCGAGCGGCGTCGTGACGAGCGCGGCCACGGCGTCGGCGAGCGGCCTGCCGTCGACCGCCTCGATCAGCGCGCCGACCACGTCGGTCGCGAGCGAGTAATCCCACGACGTGCCGGGCGCGAACCGCAGCGGCACGCCTGCGATGCGCCGCACGTTCTCCGCGAGCGACAGGTCCGCGCGGTCCATCCCGTCGGACACGCCGGCACGCGCATACGGGCCGTCGGCGTCGGCTTCGAGGAAGCGATAGCCGAGCCCGGCCGTATGCGACAGCAGATGACGCAACGTGATGTCGGCCGGCGTGCCGTCGGCCAGCGTCGGCCGGAACGCGGGTAGCCAGCGCGCGACCGGCTCGTCGAGTTCGATGCGTGCCGCCGCGACCAGCCGCATCGCGGCGGCCGTCACGATCGGCTTCGATACCGACGCGAGCCGGAACAGCGTGTCCTCCCGCATCGGCGTGCCGGCCTCGCGATCGGCGAGACCGGCCGCGCGCGCGTAGCGAAGCTCGCCGTCGCGGGCGACCAGCACGACCGCGCCGACCACGCGCGCGTCGGCCAGCGCGCGGTCGAGCGCGGCATCGAGGCGCTCGGGCAGCGCGGCGTCCGGTTCGGCGCGATGAACGGAGACAGGCAGGGATGACATGGCGTGACCTCGAAGAGAGAAGGAACGCCCATCGTAGGGAACCGGCGCAATAAGAAAAACCGGGTTAGAGTTCCGGACACTCCGGACGTCGATGTCCGCAATCGGGAACCTGCATGGAAAATCTTGGCGGTTTCGTCGTGTTCGTCCAGGTCGCGGAAACGCGCAGTTTCGTCGCGGCCGGCCGCGCGCTCGGGTTGTCGGCGTCCGCGATCGGCAAGCGCATCGCGCGGCTCGAGGCCCGGCTGAACGTGCGGCTCTTCCACCGCAGCACACGCAGCATCACGCTGACCGCGGAAGGCACGCGCTTCCTGGAACGGTGTCGGCGCGTGATCGCCGAGATCGACGCGGCCGAGCAGGAACTGACGCACAGCGCCGAAGCGCCGCGCGGGCGCTTGCGCGTGAGCCTGCCGACGATCGGCACGCTGCTGCTGCCGCTGCTCGCCGATTTCATGGCCGCGTATCCGGAAATCGAACTCGACATCGATTTCAGCGACCGCCTCGTCGACGTCGTCGACGAAGGCTTCGATGCGGTGCTGCGCACCGGCCGGCCGACGGATTCGCGACTGTCGTCGCGACTGCTCGGCCATTTCCGGCAGCACCTCGTCGCGTCGCCCGGCTATCTCGAACGGCACGGCGCGCCGCGCACGCCGGCCGATCTCGCTCGGCATCGCTGCCTGCACTACCGTTTCCCGAGCAGCGGCAAGCTCGAGACCTGGCCGTTGCGCGCGTCGCGCTCGGGCACGCCGCCGGTGGTGCCCGTCTCGATGGTCAGCAACAACGCCGAGACCCGCCTGTGCTTCGCCCAGCGCGGGCTCGGCATCGCGTGCCTGCCCGAATTCTTCGTGCGCGACGCGCTCGACGACGGCACGCTGCATGCAGTGCTCGACGAATACGTCGCGAGCCGCACGCCGATCTACGTCCTGTGGCCGTCAGGGCGCCATCCGACGCCGAAACTGCGCGCCTTCGTCGATTACATGGTCGCGCACCTGCGCATCTGACCGCGCCCTGCCGTCACGCCGCCTTCGCGTGCGGGCTCAGCCGGCGCAGCGCCTGTCCGTGTTCGTCGAACAGGTGGCAGTGTTCGGCCTGCGCATGCACGTGCAGCGCCTCGCCGGTGCGGTACGTGTCGAGCGGCGGAATCCGCGCGATCAGCCCGTCCGGCGCGACGGCCGACTCCGCGTACAGATACGCGGCATCGCCGAGCGATTCGACGGCCATCGTCCGCGCGGCGACGCCGGTTGCCGCCTGCGCCACCAGCAGATGCTCGGGCCGCACGCCGACGGTCACCGCCGCGCCGCGCTGCAGCCCGGCCGCGTCGACCGCGACGCGCTGCGTCTCGCCGCTGCCGAAGCGCACCAGCACGCCGGTCGCATCGGTCGACTCGACCGTGCCCGTCAGGAAATTCATCTTCGGCGAGCCGATGAAGCCCGCGACGAACTGGTTGGCCGGCGCGTGGTACAGCGCGTTCGGCGTGCCGACCTGCTGCACCGCGCCGCCCGACAGCACGACGATCTTGTCGGCGAGCGTCATCGCCTCGACCTGGTCGTGCGTCACGTAGATCATCGTCGTCTTCAGCTCGTCGTGCAGCCGCGCGAATTCCAGCCGCATCTTCACGCGCAGCGCCGCGTCGAGGTTCGACAACGGCTCGTCGAACAGGAACACCTTCGGCTTGCGCGTGATCGCGCGGCCGATCGCGACGCGCTGCCGCTGGCCGCCCGACAACTGCTTCGGCTTGCGGTCGAGCAGGTGATCGATGTGCAGGATCTTCGCGGCCTGCTTCACCGCCTGGTCGATCTCGGGCTTCTTCGCGCCGGCGAGCTTCAGGCCGAACGCCATGTTGTCGTACAGCGTCATGTGCGGGTACAGCGCATACGACTGGAATACCATCGCGATGCCGCGCTTCGCGCTCGGCACGTCGTTGACCTTCGCGCCATCGATCAGCAGGTCGCCGCTCGAGATGTCCTCGAGCCCGGCGATCATCCGCATCAGCGTGGATTTGCCGCAGCCGCTCGGCCCGACGAACACGACGAATTCGCCGTCGGCGATGTCGAGGTTCACGTTGCGCAGCACTTCGGTGTCGTCGTAGCGCTTCGCGATGTTGCGCAGGAGCACGCTTGCCATGATCTGTCTCCGTTCGTTCGTGATGCGCCGCGTTCGATGCGGCGCGATCGTTCGTGGTACTAATTCGGCAGCACGGCGCCGGTCGCCTGCCAGCGCGCGACGTAGCCGGGCAGCTCGTGCATGTCGTCGAATACGTGACGCGCGCCGATTCCGCGCAGCGCGTCGATCTGCGCGGCCGACGCATGCCCGCCGCCGATGAAGCCGAGCACGGTCATGCCGGCCGCGGCGGCCGCGGTGATGCCGGTCACGCTGTCCTCGACGACGAGGCATTGCGCGGGCACCGCGCCGAGCGCGCGTGCGGCCGCGAGATACACGTCGGGCGCGGGCTTCGGCCTGGCGACGGCATCCGCGCAGAACAGCCGGTCGCCGAAGAAGCGCGCGAGGCCGGTGCGGGCGAGCGCCGCCTCGACGTATGCGCGGTAGCTGTTGCTCGCGCATGCCGTCGTCAGACCGATCGCGGCAAGTGCCGTATCGATGCCGGCGACCATCGGCGCGTTGACCGCCGCCGCCTCGACCGCGCGGCGGATCGCGTCGACGTCGACCTCCGTCAGCGTGCGGCCGACCGCCTCGCTCGCGCCGGCCAGCACGCGCTCGATGCGCAGCCCGAGCAGCGGCATCACCGCCGGCCGCGCGTCGACGCCCGGCCAGCGCGCGTCCAGCTCGCGCACGATCACGTCGGCGGCGACGGCCTCGCTGTCGATCAGCACGCCGTCGCAATCGCAGATCAGCACGTTCATTCCGTGGCCGACCGCGCCTTTTCCGCCCGCGCCTTCGGCCGCGCTCATTTGACCGCCCCGAACGTGAGCCCGCGCACGAGCTGCTTCTGCGACAGCCAGCCGACGATCAGGATCGGCGCGACGGCCAGCAGGGAAGCCGCGGACAGCTTCGCCCAGAACAGCCCCTCGGGGCTCGAGTACGACGCGATGAACACGGTCAGCGGCGCGGCGCTCGAGCTCGACAGGTTGATGCTCCAGAAGGCCTCGTTCCACGACAGGATCACGAGCAGGAGCGCGGTGGACGCGAGACCCGGCAGCGCCATCGGCATCAGCAGGTAGACGATCTCCTGCCACGTCGACGCGCCGTCGATGCGCCCGGCTTCGAGGATGTCCTTCGGAATCTCGTTGAAGTACGTGAAGGTCATCCAGACCGCGATCGGCAGGTTGATCAGCGTGTACACGATCACGAGGCCCGACACGGTATCGAGCAACCCCGCGTTCTTCCACAGCAGGTAGATCGGCACGAGCACGCCGACCGACGGCATCATCTTGGTCGACAGCATCCACAGCAGCACCTTCTGCGTGCGGTGGTTCGGGAAGAACGCCATTGCATAAGCCGCAGGCACGGCGAGCAGCAGCGAAATCACCGTGACGCCGGCCGAAATCAGCACCGAATTCCACGCGAACGCGAAGTAGTTGCTGCGCGCGAACACCTCGCGGAAGCTGTCGAGCGTCGGCATGAAGAACAGCGACGACGCGTACGCCTGCTGCTCGGTCTTGAACGCGGTGATCGCCATCCAGAAGATCGGGAAGAACAGCAGCAGCGCGAGCAGCCACGCGAGCGCGCCGGGCAGCGCACGCCGCACGAGGGCGAACGCGGCCGGCGCGCGCCGGCCTTCGAGAGTCAGGTCGCTCATTTCTCGTACTCCCCCTTCAGGTTGCGCGCGAGCATCCGCACCAGGAAGAACGACACGACGTTCGCGACCACGACGGCGATGATCCCGCCCGCGGATGCGAGGCCGACGTCGAACTGCTGCAGGCCGAGCGCATAGATCAGGTACGACAGGTTGGTCGTCGCGTTGCCGGGGCCGCCGCCCGTCGTCGTGTAGATCTCCGCGAAGATCGACAGCAGGAAGATCGTCTCCATCATCACGACCACGGCGATCGCGCGCTTCAGGTGCGGCAGCGTGATGTAGAAGAACATCGCGATCGCGCCCGCGCCGTCGATGCGCGCGGCTTCCTTCTGTTCCTGGTCGAGCGACTGGATCGCGGTGAACAGGATCAGGAACGCGAACGGCAGCCACTGCCAAGCGACGATGATGATCACGGCGGTGAGCGGGTAGTCGGCGAACCAGTCGATGGGCGTCATCCCGAGCGCGCGCATCGCGTTCGCGACGAGCCCGTACACCGGATGCAGGATCATGTTCTTCCAGATCAGCGCGGCGACCGTCGGCATCACGAAGAACGGCGCGATCACGAGCAGGCGCGCCACGCCCTGCCCGTAGAACTTGCGGTCGAACAGCACGGCCATCAGCACGCCGCCGACCACGGTGATCGCGAGCACCGCGCCGATCAGCACGAGCGTGTGCCAGATCGCGGGCAGGAACGACGGATCGGTCGCGAGGAAGCGGTAGTTGTCGAACCCGGCAAAGCCCTTCACGTCCGGGTTCAGCAGGTTGTAGCGCGAGAACGAATACCAGATCGTCATCGCGAGCGGGATCGACATCCACAGCAGCAGCACCGCGACGGACGGCGACACGAGCCAGCTGGCGCCGCCGCGCGCGCGGCGCGGCGCGCCCGGCGGCGACGACGCGTCGCCGACCGACGGCGCGTGGCTCAGGGGAAGACGTAAATGACGCATGATCGGAGTCCCTCCGGTTGAGGCGCGGGCGCGAACGGCCGCCCCGCCTGTCTGCTTCGGCGACGGGCACCGTGCGCGGCGGCGCGCACGGTGCGGGCCGCGTTACTTCTTGTAGCCGGCCTGACGCACCGCGCGATCGGCGGCGGCCTGTCCGGCGGCGAGCGCCTGGTCGACCGTCATCTGGCCGGCCACCGCACCCGCGATCGCCTGTCCGACCACCGTGCCGAACGACTGGAATTCAGGAATCCCGACATACTGCACGCCCGTGTACGGCACCTTCTTCAGCGACGGATCGTTCGGGTCGGCCGTCTCGATCGCCTTCAGCACGAAGTCCGAGAACGGCGCGGCGGCCTTGTACTCGGGGCGCTGGTAGGTCGACGCGCGCGTGCCCGGCGGCACCGACGCCCAGCCTTCGTCCTTGCCGGCCATCTCGATGTACTGCTTGGACGTCGCCCACGCGATGAACTTGCGCGCGGCGTCCTGCTGCTTCGACGTCTTCGGCACGGCCAGCGCCCATGCCCACAGCCAGTGCGAGCCCTTCGGCGTGGCGGCGACCGGCGCGGCCGCGAAGCCGATCTTGTCGGCGACCTGCGACTGCTGTTTGTTATAGAGCATCCCGGCCGCGACCGTCGCATCGATCCACATCGCGCACTTGCCCGATGCGGTCAGGGTCAGGTTCTCGTTGAAGCCGTTCGAGCTTGCTCCCGGCGGGCCGTCTTTCTTCAGCAGGTTCACGTAGAAATTGATCGCCTTCTTCCATTCCGGCGACGTCAGCTGCGCGTTCCAGTTCTCGTCGAACCAGCGCCCGCCGAACGTGTTCACGACCGTCGACACGTACGCCATGTTCTCGCCCCACCCGGCCTTGCCGCGCAGGCAGATGCCGTAGGTGCCCTTCGCCTTGTCGGTGAGCTTGTCCGCGAATTCGGCGATCTGGTCGTAGGTCGGCTGGTCGGGCATCTTCAGCCCCTTCGCCGCGAACAGGTCCTTGCGGTAGAACGTCATCGAGCTTTCGACGTAGAACGGCAGCGCATACAGCTGGCCGTTGTACGACAGGCTGTCGCGCGCGGTCTTCACGATGTCGTTCAGGTCGTAGTCGGCGGGCAGGCCCGTCATCGGCGCGAGCCAGCCGCGCTTGCCCCACTGCGGCGTCTCGTACGTGCCGATCGCCATCACGTCGAACTGGCCGCTGCCGGTCGTGATGTCGGTCGTCGCGCGCTGGCGCAGCACGTTTTCCTCGAGAATCACCCAGTTCAGCTTGATGTCCGGGTTCGCCTTCTCGAACGCCGGCGACAGCTTCTTCAACTCGATCATGTCCGGGTTGTTCAGCGTCGCGATCGTCAGCGTGCCGGCGGACGCCGCGCACGCGGCCGTCGCGAGCGCGGCTCCGGCGAAGCAGCGTGCGGCGGCATCGAGCATCTTTCGTTGCATGGCATGTCTCCTGTGATTGTTCGAACTGTCGTCGGTGTTGCGTGTTGCGTATTGCGCGTTTCGTATTGCGTCGCTTCCTTCGCGGCCCGTCACGCCGGCCGCTGCATCCCGCACGCGCGCGCATAGTGCGCGATCACGTCGCGTATCCGGTGGCGCACCCATGCGCGCGGCTCTCTCGCGAGGCCGCCCGCGCGGCACGCGGCGTACACGTCCGGCAGCCACTGCGCGACGAGCGTCTCGGGCACGGGCTGCCGCGCAAGGTTGTCGAACAACTGATCGACCGCCGCCGCGACGGCCGGCTGCAGCCAGTAATAGCGGATCCGGTCGCTGTAGCTGAACTGGCGCGCGAGCCGCTGCTCGGTTTCGTCGCCGCGGTAATACGGCGCCCAGTGCTCGGGCTGCGCGCGCATCGCGGCGTCGACGACGTCGCGCAACCGCGAGCGCTGCGCGACGTCGTCGATCAGCGCGTCCTCGATGAAGGTGAGCGCGAACAGCGCCTCGCGCAACGCGAAGGTCAGCGCGGGCCCGACCTTCAGCACCGCGAAGTGGTCGCGCACGAGCGCGGCGAGCGCGCCTTCGGTCTGGTAGTCGGTCGAATGCGCTTCGAACACGAGGCGCGGCGTGCGCAGGATGCTCGCGCCGAGCGACGCGGCCTTCGCGCTGTCGTAGTCCAGCACGTGGCGATCGTCGAAATCGACGCCCGGCTGCGCGACGATCGCGACCACGCGCGTCCAAGCGTCGTCGAGCCCGGCCGCCGCGAATGCGCCGCGATGCGCGTCCAGCGTCGCGGCGATGCTGTCGCTGCGCGTGACCGCGATCCGCGCGATCGCATCGCCGCCCGTGCCGCCAGCCACTTCGCCGCCCGGCGTCGGCACCTCGGTGCCGATCACGTACACGGGCGCGACGCCGGCGCGCGCCGCCGCGTCTTCGGCCGCGCGGCACAGCTCGGCCGCGCGGGCGGCGATGGTCCGGTCGTCGAGCCGCGCCGGATCGTCCGCGCACGCCATGCTCGCGTCGAGGTGGATCTTCTCGAAACCGGCTTCGACGTATGCGGCGACCATCGCGGCCGCTTCGCGCATCGCATCGGCCGCGCGGCGGTGCCGCCACGGGTTCGGGCCCAGATGGTCGCCGCCGAGCACCAGCGCCGACGGCGCGAGCCCGCAGCGCTGCGCGATCGCATCGACGTCGCGCCGGAAATCGGCGGGCGTCATGCCCGTGTAGCCGCCGAGATGGTTCACCTGGTTGCAGGTCGCCTCGATCAGGAGCGGCGAGCCGTCCGCGCGCGCGGCCTCGCACGCGGCCTCCAGCACGAGCCGGTGCGCGCTGCAGACCGAATAGATGCCGCGCTGCGCATCCGCGCGGTTCGCGTCGAAGATCATCCGCAGCACGGTGCCGGCGTGCGCGTTGCGCGGGCGTTCGGCGACGGGGGTCAGGCCGGACATGCGACACCTCGTTCGGTCAGGAAGCGGTCGATTTCCGTCGCGCTGCTGTTGCCCTCCATCGGGCCGCGCCGCGTGACCGCGATCGCGCCGGCCGCGTTCGCGCGGCGCAGCGCGACGTCGACCGGCAGGCCGGCGACGAGGCTCGCGACCAACGTGCCGCCGAAGCAGTCGCCGGCGCCGGTCGGATCGAGTTCGTCGACCGGCCAGGCCGGCACGTCCACACGGCTCGCACGGTCGAACGCGGCGCTGCCTGCCGCGCCGCGCTTGAGCACGACGCGCTCGAGCAGCGGATGCGTCGCGAGCAGCCCCGCGATCGCGCGCTCGGCCGGCTGCTGCCCGCAGAAGAACGGCAGGTCGGCCTCGCTCGGCAGAAACAGATGACACGCGGCGAGCATCGTGTCGAGCGCCGCGCGCATCGGACGAAAGCTGAGCATCTCGGGCCGCACGTTCGGGTCGAACGACACCTTCGCGCCGACGCGCGCCGCTTCGATCACGCCGCGCTGGACCGCCGCGATCGCCGATTCGCTCGTCAGCGACGAGCCCATCACGTGGAAGTAGCGGCAGCCGTCGAACATCGCGGAGTCGACGTCGGATGCATCGACGCACGCGGCCGCGCTGGTGGACAGGCTGAACACGAAGCTGCGCGAGCCGTCGTCGCGATACGCGACGAACGCGGTGCCGGTGGGACGCGCGACACGACGAATGCGCGCGACGTCGACGCCGTCGTGCTCGAGCCGCGCGACGATCGCGTCGCCGAACGCATCGCGCCCAACGCAGCCCGCATACGCGACGCGCGCGCCGAGCCGCGCGGCCTGGTCGGCGAAGATCGCCGGCGCGCCGCTCGGAAACGGCCCCGCGAACAGGCCCGGCGTGTCGAAGCCCTGGCCGCGCTCGGCGGCGACGAATTCGGCCAGCAGTTCGCCGGCGACGACGATCTCGGCCATCATGCGTGCCCTCGTGCGGCGGCGGCCGCGCGCGGCGCGGACGCCCGGGTTGCGCGTGCGAGCGGCGCCATGTCAGCTCATCCAGTTGCCGCCGTCGACGTTCAGCGTCTGGGCGGTGATGTAGTCGGCGTCGGCCGACGCGAGGAACAGCGCGGCGCCGGTCAGGTCGCCCGGCACGCCCATCCGGCCGAGCGGCACGGCTTCGCCCACGAGCCGCTTCTTCTCGCCGAGCGGCCGGTTCTCGTAGCGCGCGAACAGCGCATCGACCTGCTCCCACATCGGCGTGTCGACCACGCCCGGCGCGATGCCGTTCACGTTGATCCGGTGCGGCGCGAGCGCGAGCGCGGCCGACTGCGTGTAGCTGATCACCGCGGCCTTGGTCGCGCAGTAGTGCGAAACGAGCGCCTCGCCGCGACGCCCCGCCTGCGACGACATGTTGACGATCTTGCCGCCGCGGCCCTGCTCGACCATCCGCTGCGCGACGGCCTGCATCAGGAAGAACAGCCCTTTCACGTTGACCGCGAACAGCCGGTCGAACACGTCCCAGGATTCGTCGAGGATCGGGCGCATGTCGAACAGCGCCGCGTTGTTGAACAGGATGTCGACGCCGCCGAAGCGCTCGACGGCGGTCGCGACGATGCGCTCGATATCGTCGCGGCGCGTGACGTCCGCGGTGACGGCCACCGCGCGGCCGGAGTTCGCCTCGATCAGCCGTGCGAGCGAACCGCCCGCGGGCTTCACGTCGACCAGCACGCAGCGCGCGCCCTCGTCCAGATAGCGTTGCGCGACCGCTTCGCCGATGCCGCTTGCCGCGCCCGTCAGGATCGCGACCTTGTCTTCCAGTCTCACTGGTTGTCTCCGGTTCGTTCTGCTGTGCGAAGGCAGCGAGGTGAGCGAACGCTCGCCGACCGATCAATTGCTCTGTTGTTGGTCGAATGATCGGATACGCGATTCACGCTGTCAAGGCGGCACGGCGGCTTTCGATGATGCGCTGCGGCACGATCGCGCCGCGCGTCGCGTGGAAAACCGCGCGCGGCAAGGCGCGGCGCGCTGGGTGCGGCGCGGCTGAAACGGCGATGAAGGGGACGGAGCCGGTGCGCGGGGCGGAATTCGGGCTGCACGACAAGAAGATACGTTATATCATCGCGATACTTCGTTTCATTGCCTGCTTCACGCCATGGCCACCTCATCGCCCATCGACGCCCGGCTGTCCCGGGCCGACGCATTCGCCGCCGAGCACGGGCTCGCGTGGACGCCGCTGCGCCGCCAGGTCTACGAACGCGTGCTGGCCGCGCAGCGCCCGATCGGCGCGTACGACCTGCTCGCCGAGCTCGAGCCGCAGCGCGGCCGCGTGCCGCCGACGACCGTCTATCGCGCGCTGGATTTCCTCGTCGAGCACGGCTTCATCCACCGGATCGAATCGAAGAACGCGTTCTTCGCGTGCTGCGAGATCGGCGTGCCGCACGAAGGCCAGTTCCTGATCTGCGACTCGTGCGGCGAGACCGTCGAGATTCCGGGCAGCGACCTCGCGAAACAGCTGTCCGCGAGCGCGCCCGCGCACGGGTTCGAAGTCCACCACCAGGTCGTCGAGTTGAACGGCCTGTGCGGGCACTGCAAGGGCAAGCCCGCGCAACGCTGACACCGCACACGCACGGCGCACGCGCCGCCCCTTCCAACGAGGAGTTTCATGTCCATTGCCCTGAAGCGCGCGCCGCGGCGCGCCCTGCCGCTTGCCCGTCTGTTCGCCGCCGCGGCCGCCGCGCTGTCGATCGCCGCACCCGCCTTCGCGCAGGCCGCGACCGTCAACGTGGTCGCCGCCGAGAATTTCTATGGCGACGTCGCATCGCAGATCGGCGGCCGCCACGTCGCGGTGACCAGCATCCTCAGCAATCCCGATCAGGATCCGCACCTGTTCGAAGCGAGCCCGAAAACCGCGCGCGCGCTCCAGCACGCGCAGGTCGTGATCTACAACGGCGCGGACTACGATCCGTGGATGGGCAAGCTGCTCGGCGCGTCGAAGCAGGCGAAGCGCGCGACGATCGTCGTCGCGGATCTCGTCGGCAAGAAGGCCGGCGACAACCCGCACCTGTGGTACGACCCGGCGACCATGCCGGCCGCCGCGCGCGCGATCGCGGCCGAGCTGGGCCGCGCCGATCCGGCGAACAAGGCCGACTACGACGCGAACCTGCAGAAATTCATCGCGTCGCTGAAGCCCGTCGACGACAAGGTCGCCGCGCTGCGCGCGCAATACAAGGGCGTGCCGGTGACGGCCACCGAGCCTGTGTTCGGCTACATGTCCGACGCGATCGGCCTCGACATGCGCAACCAGCGCTTCCAGCTCGCGACGATGAACGACACCGAAGCCAGCGCGCAGGACGTCGCCGCGTTCGAGAACGACCTGCGCAAGAAGCAGGTGCGCGTGCTGATCTACAACAGCCAGGCCGAAGCGCCGATGACCAAGCGCCTGCTGAAGATCGCGCGCGACAGCGGCGTGCCGGGCGTGAGCGTCACCGAGACGCAGCCGGCCGGCAAGACCTTCCAGCAATGGATGGCCGGCCAGCTCGACGCGCTCGCCGCCGCGCTGGCCGCCAGCAAGAAATGACTTACGCAACGCCATGACCGACACTCCCCACGCACTCGCACTCGATCGCGTCACGCTCGAACTGGGCGGACGCACGATCCTTCGCGACGTGAGTTTCTCGATCGAACCCGGCGAATTCGTCGGCGTGCTCGGGCCGAACGGCGCCGGCAAGACGACGCTGATGCGCGCGGTGCTCGGTCTCGTGCCCGTCGCGGGCGGCACGCTGTCGGTCGGCGGCGTGCCGGTCGCGCGCGGCAACGCGTCGATCGGCTACATGCCGCAGATCAGGAGCGGCCTCGCGAATCGCCGGATGCGCGGCTACGACTTCGTCGCGATGGCCGCCGACGGCCACCGCTGGGGGCTGCCACACACGAACGCCGCGACGCGGCGCGACGTCGACCGCGTGCTCGACCTCGTCGGCGGCCCGACGCTCGCGCGCCGGCCGCTGTCGGAGCTGTCGGGCGGCGAGCGGCAGCGCCTGCTGCTGGCGCAGTGCCTGCTCGGCAACCCGAAGCTGCTGCTGCTCGACGAACCGCTGATCAGCCTCGACCCGAACCACCAGCGCGGCGTCGTCGAACTCGTGCGCAAGGTGCAGCGCGAACTCGGCATCACCGTGCTGTTTTCCGCGCATGAATTGAATCCGCTCCTGAACGCGCTCGACCGCGTGCTGTATCTCGGCAACGGCGTCGCGGCGCTCGGCACCGTCGACGAGGTCATCACCAAGCCCGTGCTGTCGCGGCTCTACGGCTCGCCGATCGACGTGATGCGCGTGAACGGCAAGATCTTCGTGATGTCGGGCGACGTCGAAATCGAAAAGCACGATCACGAACACGAGGACGACGACGGCCACTCGCACGGCGGCGGCGGCGGCCACGACCACCACCACCACGGACACGCTCATCCGGGGCATTCGCACGATGTTTGAATACGACTTCATGATCAACGCGTTCGCCGCGTCGGGGATCGTCGCGGTGCTCGCGGGCATCGTCGGCTACTTCCTGGTGCTGCGCGGACAAACCTTCGCCGGCCACGCGCTGTCGCACGTCGGCTTCACCGGCGCGACGGGCGCGGTGCTGCTCGGCATTTCGCCGATCTGGGGGATGGTCGGTTTCACGCTCGCGGCCGGCATCGGCATGGGCGCGCTCGGCGAACGGCTTGCGGGCCGCGACGTCGCGATCGGCGTGATCCTGTCGGGCGCGCTCGGGTTCGGCCTGCTGTTCCTGCACTTCTACACGTCGTTCGCGACGCAGGTCACCGCACTGCTGTTCGGCAACGTGCTCGCGGTCAGCCACGACACGCTCGCGGTGCTGGCCGGCATCGGCGCGGTGAGCCTCGTCGCGCTCGCGCTGATCGCGCGGCCGCTGCTGTTCGCGTCGCTGCAGCCCGAACTGGCCGAAGCGAAGGGCGTGTCGCTGCGCACGGTGTCGATGCTGTTCCTCGCGGTATGCGCGCTCGCGGTGGCCGCGGCGACGCAGATCGTCGGCGTGCTGCTCGTGTTCACGCTGCTGGTCGGGCCGGCCGCGGCCGCGCAGAACGTGTCGACGCGGCTGTCGACCGGCGTGCTGCTCGCCGCGCTGTTCGCGCTGTTCGAAGCGTGGGCCGGGATCACGCTCGCGTATCACACCGACTGGCCGACGAGCTTCTGGATCACCGCACTGTCCGCGCTCGTGTATGGCGCGAGCCTGTTGCGGCGACGCACATGACGTTCAGCCGGTTCTCGGCATGCCTCGCAACCGTGCCTGTCGGCGCACCCAATATTTTCGGACCAATCCGATCGCGCGCGCCACATCGACCATGGCAGGATGTTCAGCCCCCACTCCGGCTGAGCCATACCTGCCATGCTCGAATGCACATTCGATCTGAACGATCAGGACATGAGTCGTCTGCAATGCGGCGCCATGTCCTTTCCAGCCTTTTCGGGCAGCGCGCGTCACCGCAATCGCCGCTCGTCGTCGTGCCTCGTCGGTGAAGGCGCCATTCCGCCAGGCCGCTCCTACATCGTCGATCGGCCAACCGGCGGCATGCTGGGCCCGCTGCGAGAACTCTTCAGCGACAAGAGAGACTGGTTTGCGCTCTACGCCGCCGACGACAACATCGACGATTACGTACTTTGCGACGACGTCAGACGCGGAAGTTTTCGCCTTCACCCAAAAGGCGTGCGGGGAATCAGCAGGGGATGCGTGACCATCGAATCGACGATCGATTACGCGCGACTGAAGGACTTGCTGACCGCGCAGAAGCCCATTCCGATCCCGGGCTCCTCCGTGCGGGCATACGGCACGATTACCGTCAAATGAAGCGAATCGTGTACCGAGCCGCAGTCACCGCGTGGGTACTCGTGGCATCCGTGTCGCTTGCGAGGCTATGCCTCACTCACGCGTCGTTCGCACTACCGATACCCGATCGCGCGTGGGTTTGGCTCTTCACGCATGTTCCCGGTTTCTGGGACGGCGAGGCGGGCGATGATCTCGTCATCGTCGTGCATTTGCTGATAGCGCTTGCGATGGTGATACCGGCGACATGGCTCGCCTTGCGCCTGCTGCGAAAGTCGAAGCGCCACGCCACTCGCTGATGCGGGATAGCGTGGCCGGTTCGCCGCACTAACGTGACAACACCCGCGCATGATGCGCGACGTGATCGGCGATGAACGTCGAGATGAAGTAGTAACCGTGGTCGTAGCCCGCATGGCGACGCAGCGTCAGCGGCTGGCCGGCCTTCGCGCACGCGGCTTCGAAGACGTCGGGGTTCAGCTGGTTCGCGAGGAACTGGTCGGCGAGGCCCTGGTCGACGAGGATGCCGTCCGCGAACTTCGGCGCATCGGCGCGCGCGACGAGTTCGCTCGCGTCGTGCTGCTTCCACGCTTCGCGATCATCGCCGAGGTACCCCGAGAACGCCTTTTCGCCCCACGGGCAACGCGTCGGCGCGGCAATCGGCGCAAACGCCGACACCGACCGGTACAGGTCGGGGTGACGCAGCGCGAGCGTCAGCGCGCCGTGCCCGCCCATCGAGTGGCCGAAGATCCCGAGCCGCGCGCCGTCGATCGGCAGCTCGGCCGCGACGAGCTCGCGCAGCTCGCCCGTCACGTACGACTCCATCCGGTAATGCGTCGACCACGGCGCTTGCGTCGCGTCGACATAGAAGCCCGCGCCGACGCCGAAATCCCACGCATCGGCCTCGCCCGGCACGCCCGCGCCGCGCGGGCTCGTATCGGGCATCACGAGCGCGAGGCCGTGCTGCGCCGCGTACTGCTGCGCGCCGCCCTTGATCGCAAACGTCTCCTCGGTGCACGTGAGCCCCGCGAGATAGAACAGCGCCGGCACGCGACCGTGCGCCGCTTGCGGCGGCAGGTACACCGAGAACTTCATCGGCAGGCCGATCGCCTTCGAATCGTGGCGATAGAAGCGTTGCTCGCCACCGTGGCAAGCATGCGAAGAAACGAGTTCGAGCATGGGGTTCCCTTCCGTTCAATACAGCACGATCGGGCGAATCGATTCGCCCTTCTACATCGGGTTGGCGGCGCCGTGGAGCGTCTCGAGCGGCAGCACGTGCGTGATCAGGTCGAGCCGCGCCGTGTGACAGCGCGATACCGTGGCGTGCCCGTCATGATCCCCGATCCCGCCGCCCGTCGCGTGCTGGAAATAGCCGCTGCCTTGCCGCGACGCGTCACCGCTGTCCCGACAGGACACGTGCCCGAGTTTAAACGCCGGTCGTGAACCACGCATCCGTTCGCGCATACAGATCGACGAAACGCGCATGGCGTGCGGCCAGCGCGCGATCGTCGTGCGGGGCGGCGACCGGCGACGCGGTCGGCGCCAGCGTACGCAGCGCGTCGTCGCGCCAGTGTCCGATCGCGACGCCCGCGAGCAGCGCGGCACCGCGCGTCGCGGCATTCGGGCAATCGACCGCGTCGAGCGACGCGCCGAGCGCATCCGCGAGCAACTGGCGCCAGCGCGGATCGACCGAGCCGCCACCGGCGAGGCGCAACGTCGTCACCGGATCGGCCCGATTCGCATCGCGGATCGCATCGAGCCCCGCGCGCAACGCGAACGCGACGCCCTCGAACGCGGCGCGCATCATCGCGCCGCGCGTGTCGCCGAGGCCGAGACCGAGCCAGCCGCCGCGCGCGTCGGGATTCATCCACGGCGAACGCTCGCCCGTCAGGTACGGCAGGAAGCAGAGCCGCGCCGACGCCGGCTGCGCGAACGCGTCGTCGTACGCATCCGGCCAGCCCGGATAGCCGAGCCAGCCGCGCACGGCTTCGAGCGCGAGCCCGACGTTCTGCATCGCGGCCATCGTGTAATAGCCGCCGCCGGCCGCCGTGCGATAACGGTGCAGCCCGCGCCGTGCGGGCGGCAACGCATCCGCGAGCACGACGATCTGGCCGCCGCTGCCGGTGGTCAGCAGCGCGTCGCCGGCCGCGACGAGCCCGCTGCCGAGCGCCGCGCACGCGGTATCGGCCGCCCCCGTCGCGAGCGGCACGCCGGCCGGCAGCCCGAGTGCCGCCGCCGCCTTCGCATCGAGCACGCCGCAGCGCGCACCCGACGCCCGCACCGGTGCGAACCGGTCGACGGGCAAGCCGAGCGTGTCGATCAGCGCCGTATCCCACGCGCCGTCCGGCGTCGCGAGCGCGGTCGCGCATGCGTCGCTCGGATCGGCCGCGACCTCGCCGCCCAGCGCGACGCGCAGCCAGTCCTTCGGCTGCACGGCCCAGCGTGCGTCCCGCAACGCCTGCGGTTCGTGTGCGGCCACCCAGCGCAACAGGGGGCCCGCCATGCCGGGCGCGACGGGATTCGACGCGCCCGGCCAGTCGGCCGCGTCCGCTTCGCGCGCCGCGCGCGTATCGGGCCACAACAGCGCGGGCCGCACCGGCTGCCCGGCCGCATCGATCAGCACGACGCCGTGCATCTGGCCGGAGAAGCCGATCGCCGCGACCTGCGCGCGCTCGTCGGCCGGCAGTCGCGCAGCGGCGCGCACGAGGGCCTGCCACCACACGTCGGGGGTGATTTCAGCCCAGCCGGGCTGCGGCGACGACAACGCATAGGGTTCGCTCGCAACCGCGCGCTCGACGCCATCGGCATCGAGCGTGACGAGTTTGACGGAGCCGGTACCGAGGTCGATTCCGAGCAGGCGCATGACGGGTTGGCGTATTCGAATAAACGGATATCGATGATAGCGGGATCGCGACATGCGGCCCGATTTGCGCGGCGATTTTGACGCGCTGGCGACGCGATAAAACGAAGCCGCGCACGACCGGTTTCACCCGGCTGCACATGGCGTGCCAAAACGGCCGCCAGCGGGTTAACCCGGCGCGATTTTCCGCCGGTCGTTTTTTCCACTATGCCGCGGTCGCGATACACACCATAAAGCCGCCGATATTTGACATGGGGGCCTGCACTATTTTGAAGGGCTATAAAACCGGGGAACCTCACTCCAGCGGCGTTTCCCGATGATCGACACCCTGTTTCATGCCGAAATGGCATATCGAACCAGCAAAGAACGGAATAGAACCCAGCGCTCTTGTTGCGATGTTCCATTCCGCATAACTTCGTATCACCCCGAAAACAAGATCATGGAGTGAGACAGATGCAATCGAACACGGTCCATCCGTGCGATGAGGTGCTGCCGACCGGCAAGCTTGTAACGCTTGGTCTCCAGCACGTCCTCGTCATGTACGCCGGCGCCGTCGCCGTGCCGCTTATCGTCGGCGGCGCGCTGAAGCTGCCGAAAGACCAGATCGCGTTCCTGATCAGCGCCGATCTGTTTTCGTGCGGCATCGCCACGCTGATCCAGACGCTCGGCCTGTGGATCTTCGGGATCCGCCTGCCCGTCATCATGGGCTGCACGTTCGCGGCCGTCGGCCCGATGATCGCGATCGGCACCAACCCCGGCCTCGGCATTCTCGACATCTTCGGCTCGACCATCGCGGCCGGCATCATCGGCATCGTGCTCGCGCCGATGATCGGCAAGCTGTTGCGGTTCTTCCCGCCGGTCGTCGTCGGCACCGTGATCGCGGTGATCGGGCTGTCGCTGATGGAAGTCGGGATCAACTGGGCGGCGGGCGGCGTCGGCAATCCGGAATACGGCAGCCCCGTCTACCTCGGCCTGTCGCTGCTCGTACTCACGCTGATCCTGCTGATCAACAAGTTCGGCCGCGGCTTCCTCGCGAACATCTCGGTGCTGCTCGGCATCGTCGCCGGCTTCGTGATCGCGTTCGCGATCGGCCGCGTGAATACCGACGGCGTCGCGCACGCACCGTGGGTCGGCTTCGTGATGCCGTTCCACTTCGGCCTGCCGCACTTCGACCCGCTGTCGATCGCGACGATGGTCACGGTGATGTTCGTCACGTTCATCGAATCGACCGGCATGTTCCTCGCGGTCGGCGACATGGTCGATCGTCCGGTCAACCAGGAGCGCCTCGTGCGCGGCCTGCGCGTCGACGGCCTCGGCACGCTGATCGGCGGCATCTTCAACTCGTTTCCGCATACGTCGTTCTCGCAGAACGTCGGCCTGATCGGCGTGACGGGCGTGAAGAGCCGGTACGTCTGCGCGACGGGCGGCGTGATCCTGGTGCTGCTCGGCCTGTTCCCGAAGATGGCGCAGGTCGTCGCCTCGGTGCCGCCGTTCGTGCTCGGCGGCGCGGGCATCGTGATGTTCGGGATGGTGGCCGCGAACGGCATCAAGGTGCTGTCGAAGGTCGACTTCGTGAACAACTCGCACAACCTGTTCATCGTCGCCGTGAGCGTCGGGATGGGCCTCGTGCCGGTCGTGTCACCGCACTTCTTCTCGAAGCTGCCGCCCGCGCTCGCACCGATCCTGCACAGCGGCATCCTGCTTGCGTCCGCCTCCGCCGTGATCCTGAACATCGTGTTCAACGGCGTGAAGGGCGAGAAGGATGCACGTTGCGAAATCCGCCGCGCAGGGCACGACTTCGACGGACGCCCGGCCGACGCGCATCACTGATCGATCCGCCCCGGATGCGCCGGAGCATGGCGCGATACGGGAGAGGAAAAACGCCACGGCTTGCCGTGGCGTTTTGCTTTGTGGCGAGTGATTGGGCGACGATAGTGGTGGTGCCGGCGATGACGACCCACGGTCGCGGCTTACCCAAACCGGTCGCAAAAAAAAACGCCACGGACTTTCGTCCGTGGCGTCGTCGCATCCCGGAGACCGAGACTTCAGCGAACCGGAGCGGTCGCCCGCCCCTGCCCGCCTTCGTGCTTACCCGTTCGTCGCCGCTGCCGACGCAGGCGCCGGTGCGGCCGCCTTGTCGTAGTCGACCGTTTCGTCCGGTGCACGCGGCGTCTCGCCGGCGCGCTGGATCCAGCCGCCGCCCAATGCGCGGTACAGCGTGACCAGGTTCGTCCAGCGTGCCAGACGTGCGCTGATCAGCGACTGCTGCGCCGAGTACAGGTCGGTCTGCGCGGTCAGCACCGACAGATAGCTGTCGACACCGTTCTTGTAGCGCAGGTCCGACAGGTCGAAGCGTCGCTGCTGCGCGTGCTCGTTGCGCTCGAGCGCGGCGATCTGCTGATCGTACGTGCCGCGTGCAGCCAGCCCGTCCGACACTTCGCGGAACGCCGACTGGATCGCCTTCTCGTAGTTGGCGATCTCGATGCGCTTCTGCACGTTCGCGAGGTTCAGGTTCGCGATGTTCTGGCCGCCTTCGAAGATCGGCATCGTGATCTGCGGCGCGAACGACCACGCCGCCGTGCCGGCCTTGAACAGCCCGCCGAGCGTCGGGCTGCCGGTGCCGAACGCGCCTGTCAGCGAGATGCGCGGGAAGAACGCCGCGCGTGCCGCGCCGATGTTCGCGTTCGCGGCCAGCAGCGTCTGCTCGGCCTGCATCACGTCCGGACGACGCGTCAGCAGGTCGGACGGCAGACCGGCCGGCACGTCCGTCAGCAAGTTCTGCGCGTCGAGCGGCATGCCGGGCGGCAGGTCGTCCGGCAGCGGCTCGCCGATCAACAGCACCAGCCCGTTCAGCGCCTGCGCGCGTGCACGCGCCTGCGCCTGCTGGTTCGCGAGCGCCGTCTCGACGACCGTCTGCGCCTGACGCAGCTCGAGCTCGGAGCCCGTGCCGTTGTCGAACTGCAGCTTCGTCAGGTCGTACGACGCCTGTGCCGTCTTCAGCGTGTTTTCCGTGACCTGCAGCAGGTCGTCGGTGGACAGCAGCGTCAGATACTGGTCCGCGACCTGCGACACGAGCGAGATCTCGGTCGCCTGCCGCGCATACGACGTCGACAGGTACTGCGCGAGCGCCTGGTCCTTCAGGCTCTGCACGCGACCGAACAGGTCGAGTTCCCACGACGCGGAAACGCCGACGTTGTAGGCGCGCGAGATATACGGCGCCCCGGTCTGCGACAGGCCCTGCGGCACGCGCTGGATGCTGCCCGTGCCCGTGCCGTCGAGCGTCGGGAACAGGCCCGCGCGCGTGATCTGGTACTGCGCGCGCGCCGCCTCGATGTTCAGCACCGACACGCGCAGGTCGCGGTTGTTCTTCAGCGCGATCTCGATGAGCCGCTGCAGGCGCGGATCGACGAAGAATTCGCGCCAGCCGATGGCGGTCGCCGCCTGGCCGTTCGCGCTGCGCGCGCCGGCAGCGCCCGGCTGCGTCGCATAGACGCCGCCGGCCGGGTACGCCTGCGCGACGGGTGCGTCGGGCCGCGTGTAATGCGGCGCCATCGTGCAGCCCGTGGCAAAGAGCGCGACCGCGATTGCAGTCAAAGCGTGTTTTTGCATCATCACTGTCCCTTGTTGCCTTCGTCGCCGTTGCCCGGCTTCTCTTCGTGGTGCGAGTGCTCCTGAGCCAGACGCAGCGCCTGGTCGACGTCTTCCTTCTCGCCGCTGAAGATCGCGCGGATCTTCACGAAGAACATCGGGATCATGAAGATCGCGAGGAACGTCGCCGTGATCATCCCGCCGATCACGCCCGTGCCGATCGCGTGCTGGCTCGCCGAACCCGCGCCGTTGCTGATCGCGAGCGGCATCACGCCGAGAATGAACGCGAGCGACGTCATCAGGATCGGACGCAGCCGCAGGCGCGCTGCTTCCAGCGCGGCCTCGATCGGCCCCATCTTCTCCGTCATCTGCAGTTCGCGCGCGAACTCCACGATCAGAATCGCGTTCTTCGCGGACAAGCCCACGGTGGTCAGCAGGCCGACCTGGAAGAACACGTCGTTCTCGAGGCCGCGCATCGTCGCCGCGAGCAGTGCACCGATCACGCCGAGCGGCACCACCATGATCACCGAGAACGGGATCGACCAGCTTTCATACAGCGCCGCGAGACACAGGAACACGACGAGGATCGAGATCGCATACAGGATCGGCGCCTGCGAACCCGACTGGATTTCCTGGAACGACAGGCCGGTCCACGAATAGCCGATACCGACCGGCAGCTTCTTCGCGAGCCCTTCCATCGCGGTCATCGCCTGGCCGGTCGACTTGCCCGGCGCGGCCTGACCCTGGATTTCCATCGCCGAGACGCCGTTGTAGCGCTCGAGCTTCGGCGAACCGTACGTCCAGTGGCCGGTTGCGAACGCGCTGAACGGCACCATCCCGCCCGACCCGTTGCGCACGTACCAGATGTTCATGTCCTCCGGCGTCATCCGGAACGGCGCGTCGGCCTGCACGTACACCTTCTTGATCCGGCCGTCGGTGTCGAGGAAGTTGTTCACGTACTTCGACGCCCACGCGATCGAGAACGTCTGGTCGATCGCCTCCGCCGTCACGCCGAGCGCATTCGCCTTCTCGCGGTCGATGTCGACCTTGTACTGCGGCGTGTCGTTCAGGCCGTTCGGGCGCACGCCCTGCAGCGTCGGATCCTTCGAGGCCATCCCGAGCAGCTGGTTACGCGCGGCCATCAGCGCGTCGTGGCCGAGACCGGCGTTGTCCGTCAGCTCGAAGTCGAAGCCCGCGGCCGTACCGAGTTCGGGAATCGACGGCGGGTTGAACGGGATCACGATCGCGTCCTTGTAGCCGGCGTAGCGACCGAACATCCGGCCGATCAGCGCCTGGACCTTCTGGTTCGCGTGCTGACGCTGCGAGTAGTCCTTCAGCTTCACGAACACGAGACCGGAGTTCTGGCCGCGGCCCGCGAAGCTGAAGCCGTTGACCGTGAACGCCGATTCGACGATTTCCTTCTCGTCCTTCAGCAGGTAGTCGGAAATGTTCGCGAGCGTCTTCGCGGTCGTTTCCTGCGTCGAGCCCGACGGCGTCTGCACGATCACGAACATCAGGCCCTGGTCTTCATCCGGCAGGAACGACTTCGGCAGGCGCACGAACAGCAGGCCGACCGCGACGATCACGACCAGGTAGATGATGAGCCAGCGGCCCGAACGCTTGATCACGTGGTGCACGCCGACGTGGTATTTGTCGCGGCTGTTGTTGAACGTGCGGTTGAACCAGCCGAAGAAGCCCTTCTTCTCTTCGTGATGCCCTTGCGGGATCGGCTTGAGGATCGTCGCGCACAGCGCGGGCGTCAGAATCAACGCGACCAGCACCGACAGCACCATCGCCGACACGATCGTCAGCGAGAACTGACGATAGATCGCACCGACCGAACCGCCGGAGAACGCGACCGGCACGAACACCGCCGACAGCACCAGCGCCACGCCGACGAGTGCGCCGGTGATCTGACCCATCGCCTTGCGGGTCGCCTCCTTCGGTGACAGGCCCTCTTCCGCCATCACGCGCTCGACGTTCTCGACCACCACGATCGCATCGTCGACCAGCAGGCCGATCGCGAGCACGAGGCCGAACATCGACAGCGTGTTGATCGAGAAGCCCACCAGCGACATGATCGCGAACGTGCCGAGCAGCACCACCGGCACCGCGATCGTCGGGATGATCGTCGCCCGCAGGTTCTGCAGGAACAGATACATCACGAGGAACACGAGCACGATACCTTCGAGCAGCGTCTTGACCACTTCCTCGATCGACAGCTTCACGAACGGGGTCGTGTCGTACGGATACTTCACGACGAGGCCGTGCGGGAAGAACGGTGCGAGCTCGTCGATCTTCGCGCGCACGGCTTTCGCGGTCGCGAGCGCGTTCGCGTTGGTCGCGAGCTGGATACCGAGTGCCGCGGTCGGCTGACCGTTGTACTTCGTGTCGAAGTTGTAGTTTTCGCCGCCGAGGCCGATCTGCGCGACGTCCTTCAGGCGAACCTGCGAGCCGTCCTGGTTGACCTTCAGCAGGATGTTGCCGAACTGCTCGGGCGTCTGCAGCAGCGTCGATTCGGTGATCGTCGCCTGGAGCACGGTGCCCGGCTTGGCCGGCGTGCCGCCGATCTGGCCGCCCGCGATCTGCACGTTCTGCGCGGTGATCGCCGAGCTCACGTCGACCGGCGTGAGGCCGTAGTTCGTCAGGCGGGTCGGGTCGAGCCAGATCCGCATCGCGTACTGCGAGCCGAACAGCGTGACGGTGCCGACGCCGTTCAGCCGGCTGATCGGATCCTTCACGTGCGACGCCACGAAGTTCGCGAGGTCGTACTTGTTCATGCTGCCGTCTTCGGAGTTGAAGGCGAGCACCAGCAGGAAGCTGCTGCTCGACTTCGTCACCGACAGGCCGAGCTGCTGCACGACTTGCGGCAGAACCGGCGTCGCGAGCGACAGCTTGTTCTGCACCTGGACCTGCGCGATGTCGGCGTTGGTGCCCGGCGCGAACGTCAGCGTAATCGTCGCGTTGCCCGAGTCGTCACTGGTCGACGACATGTACAGGAAGTTGTCGAGACCGCTCATCTGCTGCTCGATCACCTGCGTCACCGTGTCTTCCACCGTCTTCGCGGAAGCGCCCGGGTAGTTCGCGGTGATCTGGATCGATGGCGGCGCGATCGTCGGATACTGCGCGATCGGCAGCGTGAAGATCGCCGCGACCCCGGCCAGCATCAGGATGATGGCGATCACCCACGCGAAGATCGGGCGATCGATAAAAAACTTTGCCATGAAACAGGCTCCCTGTTATTGCGCGCTCGAAGCAGCGGCAGCACTCGCCGGCGCGGCGCCCGATGCGGCGGCACCGGACGCGGCGGCGGCGCCGGAACCGGCGGCAGCCGGCGCGGCGGTGGCAGCGGCGACACCCGATGCGGCGCCGGCCGCCGGTGCGAGTTGTGCCTCCACCGACTTCACGGTCGCGCCCGGACGCACCTTCTCGACGCCCTGCACGATCACGTGGTCGCCCGCCTGCAGACCGCCTTCGACAATCCAGTCCTGGCCGCGCATGCCCGACGTCTTCAGCTGACGCGGCTCGACCTTGTTGCTCGCGTTCACCACCATCGCGATCGCCTGGCCCTTCTGGTCATGCGTGACGCCGATCTGCGGCACCAGGAACGCGTTCTCGTTCACGCCTTCCTCGATCCGCGCGCGCACGAACATCCCCGGCAGCAGCACGCGGCCCGGGTTCGGGAAGACCGCGCGGATCGTCACCGAGCCGGTTGCCTGGTCGACCGTCACGTCGGAGAACTGCAGCTTGCCGGCTTCCGAATACGTCTTGCCGTCCTCGAGGATCAGCGACACCTTCGCCGCGCCCGGGCCGCTCGTCTTCAGGCGGCCGCTCTGCACGTCCTGGCGCAGCTTCAGCCCCTCGAGGCTCGATTGCGTGAGGTCCACGTACACCGGGTCGAGCTGCTGCACCGTCGACATCAGCGTCGCCTGGCTCGCCTGCACGTAGGCGCCCGGCGTCACTTGCGAAATGCCGACGCGGCCCGTGATCGGCGAGACCACGTCCGTGTAGCCGAGGTTGATCTGTGCGGTATCGACCGCCGCCTTGCCGGCCGCGACGTCCGCCGCGGCCTGCCCCTGGGTGGCCACCGCGTTGTCGTAGTCCTGCTTGCTGACCGCGTTCGCGGCCACGAGCACCTTGTAGCGCGCGACCAGTGCGTTCTGCGTGACGAGGTTCGCCTGCGCCTTCGCGAGCGTCGCCTTCGCGCTGTTCAATGCCGCGATGTACGGCGCCGGATCGATCTTGTAGAGACGTTGGCCAGCCTTGACGTCGGTGCCTTCGGTGAATTCACGGCGCAGCACGATGCCGTCGACCCGCGCGCGCACCTGCGCGACGAGGAATGCGCTGGTACGGCCCGGCAGTTCGCTGAAGATGGGCACGGCTTGCGGCTGGACGGTGACGACGCCGACTTCCGGCGTTTGCGGCGGCGGTGCCGATTCTTTTTTTCCGCATGCAGCCAGGAAAACCGCGGCTGCCGCGACAGTGATCAAGCGGTATGGAACCCGTTCGACGCGCATGGAGCGACCTCTGTGTGTAACCAATGGAATAAGTGCAGCACCCGACGGGAGCGCAACACGGATGCGCCTCGCGGCGCAGATCGAACACCTGAATTACTGGACTGCTGGATACAGCAAGTCGGCACGAGACCTCCATGCCGACGAGATGCCGCGAACTGCGGACTGGTACTTTGGCGGGAATCAGCAGAGTGGGATATTAACTGATTGCCACTTTGGTCATTCGATCGTAGGGTGGTATTGTATATACATTCACGAATGTATGTAAAAAGCCCGCTCGCCCTTCGCCAACCGCTAGGTCTTACGAATTATTACCAGTCGCAAGCATAGCCCGTCCGCACAGCGACGACGAGGGTTACGGACCCTATATTCATCTACGATCGATTCATTCAGGCCTGCACATGGTCAGACGCACCAAGGAGGAGGCGCTCGAGACGCGCAACCGCATTCTCGACGCCGCCGAACACGTGTTCTTCGAGAAGGGCGTGTCGCACACTTCACTCGCGGACATCGCCCAGCACGCCGGCGTGACGCGCGGCGCGATCTACTGGCATTTCGCGAACAAGAGCGAGCTGTTCGACGCGATGTTCGACCGTGTGTTCCTGCCGATCGACGAGCTCAAGCGGATGCCGCTCGATGCGCCCGGCGGCAATCCGCTGGAGAAAATCCGCAGGATCCTGATCTGGTGCCTGCTCGGCGTGCAGCGCGACTCGCAGTTGCGGCGCGTGTTCAGCATCCTGTTCATGAAGTGCGAGTACGTCGCGGACATGGAACCGCTGCTGCAGCGCAATCGTGCGGGGATGAGCGAGGCGCTGCACGCGATCGATGCCGATCTCGCGGGCGCCGTGCGGCTCAAGCTGCTGCCCGAGCGGCTCGACACATGGCGTGCGACGCTGATGCTGCACACGCTCGTCAGCGGTTTCGTGCGTGACATGCTGATGCTGCCCGACGAGATCGACGCCGAGCAGCATGCGGAACAGCTCGTCGACGGCTGCTTCGACATGATGCGTTACAGCCCGGCGATGCTGAAGACGAACGACTGACCGGCGGCCCCGCCGCCGGCGCGCCGCGCACCGCGGCATCGCGACCGGCCGGTCGATCCGGCCACGCGCGGGCGGCAGCGCCGCTCCGCCCGGTCGCTCCCCCTGCTCTCCCCAATTCGCTCAGGCCGCCTTCGCGCGTTGCGCGCGGGCCCGCCGGTTCGACGCAGCCACCGAGTCGCGCGCCGGCATCGCCGCGCCGCCGAGTCCCGCGATCCATGCATCGGTCGACATCACGGCCGCGAAATTCGACTGAAACACCACCGTGTACGCGCGGTGAATCTCTTCGGCACTCGCCGCGCCCACTTCGTTCTCGTACGGCAACGCGCCGGTCGCGTCCGCCAGATACTCGACGGCGAGCCCCGCGTGCGCCGCGTGATAGACCGTCGACGCATTGCAGTTGTGCGTCATGTAGCCGGCGACCGCGAGCGTGTCGATGCCGTGCGCGTCGAGCCATGCGGCGAGATCGGTGCCGGCGAACGAACTGGCCTGCGCCTTCACGATCAGGTGCGCATACGGGCGGTCGGCGACGACCGGATGCAGCGCGACGCCGTCCGTGCCCGGCGCGAAGATCGGCGCACCCGCCGGCGCGACGTGCTGGACGACGATCACGGGCACGCCGGCCGCGTGCGCGGCGTCGATCGCGCGGCCGATGTTCGCCAGCGATACGTCGACGGGCGGATATTCGATCGGCAGGTTGCCCGTCACGTATTCGTTCTGGACATCGATCACGATCAGCGCACGGCGGGAAGCGGAAGTCAATTTGGCATTCGACATGGCAGGCTCCGGTTTCGGCGGCGCCGCCCCGCTCCGGAACGGGGCGGCCAGCAGCGCGATGCGATGCATTGTCGGATCGCATCGCGCTGACGGACAGTGGCCTGATAGCCATTCTTCGATAGAATCGGGCCATCACCCTTCCGGAGCCAATCATGCGCGCCGCCGCGTCGTCCGTTGCCCCTGCCCCGACCGTCGTCGCCGTGATTGCGTACGACGGCATCAGCCCGTTTCACCTGTCGGTGCCGTCCGTCGTGTTCGGCAAGGAACGCGACGCGGCCGCGATGCCCGCGTTCGAGTTCCGCGTGTGCTCGGCCGAGCGCGGCCCGCTGTCGACGACGGGCGGCTTCACGATCACCGCGCCGTACGGGCTCGAGGCGCTCGACGACGCGGACATCGTCATCGTCCCGGCATGGCGCGACCCCGACGAAGCACCGCCTGACGTGCTGGTCGATGCGGTCCGCGCGGCCGCCGCGCGCGGCGCGCAGGTCGTCGGCCTGTGCCTCGGCGCGTACGTGCTCGCCGCGGCCGGGCTGCTCGACGGGCGCCCGGCCACGACGCACTGGGCGTGGGCCGACGACTTCGCGCAGCGCTTTCCGCGTGTGAAGCTCGACCCCGACGTGCTGTACGTCGACGACGGCAACCTGATGACGTCGGCCGGCACGGCCGCGGGGCTCGACTGCTGCCTGCACGTCGTGCGGCGGCGCTTCGGCTCGGACGCCGCGAACCGGATCGCGCGCCGTCTCGTGATCCCGCCGCACCGCCAGGGCGGGCAGGCGCAATACGTGCCGCAGCCGGTCGCCGCGCATCCGCGCGACGCGCGGCTCGCGGGCCTGCTCGACTGGGTGCGCGCGCATCTGGACATCGCGCACAGTGTGGATTCGCTCGCCGAACGCGTGCTGATGAGCCGGCGCACGTTCACGCGCCACTTCCGCCAGGCGACGGGCACGACCGTCACCGCGTGGCTGCAGGCCGAGCGGCTCACGCGCGCGCAGCATCTTCTGGAAACGACGGGACAATCGATCGACGCCGTCGCACAGGCGGCCGGTTACGGCTCGAGCGTGTCGCTGCGCCAGCATTTCGCGGGCGCGCTCGGCACGTCGCCGTCGGCCTATCGGAGGGAATTTCGCGGCGCCGCGCCCGATGCGCGGCGCTAATGGCCGCCGGCCGCTCAGACGCCGTTGATCCAGCGCGCCGCATACAGCAGCAGCGCGACGAACACGACGATCGCCGCCCAGGCCCAGACGGGCAGCGGTCCGGATTCGCGATGATGCACGGCGCTCGCGACGCGGCCGCTCAGCGCGCCGCCGAGGTGCGGCGGTAGCGGACGCTTCGCCGCGGCCATCAGCGACGCGGGCCGCAGGAACACATGCTGGCGACGCTGCGGGCTCGAACGCGCGCGGTTCGGCACGAGACCGTGCTTCGCCTGCACGACCGCGCAGAATTCCCGGAAGAAATCGTCGGTCCACGCGTGCAGCGCATTCTCGATCTGCCGTGCCGGCAGTTCGGCGAGCGGCCCGCTCGCCGTTGCCCACACGACGTATTCGATGCGCGTCGCGGCCGCGTCGTCATCGTCCGGCCGCAGCACCAGCTCGACCTGCCCACGCAGCGCGCCGAGGCCGTCGGCCCGCGCCTTGAAGTTGAGCACGCGGCGCGGCTGGCCTTCCGCGTCGCCCTGCTCGCTCGCCGAATGCGCACGCACGTCGTAGCGCGCACGCAGCGGGCCGAGCGGCACCGTGATGGTCAGCGCGAATTCGCCGTGCGCGTGCTTCACGAAGGATTCGCAATGGTCGAAGCTCGCCCGCAGCAACGCGAGATCCTCGAGGGCTTCCCGCACGACGGCCGGCGCGAGCGGTACGCGTAAGGTGTCGTTCAGTTCCATGATGCCTCCCCGATGAACGCGCGCCGCATCAGGACGTCTCGATGAGACTGTCGACCCGCGCGACATCGAAGGCGACGTAGTGCGCCAGCGCGGACGCGGTCTCCCCCGGTGCCTCGTAACTCCAAGCGGCGTTCTCGATCACGCCGTCTTCCGTCTGCAGGTTGAAATACACCGCACGGCCCCTCACCGGACAATCCGTCGTGACACTCGACTTCACGAGCCGGTGCATGTTGACGTCGCCGCGCGGCAGGTAATGGATGTCCGGCAGGCCCGTTTCGCGCACGGTCAGCGCGCCGTGCGAATCGGCATACGTGATGCCGCGATGGATCACGCGCACGCGATGGCGGTTCGGCACGATCTCGAGGCGAGGGTCGGCAGCGTCGGACATCGTTTCTCCTCCGGACGGCGGCCCCGGCGGGCAAGCCGGGCGCAGGAAACGAAAAAGCCACGGCACAGGTGCCGTGGCTCTCATTATGGGCGAAACCGCCTCCGATTGCGCGGCCTGGCCGCGCCCGCGCGATACGCTACTGCGCACTCCACTGGAACGCGGCCTTCGCCCCGCCCTTCGCTCCGACCGTGACCGCGCGCGATTCGTCGCTGCCCTGGTACGACGCGTGCACGGTGTACCGCCCAGGCGGCAGCTTCACGAGCATGTACGGCCCGCGCGCGTCCGTCGTCAGCAGCTCGGTGCCCTTGCCGTCGACGATCCGCACATGGACGTCGGCCAGGAATTCGCCACCCTTGCCGGTGAAGCGCAGTGCGAGCGGCCACGCCGCTTCGCTCTGCTCGAATGCCGTCGATTGATCCTTGCCGATGCCACCCGACACGTAGCTGACATCGCCCTGCTGGCTCGCCGCGGGCAAGCCGTCCGATTGCGCGTACGCGCCGGGCGCGGCGACGGCGAAGCCGGCGGCCAGTGCCGCGGCGGCGGCAAATCGGGACACGTTGCGTAGATATTGCATGGCTCCCTCCTTTTCGGGTCGGAACACAGCACCACGGGCCGAACGCCGGCAGCGCCCGCCAAGGCCGGCGAAGCCGGCCCGCAGCGGCCGCCGGTCAGCTCAGGTCGACCGGCACGAAGATCTGTGCATTATCGCGCTGGATCAGGAGAGCAAGACTGTTGCCCGCTCCCTTGACCGCGTCGCGCAACTGCTCGGGGCTCGTGACCGGGCGGCCGTTCACCGCGAGGATCACGTCGCCGGGCTGGATGCCCGCGCTGGCTGCCGAACCGCCTGCCTGCTGCACGATCAGCCCGTGCGACAGGCTGGTGGCGCTGCGTTCCTGCGGCGTGAGCGGACGCACCGCGACGCCGAGGCGCCCCTGCTCGACCGGGCCGCCGTCGTTCGAGGCCAGCTTCGCGTCGGACATCGCGCCGAGCGTCACGCTGATCGACTTCTTCGACTTGTCGCGCCACACCTGCAGATCGGCCTTCGAGCCCGGCTTCAGGTTCGCGATCTGCGCGGGCAGCGACGTGGAATCGGCAACCGGCGAGCCGTTGACCGCGAGAATCACGTCGCCCGGCTGCAAGCCCGCCTTCGCGGCCGGGCCGTTCGGGTCGACCGAGCTGACGAGCGCGCCGTCCGGCTTCTGGAGCCCGAACGAGCTCGCGAGCGTCTGGTTCAGCCCCTGCACGGCGACGCCGAGGCGGCCGCGGCTCACGTGGCCCGTCTTCACGAGCTCGTCCTTGACCTTGATCGCCTCGTTGATCGGGATCGCGAACGACAGGCCCTGGAAGCCGCCCGTCTGCGAGTAGATCATTGAGTTGATGCCGATCACCTCGCCCTGCAGGTTGAACAGCGGGCCGCCCGAGTTGCCGGGGTTCACCGGCACGTCGGTCTGGATGAACGGCGTGTAGTTCTCGTCGGGCAGCGAGCGCGATTTCGCGCTGATGATGCCGGAGGTGACCGTGTTGTCGAAGCCGTACGGCGAACCGATCGCGACGACCCACTGGCCGACCTTGCTCTGTGCCGGATCGCCGATCTTCACGGTCGGCAGGCCGCTCGCGTCGATCTTCAGCACGGCGACGTCGGACTGCTTGTCGGCGCCGACGACCTTCGCCTTGTACTCGCGCTTGTCGGTCAGCTTGACCGTGACGACGTTCGCGCCGTCGATCACGTGCGCGTTGGTGAGGATGTACCCGTCCGCGCTGACGATGAATCCCGAACCGAGGCTCGCGCTCGGCTGGTCGTCCGGCTGCGTGTCGCCGCCCATACCCGGCATCTGGCCGTAGAAGTGCTTGAAGAACTGGTAGAACGGATCGCTCGGATCCATCGGCAGCTGCGGCTGCGGCACGCGCCGCGACACCTGCTTCACGACGTGCTTCGCGCTGATGTTCACGACCGCCGGGCCGTAGGTTTCGACCAGCCCGGAGAAATCGGGAATGCCGGTCTTCGCCGCGGCCTCGGCCGGCATCAGCGCGGCGGCCTGCGCGGGCGTGATGATCTGCGGATCGGCGCGGCGGGTGCCTGCGACATAGCCGGCGGACAGGGCAGCCGCCACGGCGACCGCGACGGCGCCGCGCGCAAGGAATCGGGTGTTCATCGTAGGACCTCCTCTTTGTTAGGACGCAGCGTAACGACCCTGACTTAAAGGAGGCTTAATCGACCTTAAACGGGGCTTAGGCCACCGCCGACGCCGTTCGTCATACGGATTCGGATGCCTGCGGCACCTGCGCCGGCATCTCGGCGTCGCGGAACACGACGCTCACGAGCAGGCCGCCCGCGGCCGCGTCGCCGAGCGTCACCGTCGCGCCCTGCTGCGCCGCGACGCGCTTGACGATCGCCAGCCCGAGCCCGCTGCCCGACACGTCGGCGCGCGCCCGCGCGGAGCTGTCGCGGTAGAAGCGGTCGAACACGCGCTCGCGCTCGTCGGCCGGGATGCCGGGGCCGCTGTCGCCGATCTGCACGCACACGCGGCCGGCCGCGTCGCGAGTCAGCGACACGTCGATGCGGCCGCCGTCCGGCGTGTACTTCACCGCGTTGTCGAGCAGGTTGCCGAACATCACGCGCAACGCGCCGACATCCGCGACGACGGTCGCCGCGCTGCTTTCCTCGAAGCCGAGATCGATGCTGTGCCGTTGCGCGAGCGGTGCATGCGCGGCCACGCATTCGACGAGCAGCGCCTGCAGGTCGACCGGCTCGCGCATCGTCGCGCCGTCCGGTTCGGCGCGCGCCAGCGCGAGCAACTGCTCGGCGAGGCGCGTCGCGCGCGTGACGCCGGCCTGCAGATCGGCGACCGCCTCGCGGCGCGACGTGTCGTCCTTCGCGCGCGCGACGAGCTGGGCCTGGATCTGCACGGCCGCGAGCGGCGTGCGCAGTTCGTGCGCGGCATCGGCGACGAAGGCCTTCTGCGTGTCGAGCGCCGCCGACAGCCGCGCGAGCAGCCCGTTCAGCGCACGCACGAGCGGCTGCACCTCGAGCGGCAGACGCGCATCGGGCAACGGATCGAGCGCTTCCGGCCGGCGCGCCTCGACCGCGCGCGTCACGCGGCCGAGCGGCGCGAGCCCGCGCCCGACGATCACCCAGACCGCCGCGCCGAGGAACGGCAGCAGCACGATCAGCGGCCACAGCGTGCGCAGCGCCACGTTCGCGGCGAGCCGGTTGCGCACCGACAGCGGCTGCGCGAGCTGCACGACGTTGTCGCCGACGATCGCGCCGTACACGCGCCATTCGCCGCGATCGGTGCGCTCGGTCGAGAAGCCGAGCTCCGCGCGCGGCGCGATCGGCGCACGCGGATGCGAGAAGTACATCAGCACGCCGTTGCGGTTCCAGATCTGGATCACGATGCCTTCGTCGCCGTTGGTGCGCGAACCGAACACCTGCGAGAACGGCTCGGACGGCAGCGCCGCGGCGATTTCCTGCAGCTGGTAGTCGAACAGCTCGTTCGCCTCGGCGAGCGCCTGCCGATAGATGAGCCAGCCCGCGGCGCCCACGCCCGCGACGACGATCGCGAGCAGCCAGATCAGCAATTGATGACGAATCGACCTCACGCGTCAGCTTTCCTTGACGACCATGTAGCCGAGCCCGCGCACGTTGCGGATCAGGTCCGAGCCGAGCTTCTTGCGCAGCGCGTGGATGTAGACCTCGACCGTGTTGCTGCCGATCTCCTCGCCCCAGCCGTACATCTTTTCCTCGAGCTGGCTCTTCGACAGCACCGCGCCGGGCCGCGCGAGCAGCGCCTCGAGCAGCGCGAACTCGCGTGCGGACAGCGCGACGGGCGCGCCGTCGAGCGTCACCTGATGCGACGCGGGATCGAGCGTCAGCGCGCCGTGACGGATCAGCGACTCGCTGCGCCCCGCCTGGCGGCGGATCAGCGCGCGCATCCGCGCGCCCAGTTCGTCGAGGTCGAACGGCTTGACGAGGTAGTCGTCGGCGCCCGCGTCGAGCCCCTTCACGCGATCGGCCACCGCGTCGCGCGCGGTGACGATCAGCACCGGCAACGACAGCCCGCGCGCGCGCAAAGTGCGCAGCACGTCGATGCCGTCGCGCTTCGGCAAGCCGAGGTCGAGCAGCAGAAGGTCGTACGTCTCGCCGCCGAGCGCCGTGAGCGCGGCGTCGCCGTCCTGCACCCAGTCGACTGCGAAGCCGTCGGCGCGCAACGCCTTGCGTACGCCCTCGGCAATCATTCGATCGTCTTCAACAAGCAGAATCCGCATCGGAGCTGGAACCCATCGGGCGAGTGAAACATGGCGACCATTGTAGCGCCGCGAAACGCGTGCGCCCCGTGCAATGCAACAGAAAGGCGGATTGCAAGGGGCGTGTGCGCACTTGTCTCTACAATGTGCGCTCCGGCGCCGCGCGCGCCCTGCCCGAATCCCGTGCTTTTCCCGTATTCGCCCATGCCGATTTCCGATCTTTCCGCCCGGTTCGCCCCCCGCGCCCGCCCGTTCCTGCGCGCGGCCGCCGTCGTCGCCACCTGCACGGCCCTTGCGTTCGCACCGTCCGCGCAGGCCCGCAAGAAGCCCCACAAGGAAGCGCGCAAGACCGCCGTCGTGTCGCCCGCCGCGCGGGCGGCCGGCCTGCCGGCGTCCGTGCTCGTCGCGCTGCAGCGCGCGAAGGTGCCGGCATCGGCGATGAGCGTCGTCGTCGAGCGCGTCGGCGACCCCGAGCCGCTGATCGCATGGAATGCGAACCGACCGATGATGCCGGCGTCGACGATGAAGCTCGTCACGACCTTCTCGGGCCTGTCGATCCTCGGCCCCGACTACCGCTGGCGCACGACCGCGTACGCGGACGGCCCGGTCGATCCGGACGGCACGCTGCAGGGCAACCTGTACATCAAGGGCACCGGCGATCCGAAGCTCGTACCGGAGGAACTGATCGACCTCGTCGACAAGATCCGCAAGGCCGGCGTCAAGCGCGTGGCCGGCGGGCTCGTGCTCGACAAGAGCTATTTCGCCGCGTCGACGCGCGACCTGCCGTCGTTCGACGACGACGCGAGCGCACCGTACAACGTCGGCCCCGATCCGCTGCTGTATGCGTTCAAGGCCGTGTCGTTCACGGTCACGCCGGGCGACGACGGCAAGATCGCCGTCGACGTGCTGCCGCCGCTCGCGAACCTGTCGATCGACAACCAGCTGTACGAAGGCACCGGGTCGTGCGGCGCGGCTGCCGCGGCCGCGCGCCCGACGCTGTCGGCCGGCGGCGGGATCATGACCGCGTCGTTCGCCGGCGACTATCCGCTGCGCTGCGGTGCGCACACGACCAACCTCGCGATCCTCGATCACACGACGTTCTTCGCGCGCGGCTTCCTCGCGCTGTGGCAGCAGGACGGCGGGACGATCGCGGGCCCGGTCAGCGAAGGCAAGGTGCCGACCGCCGCGCGCCCGCTCGCCGTCCATCACAGCCCCGTGCTCGGCAGCATCGTCTACGACATCAACAAGTTCAGCAACAACGTGATGGCGCGCAACCTGTTCCTGACGATCGGCGCGGCCACCGGCAAGCCGCCCGCGAGCCCCGAGCAGTCGAGCCGCGCGATTCACGCGTTCCTGCAGAAGAGCGGAATCGCGATGCCCGACCTCGACCTCGAGAACGGCTCGGGCCTGTCGCGCGAGGAGCACGTGAGCGCGCAGTCGCTCGCCGCGCTGCTGCAGGCCGCGAACGCGAGCCCCGTCGCGCAGGCGTTCATCGATTCGCTGCCGATCGCCGGCATCGACGGCACGATGAAGAACCGCCTGACCAACGCCGGCGTGCTCGGCAACGCGCACATCAAGACCGGCACGCTGCGCGACGTGCGCGCGATCGCGGGCTACGTCGCGGGCGCCGACGGCCAGAGCTACATCGTCGTCAGCTTCATCAACGACGATCACGCCGAAGCCGCGCGCGCTGCGCACGACACGCTGCTCGAATGGATCTACGCGGGCGCGCACTGACGACGCACTCGCCGCGACGCGGCGCACGCATGCCCGGCTGTCGGCTTGCGTCGATCATGGGGAGACGCCCCGCCCCCGGGTTTTCGCCCCGCGCGGTTTGAAACGGCCTCGGCCGCGAGCGCGCCGCGCACGGGCCGCCAGCCGTGCCCGCAAAACGGGGCCGCACCGCGCGGCCCCGTTCCACATGACTTCCGTAGAAACCCTGTCCTCGAGAAAACGCCGGGCCGCCCCAGGTTTTCTTGCCCCCTCGGGGGGCCTGGCGCGAAGCGACAGGTTTGGGGGCGCTCTGAGGGAACCCTCTACGCTCCCCCCTCGCCTAGCGCGTGGCGATTGCGTAGGCTGTTGGCCTGACCGATATCTACAACGGGCCGTACGCCCGGCCACACGGCTTGCAGGGGAAAGGAGGAGACACGTCCATGCGATTCGACGTCGAATTGCTTCTGCTCGCGCTGGCGCCCGTCTTCCTGCTCTGCATCGCGTGGGAAGCCTGGCACCTCGCCCGCACGCGTGCGCAGGACCATGTCTATGCGTGGCGCGACACGCTGTGCAACGCGGCGCTCGCCCTGATGCACCAGGGCGCCGACAAGCTCGCGTGGCTGTTCGTGATCCCCGTTTATGCGTACTGCTACGCACATTTCCGGCTGTTCACGTGGCACGACGGCTGGCTGTCGTTCGCCGTGCTGTTCGTCGGCCAGGACTTCCTCTACTACGTGTTCCATCGCGCGAGCCATCGCGTGCGCTGGCTGTGGGCCGCGCACGTCGTGCATCACTCGTCCGAGCGGATGAATTTCTCGACCGCGTTCCGGCAGAGCCTGATGTATCCCGTCGCGGGCATGTGGGCGTTCTGGCTGCCGCTCGCGTTCTTCGGCTTTCCGCCGCAGCAGATCGTCGGCATCGTGCTGATCAACCTCGCGTTCCAATTCTTCGTGCACACGCAGGCGATCGGCAAGCTCGGCTGGCTCGAATACGTGTTCAACACGCCGTCGATTCATCGCGCGCACCACGCACGTAATCCGCGCTACATCGACCGCAATTACGCAGGTGTGCTCGTGATCTGGGACCGCCTGTTCGGCAGCTACGTCGAGGAGTCGCCCGACGATCCGCCGCAATACGGAATCGTCGAGCCGCTCGGCTCGAACAATCCGCTCGTCGCGACGTTTCACGAGTGGGTGTCGATGGCGGCCGACGCGTTGCGCGTCCACGGATGGCGCAACAAGCTGCGCGCGATTTTCGGCCCGCCCGAATGGGCGAGCGCTTATCATGCGCAGATCGCCGAGGCCGCGAATCGCGATCCGCGCACCGTGCCGCTTGCGGCCGTGCGCGACCAATAACCGTTTCAGCCAACGGCCGCCGCGCAGCCCGGATCCGAGCCGGCGCGCGGCAGATGAGAAACACATCGGGCCATATCTACGAGGAGATCGAACGATGCAGTCACAACGACAATTCCCGTCGCGCACCCGTCAACGCCTGCTGCGCACCGCCCAGGTCGCGATCGCGGGCGCCGCGCTCGCCCTGCTCGCCGCGTGCGGCGGCGGGGACGACAACAACAGCAGCGCGTCGAACACGCCGCCGTCCGGCGTGAAGATGCAGGTCGTGTCGTTCGGCGACAGCCTGTCGGACGCCGGCACCTACTCGCAGATCAAGCTCGGCTTCGGCGGCGGCCGCTTCACGACCAACCCCGGCCAGGTGTGGACGCAGGACGTCGCGCAGTACTACGGCGACACGCTGCAGCCCGCGAACCAGGGTGGCTTCGGCATTCCGCTGCAGGCCACGGGCGGCCTCGGCTACGCGCAGGGCGGCTCGCGCGTGACGCTGCAACCGGGTATCGGCCACGCGGCCTCGAGCGTGCCGAACGCCGACTACGCGCAGGCCACGACGACCCCGATCGCCGACCAGGTCAAGCAATACCTGACGCAGCACGGCAGCTTCAACGCCGGCCAGATCGTGCTGATCAACGGCGGCGCCAACGACATCTTCTATCAGGCACAGGTCGCGCAGGCGCAGGGCAACACACCGGCCGCGCAGCTCGCGGCCGCGCAGGCGATCGGCCTCGCCGCGCAGCAGCTCGGCGGCATCGTCCAGCAGATCGTCGCGGCCGGCGCGTCGCACGTGTTCGTCGCGACGGTGCCGGACATCGGCGGCACGCCGCTCGCGCTGCAAGGCGGCCCGCAGACGCAAGCCGCGTTCACGCAGCTGTCGGGGCTGTTCAACCAGACACTGGTCGGCACGCTCGCCGCGCTGAAGGTCGACACGACGAAGTACGCGGTGGTCGATGCGTTCAAGTGGCAGGACGGCATCGCGGCCAACTACCAGGCGAACGGCTTCAGCGTGTCGAACACCGACACCGCATGCAACCTGAAGGCGATGGTCGCGGCGGCGACCCAGTACGGCGTCGCGGACGCGACCGCCTTCGGCTCGTCGCTGTTCTGCTCGCCGCAGACCTACACGACCGCCAACGCGGACCAGACCTACATGTTCGCCGACACGGTCCACCCGACGACGCGCCTGCACGCGCTGTTCGCGCAGTACGTCCAGCAGCAGATCGCGGCCTCGGGCGTCGGCAAGTAAGCCGCGCGCCACGCGCGCAAACGAAAACGCCCGACCGGTTCGCCGGTCGGGCGTTTTTCATTTCACGAGCGGATACGAACGGCTGCGTCAGTCGCGCGCTTCGAACGCGGCGGCCGCACGACCGAGGCGATCGTTGACCGCGATCCATTCGACGGTCTCGGGCAGTTTCTCGACGAGGATGCGGGCGACCTGCGCGCGGTCGAGCGCGCGCAGCATGCCGTACAGGTCGCGCGCATACGCCTGCGGATCTTCCGGCGCCGCGACGAAATGCACGCCGTCGGCCTGCGCCCAGCGTCCCGCGCGCGACGCCCGTGCGACGAGCGCGACACGTTCGCCATCGGTCTGCGCCGCCGCGAGCAGCGGCTCGAGCGCATCGAACGGCAGCAGCGCGAGCGGCGTGCGCGGCGCGTAATGCGCCTTCAGCGTGCCCGACGCGCGCGGTGCGGTCGCGTCGCTGCCGTCGGGCAGGCGCGGCGCGCGGCCGAGCACGTCGGCGATCTGCTGCGGCGTCACGTGGCCGGGGCGCAGCAGCGCCGGAAAGCCGCGCGACAGGTCGAGGATCGTCGATTCGATGCCGACTTCCGACGGGCCGCCATCGAGCACGTGCACGGTGTCGCCGAATTCGTCGCGCACGTGTTGGGCGGTGGTCGGGCTCACGTGACCGAAGCGGTTCGCGGACGGCGCGGCGACGCCGCCGTGGCCGCCGCGCCGCGCGCTGAACGCCGCCAGCAGCGCCTGCGCGACCGGATGCGACGGGCAGCGCAGGCCGACCGAATCCTGGCCGCCGCTCACGGCGTCCGGAATGCGCGCATGGCGCTTCAGGATCAGCGTCAGCGGGCCCGGCCAGAATGCATCGATCAGCGCCCGCGCATCGGCCGGCAGGTCTTCGACCCAGTAACCGGGATCGCCGCCGGGCGGCAGGTGCACGATCACCGGATGGTTCGCCGGACGCCCCTTCGCCGCGTAGATGCGCGCGACGGCCTCGGGATTCGCCGCGTCGCCGCCGAGCCCGTACACGGTTTCGGTCGGGAACGCGACGAGTTGCCCCGCGTCGAGCAGCGCGGCAGCCGCGTCGATCTGCGCGGGCGTCACGGAGTTCGGGAGATCGATGGACATCGGCTGGCGCCTCAGTCGAGCGGCACGCGCAGCAGCTGCGCGCACGCGGTGGCGGCGGCAACGGCATCGTCGCGCGTCTCGGCCGTGAAGTTCACGTGGCCCATCTTGCGGCCGACGCGCGCTTCTTCCTTGCCGTACAGGTGCAGGTGCGCGGCCGGCATCGCGGCGACCGTGTCCCACGGCGGCGTGACGGCCTCGGCCGCGGCGCCGTTCGGGAACCACACGTCGCCGAGGATGTTCAGCATCGCGGCCGGCGAATGCTGGCGCGGATTGCCGAGCGGCATGCGCGTCATCGCGCGCACCTGCTGCTCGAACTGGCTCGTTGCGCACGCATCGACCGTGTAGTGGCCGGAGTTGTGCGGGCGCGGCGCCATTTCGTTCGCGACGAACGAGCCGTCTTCCAGCACGAAGAATTCGACGCAGAGCACGCCGACGTAGCCGAGCGTATCGGCGATCCGGACGGCTGCCTGCTGCGCCTCCTCGACGCGCGCGGCATCGGCGGCCGGCGCCGGCACGACGGTCAGCGCGAGGATGCCGTTGTGATGCACGTTCTGCGCGAGCGGGAATGCGGCCGAGCGGCCGTCCGCGCCGCGCGCGATCAGCGCGGACACTTCGTATTTCAGCGGCAGGCGCTTCTCGAGCACGCACGGCACGCCGCCGAGCGACGCATGCGCGTCGCGCGCTTCCCGCGCGGTGTTCACGCGCACCTGGCCCTTGCCGTCGTAACCGAGGCGCGCCGTCTTCAGGATGCCCGGCAGCACCGCGTCGAGCGCGGCATCGTCGAGCGCGGCGAGCGCCGCCGCCGATTCGATCACGACGTGCGGTGCGACCGGCACGCCCGACGCCTCGATGAAACGCTTCTCCGCGATCCGGTCCTGCGCGACCGCGACGCAGCGGCCGGCCGGCGCGACGAACGTCGTGCGCGCGAGGAAATCGAGGCTCGCGGCCGGCACGTTCTCGAATTCCGTCGACACGGCATCGCACAGGTCCGCCAGTTCGGCGAGCGCGGCTTCGTCGTCGTAGGCCGCGCGCAGGTGACGGTCGGCGACCGCGCCGGCGGGGCTCGTCGGATCGGGATCGAGCACGGCGACGCGATAGCCCATCGACTGGGCGGCAAAGCAGAACATGCGGCCGAGCTGGCCGCCGCCGACCATGCCCAGCCACGCGCCGGGCAGGATCGGGGAAACGGAATCAGGAGTTGCGGTCATGTCAGTGGTCGGTCGCGGCGGGCGCTGCCCGCCGCAGTGATGAGGATCAGGCGGCCGCTGGAACGGCAGTGCGGCCGCCGGTGCGCCGTCATGCGAGCGGCGGCAGCACCATCGCGTGCGCGGCTTCGTTCTGGCGCACGCGGAACGCGGCGAGGCGGTTCGCGTAGTCGACCGACGTGCCGGACAGAATCGACACCGCGAACAGCGCGGCGTTCGCGGCGCCGGCCTCGCCGATCGCGAACGTCGCGACCGGCACGCCCTTCGGCATCTGCACGATCGAGTGCAGCGAATCGACGCCCTTCAGGTACTTGCTCGCGACCGGTACGCCGAGCACCGGCACCGTGGTTTTCGCGGCCAGCATGCCGGGCAGGTGCGCGGCACCGCCGGCGCCCGCGATGATCGCGCGCAGCCCGCGCTCGCGCGCCTTCTCCGCGTAGTCGAACATCTCGTCGGGCATCCGGTGCGCGGACACGACCTTCGCTTCGTACGGCACGCCGAATTCCTGCAGGATCGCGACCGCGTTCTTCATCACGTCCCAGTCGGAACTCGAACCCATCAGCACGCCGACGAGCGGCGCGCTGTGCGTGTGGGCAGTCTGGACTTCACTCATTTCGTGCGTTCCTTCCTTCAGGCGAGCGGCTGGCCGGTGATGCGCTCGAGCGCTTCCTGGTACTTCGCGGCCGTCTTCTCGACGACGTCGGCCGGCAGCGCCGGTGCCGGCGCGGTCTTGCCCCACGGCTGCGCCTCGAGCCAGTCGCGCACGAACTGCTTGTCGAACGACGGCGGGTTGGTGCCGACCTGGTACTGGTCGGCCGGCCAGAAGCGCGACGAATCGGCCGTCAGCACTTCGTCCATCAGGTACAGCTTGCCGTGATTGTCGAGGCCGAATTCGAACTTCGTGTCGGCGATGATGATGCCGCGCGTCGCCGCGTAGTCGGCCGCTTCCTTGTACAGGCGGATCGAGATGTCGCGGATCGTCGCGGCCAGCTCGGTGCCGATGCGGCGCTCGGTTTCCTCGAACGTGATGTTCTCGTCGTGCTCGCCGAGCTCGGCCTTCGCGGCCGGCGTGAAGATCGGCTCGGGCAGCTTCTGCGCGTTCTGCAGGCCTTCCGGCAGCTTCACGCCGCACACGGCGCCCGACTCCTGGTATTCCTTCCAGCCGCTGCCGGCCAGGTAGCCGCGCACGACCGCCTCGATCATGATCGGCTCGAGGCGCTTGACGACCGCGGCGCGGCCCTTGACCTGCTCGACCTCGTCGGCCGAGACGACCGCTTCCGGCGCGTCGCCCGTCAGGTGGTTCGGCACGATGTGCGCGAGCTTGTCGAACCAGAAGTTCGCCATCTGGTTCAGCACGCGGCCCTTGTTCGGAATCGGCTCGCCCATGATCACGTCGAATGCCGACAGGCGATCCGTCGTGACGATCAGGAGCTTGTCGTTGCCGACCGCGTAGTTGTCGCGGACCTTGCCGCGACCGAGGAGCGGCAGCGAGCGGAGCGTGGATTCGTAAAGGGTAGACATCGTCTTTTCGCAGATAAGGAGCCAAACAAAAAGGGAAACGCCGTTCCCCGCGGCAGGCGGGAACGGCGGTCTTGCAATGCGTCGGCGAACCGGCGGGCGATCAGGCCCGCCGGCTGCCGGCCGGCCCTTGTTCGGCCGGACGGAACGGCCGCCCCGAGGGCCGGATCGAATCCGGCGCCCGGGCGGCCAGCCCCGGCCCGGCGGCAAGACCGGGCGGGGCAATCGTACTACAGTCTCAGCGCACGACCTGCGCAAGCGCGCCGGACTTGTACTGCTCGGCGATCTTGTCGAGCGACACCGGCTTGATCTTCGCGGCCTGGCCTTCGCAGCCGAACGCGAGGTAGCGGTCGACGCACACCTGCTTCGCCGCTTCGCGCGCGGGCTTCAGGTAGTCGCGCGGATCGAACTTGCCCGGGTTCTCGAACAGGTAGCGGCGGATCGCGCCGGTGATCGCGAGACGCAGGTCGGTGTCGATGTTGATCTTGCGCACGCCGTGCTTGATGCCTTCCTGGATTTCCTCGACCGGCACGCCGTAGGTTTCCTTCATGTCGCCGCCGAATTCGCGGATCTCGGCCAGCAGTTCCTGCGGCACCGACGACGAACCGTGCATCACCAGGTGCGTGTTCGGGATGCGTGCGTGGATTTCCTTGATGCGCTGGATCGACAGGATGTCGCCCGTCGGCTTCTTCGAGAACTTGTACGCGCCGTGCGACGTACCGATCGCGATCGCGAGCGCGTCGCACTGCGTGAGCTTCACGAAGTCTGCGGCCTGCTCCGGATCGGTCAGCAGTTGCTCGCGGGTCATCGTGCCTTCGGCGCCGTGGCCGTCTTCCTTGTCGCCCTTCATCGTCTCGAGCGAGCCGAGCACGCCGAGTTCGGCCTCGACCGTCACGCCGATCGAGTGCGCCATCTCGACGACCTTGCGCGACACGTCGACGTTGTATTCGTACGAGGCGACCGTCTTGCCGTCGGCTTCGAGCGAACCGTCCATCATCACGCTGGTGAAGCCGCTGCGGATCGCGGCCATGCACACGGCCGGCGACTGGCCGTGGTCCTGGTGCATCACGACCGGGATGTGCGGATACGACTCGACCGCCGCTTCGATCAGGTGGCGCAGGAACGGCTCGCCCGCGTACTTACGCGCGCCGGCCGATGCCTGCATGATCACGGGCGCGCCGACCTGATCCGCCGCCGCCATGATCGCCTGGACCTGCTCCAGGTTGTTCACGTTGAAGGCCGGCAGGCCGTAACCGTGCTCTGCCGCGTGGTCCAGCAATTGACGCATTGATACGAGAGGCATTGTGGAACTCCTTGGAATGAAAACCGGTGCGCCCTGACGCCGGCGCGGCGCTCGGCCCCGTCGAAACCGGGGCGGCACGGCGCGGCTGAGCGTCGAATAGCCGCATTTTATCGCGAAGCGCCTCCGATTCCGACCGGCCGGTAGCGCGTACTCGCAATTTGTTACCTTCGCACGGCACAATCCGGCCAAAAAACAGAAAAAAAGCCGCGCGGGGCATCAGACCCCGCGCGGCTTTCGTCAAAAAATGGTGCCCGATCGGCTCGGGCGGCCGGTGGACCGGCCGCCGGGCCGGCCCGGCGCATGCCGGCGCTCAATAATGCTCGCCGACCCGCACGATCTTCAGCGTGTTGGTGCCGCCCGCCTGCCCCATCGGCTCGCCGACGGTCAGCACGACCATGTCGCCGTGCTGCACGTAGCCCTGCTTGACGACGATCTCGAGCGCCGCCTGCAGCGCCGAATCGCGGTCGCTGTTGAAGTCGACGTGCAGCGGCGTCACGTTGCGGTACAGCGCCATCGTGCGCTCGCTACCGACGCGCGGCGTCAGCGCGAAGATCGGCACGTGCGTGTAGTGACGCGACATCCACAGCGCGGTCGCGCCCGATTCGGTCAGCGCGACGATTGCCTTCGCGCCGAGGTGATACGCGGTGAACAGCGCGCCCATCGCGATCGACTGGTCGATCCGCGTAAACGTGCGGTCGAGGAAATCCTTGTCCAGCTCGACGTGCTCGGACTTTTCCGCCTCGACGCACACGGCCGCCATCGTCTCGATCGTGACGACCGGGTACTTGCCGGCGGCCGTCTCGGCCGACAGCATCACCGCGTCGGTGCCGTCGAGCACCGCGTTCGCGACGTCCGACACTTCCGCGCGGGTCGGCACCGGCGCGTGGATCATCGATTCCATCATCTGCGTCGCGGTGATCACGAGCTTGTTCGACTCGCGCGCCATCCGGATCATCCGCTTCTGCAGCGCCGGCACGGCCGCGTTACCGACTTCCACCGCGAGGTCGCCGCGCGCGACCATGATGCCGTCGGACGCGTCGAGAATGCTCTGCAGCGCCGGAATCGCCTCCGCGCGCTCGATCTTCGCGATCATCTTCGGCTTGATGCCGTACGGCGCGCCCGCGATGTTCGCGAGCTGGCGCGCCATTTCCATGTCCGTCGCATTCTTCGGGAACGACACCGCGACCAGATCCGCGCCGAGCGACATCGCCGTGCGGATGTCTTCCATGTCCTTCGCGGTCAGCGCGGGCGCCGACAGGCCGCCGCCCTGGCGGTTGATCCCCTTGTTGTTCGACAGCTCGCCGCCCACCTTGACGATCGTGTGGATCTCGTCGCCGAGCACGCGCTCGACGGTCAGCACGATCAGGCCGTCGTTCAGCAGCAGCAGGTCGCCCGGCTTCAGGTCGCGCGGCAGTTCCTTGTAGTCGAGGCCGACGCGCTCGTCGTTGCCGAGTTCGCAGCCCGCATCAAGGATGAAGGCCTGGCCCGGCACGAGGGTCGTCTTGCCGTTCTCGAACTTGCCGACGCGGATCTTCGGGCCCTGGAGGTCGGCCATGATCGCGATCTCGCGGCCGACCTTGCGGGCGGCCTCGCGCACCATCTCGGCGCGCTGGCGGTGATCGTCGGCCGTGCCGTGCGAAAAGTTGAGCCGCACGACGTCGAGGCCCGCCTGCATCATCTGCAGCAGAATCTCCGGCGAACTGGAAGCCGGGCCGATCGTGGCGACTATCTTGGTGGCGCGCTGCATGAAACTCCTCATCTGGATCAAGGTGGATGCGCTGGGTGAAACGCTGCGAGAGCCGGAATCGGCGGGCCCAGCGGCGGCCGTTCCGGGGGGCGTGCCGGTGCTTGCGCCCGGCATCGCTTTGTTCTGAATCTCGTGGTGCTGCACGACCGCGTCGCCGGCGGCCGCCGGTGCGCGCGGGGTCGAGTTCGCCCGCGCGGGCGCGCGTTTGCGCTTGCCCGCGCCGGCCGGCTGCTCCGCCTTCGCGGAGCGCGCGGCCCTCGTCACCCCTGCGCGCGCCGCCACGCTCAGGCCGCCCGCGTTTCGAGCACTTCCACTGCCGGCAGCTTCTTCCCCTCGAGGAACTCGAGGAAGGCGCCGCCGCCCGTCGAGATGTAGCTGACCTGGTCATGGATGCCGTACTTCGCGATGGCCGCGAGCGTGTCGCCGCCGCCCGCGATCGAGAACGCGGACGATTTGGCGATCGCTTCGGCGAGCGTCTTGGTGCCGTTGCCGAACTGGTCGAACTCGAACACGCCGACCGGGCCGTTCCAGACGATCGTGCCGGCCTTCTCGAGCTGGCTGGCGAGCGCCTTGGCCGTATCCGGGCCGATGTCGAGGATCATGTCGTCCGCTTCGATGTCGGCGACCTGCTTCACCGTGGCCGCGGCCGTCGGCGAGAATTCCTTGGCCGTCACGACGTCGGTCGGGATCGGCACCGACGCACCGCGCTCGCGCGCCTCGTCGATGATCGCCTTCGCCTCGGCGACGAGATCGGCTTCCGCGAGCGACTTGCCGATCGACAGGCCGGCCGCGAGCATGAACGTGTTCGCGATGCCGCCGCCGACGATCAGCTGATCGACCTTGCCGGCGAGCGACTTGAGAATCGTCAGCTTGGTCGACACCTTCGACCCGGCGACGATCGCGACCAGCGGGCGGGCCGGGTTGCCGAGCGCCTTGCCGAGCGCGTCGAGTTCGGCGGCCAGCAGCGGGCCCGCGCACGCGACCGGCGCGTACTTCGCGATCCCGTGGGTGGTCGCTTCCGCGCGGTGCGCGGTGCCGAACGCGTCGTTCACGTAGACGTCGCAGAGCTTCGCCATCTTCTGCGCGAGTTCGTCCGAATTCTTCTTCTCGCCCTTGTTCACACGGCAGTTCTCGAGCAGCACGACCTGGCCCGGCGCGACGTTTACGCCGTTCTCGACCCAGTTCGAGACGAGCGGCACGTCACGGCCGAGCAGTTCGGCGAGACGCTTCGCGACCGGCGCGAGCGAGTCTTCCGGCTTGAATTCGCCTTCGGTGGGACGACCGAGGTGCGACGTGACCATCACGGCCGCGCCGGCGTCGAGCGCGGCCTGGATGGCCGGCACGGACGCGCGCACGCGCGTGTCTTCGGTGATGTTGCCGTGATCGTCCTGCGGGACGTTCAGGTCGGCGCGGATGAACACCCGCTTGCCGGCGAGCTGGCCGGCGGCGATCAGGTCGGTAAGACGCTTGACTTGGCTCATGTTGAACAGATTGAAGTAGTGGATGGGGAAAGGGGGTTCACGCTGGACGTGCGCGGGCTGCCGCGAAAGGGCGCCGGATGCGGCCGTGGCTGGCGGTTCGCATGACGCGCACGGGCAAAAAATCTCGAACGGGCATTCTAGCCGATCCATCCGGCAGACTGACCCGTGCGGCGGCGAATTCCGCCTATTTGGGATCGCGCGCGGCCGTCGACACATTTCCGCAACGCAACAATATGGACGCGCCAGCGGCCGGCGCCCGGCGGGCGGCCATGGCGATTCGTCAGAAGATCAGCCGCAGCGCGGTGAAGACGAGCATCCCGACGATGATCGTGCCGAGCATGCTGCGCCGCCACAAAAACCAGCCGAGACCGGCCAGTGCGGCGTAAAACGGATGGTTGGACAGCGCGAACGACAGCCCGGTCGGCGTTTCGAGCACGTCGGGCAGCACGACCGCGACGAGCGCGGCGGCCGGCGCGTAGCGCAGCGCACGCTGCGCGCGCTCGGGCAGCACGGTGCGTTCGCCGCCGATCAGGAACAGCGCGCGCGTGACGGCCGTGACGATCGTCATCCCGACGATCACGATCCAGATTTCCGTCGCGCTCATTCGATTTCCTTTTCGTGCACGGTTTCGGTGCGGATGCGGCGCCAGTCGGCGCGTTCGACGAAGAAATCGGCCGTGCACCCGGCCGCGAGCGCGGCCAGCACCGCGATCGGCAGCGCGAGCCGGTACGGCAGGTCGAACGCGATCAGCGACACGATGCCCGCGACCGCGACGGCCGCGAGCGTCGAGCGGTTCGCGACCGCCGACACCATGATCGGGAGCAGCGCGAGCGTGCCGGCCAGCTCCAGCCCCCAGCTCGCGGGAAAGAAGCTCGCGAGCAGGATGCCGGCGAGCGACGACACCTGCCACGACGCCCAGCTCGCGAGCGCCATCCCCCAGAAATACGCCTCCTTGCCCGGCACGTGGCCGTATGCGAAGCCCTGTTTCTGGAACAGCAGATAGATCACGTCGCCGTTGAAATAGCCGATCGCGAGACGCCGCCACAGCGGCAGGTAGGAAAAATGGGGCGCAAGCCCGGCGCTGAAGATCACGAAGCGCATGTTGACCATCGTGGCCGTGAGCAGGATCGTCCAGATCGGCAGCTTCGCGACGAGGAGCGGCAGCACCGCGAGCTGCGACGAGCCCGCGTAGACGAAGATCGACATCGCGCTCGCCTGCCCGAGCGTCATCACCGACTTGCTCATCGCGACCCCGGTGACGAGCCCCCAGGACAGGATCGCCATCAGTGTCGGGGAATAGTCGCGCGCGCCCTGGATCAGCGCGAAGCGGTCGGTGGCGGAGAATCGAGCGAGCATGGGAAGCGGGCCGCGGCGGGCGGTTCGTCGGGCCGCCGGCGCCTCCTGCCGGTACGACCCGTCGTTATTGGAATCGGTACCGGGCGATTATAGCGCCGGCCCCGTGCCGACCGACCGGATCGCCTTCAAATGACGCTAAAATAAGCGTCTTTCCGGCTCAATGCTGCACACAACCCGCTGCACAACTGCTTCCCAGGAGAATCCTATGTCAATGGCCGACCGCGACGGCAAGATCTGGATGGACGGCAAGCTGATCGACTGGCGCGACGCCAAGATCCACGTCCTGACCCATACGCTGCACTACGGCATGGGCGTCTTCGAGGGCGTGCGTGCGTACAAGACGGCCGACGGCAGCACCGCGATCTTCCGTCTGCGCGAGCACACCAAACGTCTGCTGAATTCGGCGAAGATCTTCCAGATGGACGTGCCGTTCGACCGCGAAACGCTCGAAGCCGCGCAGCTCGAAGTCGTGCGCGAGAACAAGCTCGAGTCGTGCTACCTGCGCCCGATCATCTGGGTCGGCTCGGAAAAGCTCGGCGTGTCGGCGAAGGGCAACACGATCCACGTCGCGATCGCCGCGTGGCCGTGGGGCGCGTACCTCGGCGAGGACGGCCTCGCGAAGGGCATCCGCGTGAAGACGTCGTCGTTCACGCGCCACCACGTGAACGTGTCCATGGTGCGCGCGAAGGCGTCGGGCTGGTACGTGAACTCGATCCTCGCGAACCAGGAAGCGACCGCCGACGGCTACGACGAAGCGCTGCTGCTCGACGTCGACGGCTACGTGTCGGAAGGCTCCGGCGAGAACTTCTTCCTGGTGAACAACGGCAAGCTGTACACGCCGGACCTGTCGTCGTGCCTCGACGGCATCACGCGCGACACGATCATCACGCTCGCGAAGGACGCCGGCATCGAGGTGATCGAGAAGCGCATCACGCGCGACGAGGTCTACACGGCCGACGAAGCGTTCTTCACGGGCACGGCCGCCGAAGTCACGCCGATCCGCGAGCTCGACAACCGCACGATCGGCAGCGGCGCGCGCGGCCCGGTCACGGAAAAGCTCCAGTCGGCATTTTTCGATATCGTGTCGGGCAAGAACGCGAAGTACGCGCACTGGCTGACGAAGGTCTGAGTGCGCTGCGCCACCGACCGCCCCACAAAAGAGTGATAAGAGAAAGTCTCATGAGTGAAATCAAGGAAATGCCACTGGTCGAGCTGACGGCCAAGGATCTCCCCGCCTACTGCCCGAACCCGGCCATGGCGCGCTGGAGCGCGCACCCGCGCGTCTTCATCGACGTGTCGCACGGCGAGGCACGCTGCCCGTATTGCGGCACGCGCTACAAGCTGCGCGACGGCGAGGTGGTCAAGGGCCACTGAGCCCTGGCCGGGCCCGCGGGCCCGCCGCACGCGAGGCGGCGCAGCCGGAACTCCGGCGCGCCGCCCTTTTCCTGTTCTGACAACCCGAACGCGGTGCATGCGCGCCGTGCTTCATTACGACATCGGAAGTCGACCTGATGCGTCGAGCGCTGGTTATCGCACCGAACTGGATCGGTGACGCATTGATGGCGCAGCCGCTTTTTGCGCTGCTGAAAAAGCTCCATCCCCGCATCGCGATCGATGCCGTCGCGCCCACCTGGGTCGCGCCCGTGCTCGAGCGGATGCCCGAGATCCACGATGTCTACGCGACCGACCTCGCGCACGGCAAGCTGCAGCTGCTGCGCCGCTGGCAGCTCGCGACCGACCTGCGTGACGTCGGCTACGACGCGGCGTACGTGCTGCCGAATTCGCTGAAATCCGCGGTGATCCCGTGGCTCGCGAACATCCCGCTGCGGATCGGCTACACGGGCGAGCACCGCTACGGCCTGCTGAACGTGCGGCACGCAAACCCGGACAAGTCGGCCGAGCGTCCGCCGATGACGACCCACTACGCGGCGCTTGCGTATGCGCCGGGCGCGAAGCTGCCCGAGTCGATGAAGACGCTGCCCGCGCCGCGCCTCGACGCCGACCTGAACGAGACGGCGCGCGTGTCCGCACGTTTCAATCTCGATACGCGCAAGCCGCTCGTCGTGTTCTGCCCCGGCGCGGAATACGGCCCGGCCAAGCGCTGGCCGCCCGAGCACTTCGCGACGCTCGCGACCATCGTCCACCAGTCGTTCCCGTACACGCAGATCGTCGCGCTCGGCTCGCAGAAGGACGCCGCCGCCGCGCAGGCGATCGCCGACCACGCGCCGAACGTGCGCAACCTGTGCGGGCAGACGTCGCTGTCCGAGGCGTGCGCGCTGATCGCGCGCGCGAACGCGGTCGTGACCAACGATTCGGGGCTGATGCACGTCGCGGCCGCCTTGCGCCGGCCGCTCGTCGCGCTGTACGGCTCGACGGATCCGCGCCACACCCCTCCGCTGTCGGAGCTGGCGAAGGTACAATGGCTGCATCTCGAATGCAGTCCCTGCTTCGAACGCGAGTGTCCGCTCGGCCATCTGAACTGCCTGCGCCAACTCGGTCCCGAGCAGGTATTCGGCGATTTGCGCGGCATGCTCGTCGGGCAGCGCTGACCCTGGCCGGCAGCGTCGCACGACGCGCCGGGCAATCCGATTCACCGGTGTACGGCGGCCCCATCCGGGCCGCCGTGCTGAATACGGCGCGCGACGCGCGCGAGAGATAACCCCGATGCCACGTTTTGCCCGCCTTTTCGAAGCCGCTGCCGATACGCTGAACGCTTACTACCAGGCCGTCGCCGATGCCAATCTCGACGCGCTGCTGGGGTTGTGGATCGACGAGGACTTCGCCAGCTGCGTCTGGGCCGACGGCGAGCATCTGCACGGCCTCGACCAGATCCGCAGCGGGCTGGCGAACCGCCTCGCGACGCGTCCCGTGACGATCGAGCCGCTCGACATCCGCGTATACGATAGTCTCGGCACCGTCGTCTACACGATCGCCGAGGCGCATCAGCAGGCCGACCTGACGGCCGAACCGGACATGGTTTTCGCCACGTACGTGATGATTCACGAACGCGGCGAGTGGCGCATCGCGCATATTCACGCGAGCCCGATTCCCGAACAAGCGGCCGGACAATTCGCCGCGAAGATCCGTCACGGGCAGGGTCCGCTGCACTGACGAAGAACGAAGCAACGCATTAGCGGGGCGATCATGAGTACGGCTTCTCCGCCCACCTCGCCGCTGACCGGGGCCCCGGCCCCCGACGACGATTCATTGCGCTATCGCGCACCGCGCTGGCTGCCGAACAGCCATGCCCAAACCATCGTGCCCGCGCTGTTCGCACGGCGTCCGGCGGTCGCGTACCGACGAGAGCGATGGGAAACCCCCGACCACGACTTCATCGATCTCGACTGGGTCGCGCATCTCGACAGTGCCGCCCCGGCGCCCGACGCACCGCTGTTCGTGCTGTTCCACGGCCTCGAAGGCAGTTCCGGCTCGCATTACGCGCTGGCGATGATGGCCGCCGCGCGCGCGAAGGGCTGGCACGCGGTCGTCCCGCACTTTCGCAGCTGCAGCGGCGAGCTCAACCGGCAGCCGCGCTTCTACCATCTCGCCGACAGCGCCGAGGTCGACTGGATCCTGCGCCGGCTCGCCGCGCAGCATCGCGGGCCGGTCGTCGCGGCCGGCGTGTCGCTCGGCGGCAATGTGCTGCTGCGCTGGCTCGGCGAGCACCGCAGCGACACGTCGATCGTGCACGCGGCCGCCGCGATCTCGACGCCGATCGACGTGCACGCGGGCGGCCTCGCGCTGTCGCAGGGCTTCGCGATGGTCTATACGCGCAGCTTCCTGAAGACGCTGAAGCGCAAGGCGCTCGCGAAGCTCGACCAGTATCCGGGGCTGTTCGACCGCGACGCGATGCTGCGGGCCGTGACGATGCGCGACTTCGACGAAGTCGTGACCGCGCCGCTGCACGGCTTCGCGGACGCCGACGACTACTGGACCCAGGCCACGACGCGCCCGCTGCTGCCCGCGATCGACGTGCCGACGCTTATCCTCAACGCCCGCAACGATCCGTTCCTGCCCGAATCCGCGCTGCCGAGCGCCGCCGACGTGTCGCCGGCCGTCGAGCTCGACCAGCCCGCGGACGGCGGCCACGCGGGATTCATGACCGGGCCGTTCCCCGGCCGCCTCGACTGGCTGTCGGCGCGGGTGTTCGGCTATTGCTCGAAATTCGTCGACCATGGATGACATCGTCAGGCAGGCCCTCACCAAGTGGCCGAACGTGCCGCACTGCACCGGCTGGCTGCTGCTCGACCGGCGCGGCGAATGGCGGCTGCGCGACGACGCCGCGCAGGCCGCGGGAGCGCTCGGCTCGCCGGTCCGGCATGCGGCGCTGAACGCGTTCATCGGGCGCAACTACGACTGCGACGCGCACGGCCAGTGGTTCTTCCAGAACGGGCCGCAGCGCGTGTACGTCGAGCTCGCCTATACGCCGTGGGTCGTGCGCCTGGCCGAGCGCGACGGGCAACTCGCGCTGGCCGACCAGACCGGCGCGCCGTTCGAACCGGACGCCGCGTGGCTCGACGACGCGGGCGGCGTGCTGTTTCGCGCGGCCGGCTCGCCGCCGCGCGTCGCGGCGCTGCACGACCATGACCTCGGCCTGTTCGCCGATCACGCGGACTTCGACGCGACGCCGCCCGTGCTGCGCTGGCGCGACGGGCGCACGCTGTCGCTCGGCAACCTCGCCTGCGCCGACGTGCCGGCGACGTTCGGCTTCGTCGCGAGTCCCGCGCAGCGGGCGCGACGCAGCTCGCCAGATGGCCGCGACGGCAGCGTCGAAAGCTGACGCACAACCCACCCTGCCCGCCTGACGGCCGTTATCCGCGACCGTTCTTCTCGTCCTCGCGCTCTTCCTTGTAGCGCGCCTCGAATTCCAGCAGCCGCGCGCCGATGATCGACTGGTCGTAGAACGACACGTCCTTCGCGTCGCGCGCCTCCTTCAGTTGGCGTATCGCCGACGGCCACGCGCCGTCGAGCGCCAGCTTCTCCGCGAGCGCGCGGCGCCGCGCGAGCACGTCGCCCCGGCCGTCGCTCGCCTTCGCGAGATAGTCCCACCAGTCCGGCTGCTCGGGATCCGCCTGCGCCTCCGTGCGTGCGAGCGTCTGTGCTTCGGCGAAGCGGCGCGCGGCGATCAGCGCCTGCAGGTGCGCGACGATCGCCGCGTGCGATGCCGGCCAGCGCCGCTGCGCGAGCGCCGCGCGCCGCACCGCGTCGTCGGTCCGGCCCGCGCGGCGCGCGATGTCGGCGGCGAGCACGTCGAGGCTCGGCGAACTCGTCTCGGGATCGTCCGCGCGCCGCTCGCGTGCGTCGAACGCGGCACGGGCCGACACGAGCGCCTTGTCGGCCGCGTCGTACTGGCCGAGCAGCAGGTTCGCGAGCGCGATCCCGTATTCGTTCGCCGCGACGTTCGGCGCCGTGCGATCGTCGAGCTCGAGCTGCATCCGGCGCGCCTCGGCCGCGATGTCGTTCGGCGCGCGATTCTGCAGAATGCGCAGCCGTGCGCGCACGAAGCCGTATTCGGCCGACTGGCGCGGCTGCCGATATGGCGCGCGGCGTGCGCGATCTTCCATGTCGGCGATCCGTTCGCCCGTCAGCGGGTGCGTACGCGCATAGGCCGGCACGCCCGCGTCGCCCATCGACGCGCGCTCGAGCCGTTCGAAGAAGCCCGGCATCCCGTACGGGTCGTAGCCGGCGCCGGCGAGCAGCTGGAACCCGACGCGATCGGCCTCGCGCTCCGCCGACCGCGAGAAGCGCAACTGGTTGTCGACCGCGTACGCCTGCCCGCCCATCGCGATCGCGCTGCCGAGATCGCCGCTGCGCGCGAGCACGCCCGCCAGCACGCCGAGCAGCATCGTCGCGAGCGCCGTGTAGCCGGTCTTCTCGTTCGCGCCGATCATCCGCGCGATGTGCCGCTGCAGCACGTGGCCCATCTCGTGGCCGACCACCGATGCGAGTTCCGACTCCGTCTGCGTCGTGACGACCAGCCCGCTATTGACGCCGATGAAGCCGCCCGGCATCGAGAACGCGTTGATCTGCGGATCGCGCACCGGGAACAGTTCGAAATCCGGCATGTAGCCGCCGATGTAGCGCGCGGCCGCCGCGGCCGCGAGCCGCTTCGCGATCGCGTTCAGGTAGTCGCGCGCGAGCCAGTCGTCGAGATAGTCGGGATCGCGCCGCACCTCGCGCATCACGCGCTCGCCGAGACGCCGTTCGGCCCGCGGCGTGAGCGAACCGCCGGAGCCGTCGCCGAGGTCGGGCAGCTCCAGCGCGCGCAGCGGTGCGCGCAGGCTCGCGACGGGTGCGGACGCGCCGTCGGCGCCGGAAAACCGGCTCTCCGCGCCGCCGTAGGTGCCGAATACGCCGGTCGCGATGCCGGACGGCACCGTGGAAATCGACGGCGACGCGCCTGCCGCCGGCTCGAGCGGCAGCGCGGACGTGCGCTGTGCGTGGCCACTCGGCGGCAGCACGAGCGCCGCCGACAGCAACACGGCAAGCAACTGTTTGACACGCATGGCAGGATGAAAGCGACGCCGTCCCGCGCGCCGGGCGCGCATCGCGGCGTTTGGTCTGAATATTCGGGTCATTGTACCGGCGACATCGCGACTGTCCCGCGCGGCAAATGCGCCATCTGCGCGCTTGGCGCCGCGAAGGCCACTGCTATGATAGGCGCCCGTTGAAACGTTGGATCGGATCGGGGTGCGGATACGGGATTCGGCGCCCCCGGCCGATCGCGAAGCCGGATCGAGGGACGTGCTCGCGCGCGCACTCCGTTCCACTGGAGCAAGACATGTCAGGACTCACCCATTTCGACGCCGCGGGCCACGCACACATGGTCGACGTCGGCGGCAAAGAGGAAACGCAACGCATCGCGATTGCGCGCGGCACGATCCGGATGCTGCCGGCGACGTTCGCGCTGATCCGCGACGGCAAGGCGAAGAAAGGCGACGTGCTCGGCGTCGCGCGCATCGCCGCGATCCAGGGCGCGAAGCGCACCGCCGACCTCATTCCGCTGTGTCATCCGCTCGCGCTGACGCGCGTGGCCGTCGACTTCGAACTCGACGACGCACTGCCGGGCGTGCACTGCGTCGCGCAGGTCGAGACGTTCGGGCGCACCGGCGTCGAGATGGAAGCGCTGACTGCCGTGCAGGTCGGGCTGTTGACCGTGTACGACATGTGCAAGGCGGTGGATCGCGGGATGGTGATCACCGACGTGAGCGTCAGGGAGAAACGCGGCGGGAAGTCGGGGGACTGGAAGGCGGAGGACGCGGCGGGCTGAGCGGCCCAGGGGCGGTCGGTCGGGCCCGGTACGACCCACGCCCGACCGTCGTTCGACTGCATGACGTGCGCGGCCTCCCCTGTCAGGCCAACGCGCTGACCGTATTTGAAATATCGTTGAAAGGCAAATTCGAGATAACTGCCGTTTATCTCATACAATTACCGGATTCCGCACGGGAGAGCGTGCGACCCAGCACAAAAAAAAGCGAGCACGGGTGATGAATTCGCAAGCATTGAGAAACGCGCTGCAGGCCGGGCCGATCCAGGACGAACGACTCGTCAAGCTGGAGACGCCGCTCGGCCCTGACGTCCTGCTGCCCCATCGCGTCAAGGGGCGATCGCGGCTCGGGCGTCATTTCGAGTTCACCGTCGACGCCGTGTCGGTGTCCGACGGTATCGAGCTCAAGAAGCTGATCGCGCAGCCCGTCACGCTGCGGATCCAGCAGGCCGACAAGTCGTACGCGCCGCACCACGGGTATGTGCATGCAGCCCGCCGGCTCGGGTCGGACAGCGGCCTCACGCACTACCAGATCGTCTTCGCGTCGTTCCTGCACTTCCTGAAGTTCCGCCGCGACCAGCGCATCTGGCAGGACAAACCCGCCGACGAGATCATCGCCGACGTCCTGAACCAGCACCCGCAAGCCAAGGGCTGCTTCGACTTCAGGCTCCACCGGCCGCTTCCGTCGCGCTCGTTCTGCATGCAATACGAGGACGACTGGAACTTCGTGCACCGCCTGCTGGAATCGGAAGGCCTGTACGGTTTCTGGGAGCAGGCGCAAGACGGCAAGTCGCACAAGCTCGTCGTCGTCGACACGATCGACGCGCTGCCCGCGCTGTCGCCGCAGACCTTGCGCTTTCATCACGCCGGCGCACACGACGAGGCCGACACGCTCGTCCAGTTTTCCGGCACGCGCACGCTGCGCAGCGTCGAGCGCACGACGCGCACGTTTGACTACAAACAGCCGCCCACCGCGTCGAATCCGAAGGCAACCCACACGCCGACGATCGCGAACCAGGGCGACCTGCCGCAGCAGCTCGAAGTCTACGAATTCACCGGCGCCTACACGTACCCCGAACAGTCTCGCGGCGACCATCTGTCGAAGATCTGGATGGAGGAGCAGGAGTCGCTTGCGAAGCGCTTTCACGGCATCGGTGGCGTCCGGCGCATGGAGGCGGGACGCACGTTCGAGCTCGCCGATCACCCCGAACACGACAAGGACGATGCCGGCCAGCGCCGCTTCGCCGTGATCGAGACGGTCTGGCGCATCGCCAACAACCTGCCCGTGGGCGATCGGCAGGCCAGGTTCCCGCATAGCCTGCAGACCGAAATCGACGATCTTGTGCGGGCCGGCGGCGCGGACCTGCCGCACGTCCGGCATCCGGACGGCAGCGAGGGCATTTTTCAGGTCAGCATCGAAGCGCAGCGCACGACGGTGCCGTTCCGCAGCCCGTTCGAACATCCGAAGCCGCCGATGCATCTGCAATCGGCGATCGTCGTCGCGCCGCAAGGCGAGGAAGTCCATACCGACGAACTCAACCGCATCAAGGTCCGCTTCCACTGGGATCGCCTCAACGACGGCGACGAGAAGGCCTCGTGCTGGCTGCGCGCCGCCGCGTCGGATTCGGGCAATGGCTATGGTGCCGTTCACCCTCATCGCAGCGGCGAGGAAGTGCTGGTCGATTTCCTCGGCGGCGACTGCGATCGTCCGATCGTCGTCGGAAAGCTGTACAACGGTGCGACCCGTCCGCAATGGCACAGCAACGGGATCCTGTCCGGATACCGGTCCAGGGAATATTCGGGCGCAGGCTTCAACCAGCTGGTGCTCGACGACGCGACGTCGCAGAACCGCGTGCACCTGTACAGCAGCCAGGCAAACACGCACCTGCACCTGGGCTACCTGATCGACCATACGGGCAACGACCGCGGCAGCTATCTCGGCAGCGGCTTCGACCTGCGCTCCGACGCATTCGGCGCGGTTCGCGCGAACCGCGGCCTGTACGTCACGACGCATCCGAAACAGCCGGCGAGCCAGCCGCTCGACGTGAAGGAAACGCAAGAGCAGCTCGTCAGGGCGGAAGGTCTGATGGAAGCGATGTCCGAGGTCAGCGCGCAGCATCAGGGCGAGTCGCTCGACGCCGGCCACTCGGCGCTGAAGCAGTTCAGCGACGCGACGCAGAACAGCGTGAGCGGCAGCGCGTCGGGCGGGCGAACCGGCGGCGGCGGAACCGGCAGCGCCAATGCGTTCAAGGAACCCGTGATGCTGTTCGGCAGCCCGGCCGGCATCGCGCTGTCGACGCAGCAATCCGTGCAGTTCGTCGCGGACCGTCACGTCAACCTCGTCAGCGGACAAAGCACGCACGTCGCTGCCGGGAAGTCGCTGATCGCGAGCGTCCTCGACCGGATCAGCCTGTTCGCGCAGAACGCAGGCATGAAGCTGTTCGCCGGCAAGGGCAAGGTGGAAATCCAGGCGCACGCGGACAACATCGAACTGACTGCGCAGAAGGCGCTGAAACTGGTGGCGGCCACGCAGTCGATCGAAGGCGCGGCGGCGAAGGAAATCCTGCTGACGTCCGGCGGCGCCTACATCCGCATCGCGGACGGCAACATCGAGGTGCACGCACCCGGCAAGATCGACATCAAGGGCGCGCAGCACGTGTTCAACGGCCCCACGCACCTGTCGCAAACCCAGCCGACGTTGCCGAACTCGAGCGGCAACTACGACCAGGCGTTCATCGCGCACTGGGCCGGCACCGACATTCCGGTCGCGAACACGCGATACCAGATGTTCTCGAACGGCGCGCTGATCTCGGAAGGCGTCACCAACGCGGCAGGCGAGACGGGGCTCACGCAGAGCCACGTGCCGCATGACGTCATCGTCAAGTTCTTAGGGAAATCGAATGGCTGACGTGCAACAGAAGGACAACGTGCTGGGTACCGGCGCGGGGATGCTGACGCCGACGGGGTACAAGGATCGGCCGAAGGTGGCTATCCAGATCTGCGACAAGCATGTTACGCCGGCACCGAAATGGATCGTCGGCACTTGTCCGTTCTACTATCGGCCACTTCACGGCGCCTATCTGGAGACGGTCGAAAAGGTCAGCATGTCGAGCATTTGGTCGACCATCAAGGGCTTCGCGCTATCGTGGGATCCGTGGACCGACTCCGATGTTGCGCACAAGCTCCTGCACCGGCGCGAGCGATTAATAGAGCCGGAGAGTTCGGATTCCGACTGGTCGCGGCATGGAAACTTCATGATGCGTCATGTCGGATGCGGGCATAAGCCGCCCGATTACTACATCAGCTACGGCTACTACTACTGTTCCGACTATGGAGCGAATCTCTACCCTCGACTCAGCCCCCAGGGGAAGGCGTGGTTGAACAAAGCGAGGAAGCTGCTTCAGGTCAACATGGAAGACGGGCTGAATCAAAACATGATGGGCAATACGATCCAGATGGCCAGCCCAACACCGGGAAACGGTGGCGTCGATATGACGTGGCCGCAGTTCGAGCTGGAAATGAACACCGAAAAGTTCAAGGAATTCGCATTCAAGACGCACCCGATGGCTTATCTGGACGGCGGGCTGGCGGACCTGCCGATCATGGATCTCGTCAGGATCGGGACACGTCCAAACATTCAGGAATGGGGCGACGGCAGAACGTGGGGACAGGCGCGCGATTCGGCCATTCCCGTTCTCAGGAACAAGGCCGAGGGGTGGGACGTCGACGATCCGGTCGGCAAGGCGCTCGGAAGGCTGCTGGTGAAGTGACATGCAAATGGGAAAACGATGGCTTTGGGTCGCGGGATGCGTTCTTGTTCTCCCGATCGCTATTTACGGATACACGGAAATGACTTCAGGGTGGGAAACGGTATCGACCGAATTCATGCGCAACGACAAGCCGTACGGGGCAGGCGCATTTCGCGTGCAACGCAACGACTTCATGTCGCTGAAGGTTGCGAGACCGGAGCTCAGGTTCAAGCCGGAGAGCGAACAGAAGAGTCCTGACGTCGCGGAATTCGCCGAACCCTGGATGGACGATTCGAACCAGCGGCTGAACCGGTCGACGGTCAGTTTCCTGCGCGGCACGCTGGGCGGTAGCGTCGCGCGCCACTTCCAGCAACCGGGCCAGACCGCTTCATGGTGGTACACGCCTGACTGGCAGGTCCTGTACGTCAGTACCGGCTGGATGGACTACGCGGCACCGCGTCCCGGTGACGGGGCTTCGCCTCAGACAACCAGGCTCTGGAAGTCGAGCGATGGTGGCCAGCATTGGTCCCAGCTGGAATGGGCGGCCGACCGCAACATCAATCGCTTGCTGTTCATCGATGCGCAACGGGGTTATGCGATCGGCTGGGGGCCACACGTATGGCGCACGGCCGACGGCGGGCAATCGTGGCAGGAAATCAAGCTGCCGCCCGGTGCCACCATCCCAAGCAAGCCGCGCCGGACTTTCGACGGTACCAATCTCGGTCCCGACGGTGTACTACGCATTGCATGTCAGATCGAAGACGCCGAGCATCCGCAACCGATGACAGTTGTGTGGCGGCTCGCGTGGAGTCAGCAGGACTTCGTCCGGGAAGCGGTGCTTCCCGGACAGGTTATCGTCAGCCTCGAATCGCCGCCGGCACCCGCCCGGGATTACGCACTGTATGCGTTGTCGCGTACAAACGGCGAATCCGGCAGCGGTCGTGGTACGGGCGTCGTTTCGACCTGGACCAGTGAGCACCCCGACCACATCCGGGCGCTACATGCGTTTGACAGCCCGCTGACGCTCAACGGACTGAGCGCGGGTCGCAACGGCGTCCTGTTGGTCCACGCGACCGACCCGAACACCGCGAACGGCGGTGGCGCCCCGATCGACCTGACGATCAGCAGCACAGACGGCGGAAAGACGTGGCGGCAGACCACCGACAAGGCCTCACAGGGCGGCTACTTCGACCCACAAACGAACACGCTCTATTCAGTGTTCGCCTATACGCTGCGCAAACGGCAATTCTGATCGCCGCCCGACGCCTTTGCCGCGGGCCGCGTCCGCAGAATCGGACGAGGTCCACGGCACGGCCAGCCACATGATCCCTGTATCGACTTCAGCCAGTCCCATGCGCAATCGATCCCGACTGAAGCGGCTGGCCGCCGTCACGATCGGAAGCATCGTACTGATTCTGCTGTACGAAAACTCCGGCCCCCGATGGGAAACCGTTTCGTCGCAGATCACCTGGCCCGACCCGCCGACAGGTATCGGTGATTTCTACATCACCGGCAACGAAATCATGTCGCTCACGATCGCCGATCCCGTGGTAACGCTGAAGCCTGCGGACGAGTGGAAGAATCCGACGGTTGCCGAACCCACCGAACCATGGATGAACAATGCGGCGGAAACCCTCAATCGGCGGACCGCGAATTTCTTCCGCGGCACGCTCGATCGCGGACTGCAGCGCGTCTTTCAAGCGCCCGGCCAGCACATCGCGTGGTGGCATTCACGAGATGGCCATGTCCACTTGATCAGTGTCGGCCGGATGAACTATACGTCGCCGCGCCCCGCTGACGACTTCATCTGGCAGCAAACCCGTGTCTGGAAATCGCTCGACAGTGGCCGCCATTGGTCGCAACTTGAATGGCACGAGGACGAAGACATCGATCAGCTCCTCTTCATCGACGCACGGCACGGCTACGCGATCGGCCGGGGCCCGGCCGTCCGGCGAACATCCGACGGCGGCGAGTCCTGGCAGCGGATTGCACTACCGCCGGATGCAATGGCCCCCGGTAGCCCCTGGCGCAATTTCAACGCAGTGAACCTAGGCCCCGACGGCGCCCTGCGAGTTGCTTGCCATGTCAAACGGTCGGCCACGGCCCCCGCTCGCAGCGTCGTATATCGGCTCGCGCCGGATCAGCAGACGTTCGTTCCCGATACCGTCCTGCCGAACCAGACCGTCATCCGTCTCGCGTCGACACCGGCCACGACCGGTGGTTACGCGCTTTACGCACTGTCTCTCCTCGACGACGAGAGCGGCGGCGATACCGATCCCGATCGAGCACGCCGGCCCGGCGTGCTTTCAACATGGGCAGACACGCACCCCGAGCGAGTCCGACAAGTGACCACGTTTGACAGGAAGCTCATCCTGAGCGACCTCGACGTGGGCCGCGACGGCCTGTTGCTCGTCTATGCGACCGACCCCAGGCAGGCAATCGATGATCCCCCGGTCCCTCTGCTGGTCAGCAGCACTGACGCAGGCAGGACCTGGAAACAAAAAGTCGACGAGATCGTCGATAACAGCCGGTACTTCGATCAGGATACGAACACGCTCTATTCGCTGCTCGATGAAAGACTGGAGAAACTGTCGTTCCCTGTCCGAATGACCACTGCCTCACACGACTGAATCCCCTCGCGACGCCCGCAGCTCCATTCGATGAACAAATCGCTGCAGCGCGCCGCACTCGTGCTGTGTGCGTTACCGTATCGCCCACCGTCTTCGCCGCCAGCCCCTGCCCCGCCGACACTGCCGTGCGCGCCGCCGTCGACGCGCAACACCGCGTGCAACAAGTCCGCAATCCGCGGCCGCCGCGGCGGCGCTGGATGACCGAGAGGCGTTCCACGCCGCAAGCAACGCTGCCGATACCGGGTTCGCGTCCGGCCCCGTGCGCGGCTGCTGTGACAGCAAGGATCGCTTCGAGGTCGAACTGGATCTGACCGGCGAGGACGGAAACACGGTGGCGCGGCGCTATGCGCTGATGCGCCAGGAGCGCAACGGGTTCACGATGCTCGGGCTGCGCAAGGCGGCCGAGCCGGCTTGTCACGGGGCAAATCTGATGCCGCAGCATTGAACCGCGGCTGCGCACAGCGGCGGAGAAGAAACGACAGCGAGCAGCTGGCGCGACGCCGCATGACCGGCAGCGCCGGCCGCCCCTCACTCACCGCGACGCGGCTCGAACACGAACGGTTGTGTCAGCAAGAACGGATTCGCGGTCGCGCCCGTCTGCGTACAGGTGGCGTGCGTCATCGCTTCGACTGCCGCGCGATCCGCGGCCGTGTTGCGACTGCTCGTCGTGATCGTGACGTTCTGCGCTTCGCCCGACGTCGTCATCAGCGCGCGCACGAGCACGGTGACGGGGCGCGTGAGCGGCTTCGCGCTATCCGGATAGACGGCACGCGGAATGTGGCACGTCAGCTTGCTGTCCTGCGACGACGACATCATCGCGCAGCCGGAAAACAGCATGGCGACAGCGGGCAGGATCAGGTAGGTCGAGCGAATAGTCATGGTCGAATATCGTTCTTCAACACTGTTCTGGAGGAGCGCCGCACGCCGGCCGGTTTCGTCCGGGATGCAACGCATTGCGCCGCGGCCCTCGGACCGGCGCCCCGTGACGGCCGCGCGACCGATGGCTGACCGGTCGCGATCCTGCTTGGCGGCTCCCGGAGATCCGGGCGCTGCGTTCGCGCCGGGCGGCCCACACCGGGCGACCTTGCCTGCGTACGCTTTCGCGCATTGTGCACGCGCCACCTCGCGCGTGGCGGCGATTTGACAATGGTTGACGCGAATCCCGCCGGATTCGGCGGTGATCCATTCCCCGAGGGAAGCAATCGCCGCACCGTCCCGTGCCGCCATCGCTCGCCTGCCTCACCGCGATCCGACCAGCGCCGGGATTCCCCGCCCGGCGCCGCGCGGCGTCACTCGGAATCGTCGTCCGAGTCGTCGTCGTCCGCGTTGGCCGGGACTTCCCCGTACTTCGCGACGACGGCCGCCTTGAACGCTTTCAGCTCCGGCTGCTGATCGCACAGCTTGTACAGCGACGCGAGCTGCTGCGGCCAGTCCTTCAACTCCTTCGCGAACACATGCAGGCGCGCGACCGTATCGAGCGCGTCGGCTTCGCGACCGGCCAGCGCCTGCAGCACGGCATAGCGGCGCAGCACCGTCTCGCCGGGCAGCAGCGCGATCGCGCGCTCATGCGCAACGAGCTTGAGCGGCAGGTTGTCCGGCGAAATCGCCAGCAGCGTGGCCGCCCCGTAGTCGCCCCACGCGCCGAACAGCAGCGACGGCGCATCGCGGTACTGTGCGGCCGGATCGCTGCCGTAATACAGCACTTCCGCGCGCTGGTAGTCGCGCAGCACGGGCACCGCCGCCAGCACGCCGCCGAACGACAGCACCGCGAACAGCCCGAACGCCGCGCGGCCCGGCAGGATGCGCAGCGGCTTCACCTCGAGCAGGCCGATCACGAACATCGCCGGCAGCAGGAAGAACAGGTACTGCTGCGGATATTCGACGAGCGCATGCATCAACAGGATGCCGATCAGCGCGAGGCCGAACACGCGCGTGCTCGATTGCGGCGCGCGCACCGCGCGCACGAACCATGTCACGAGTGCAACGACGAGCACGCCGAGACCGACGAGGCCGGACTTCGCGAGCAGGTCGATGAAGATGTCGTGCGAGTTGTTCGCGATCTCGACACCGCCGAGCGTGCGCACGAGCGCGAACTGATGCGACGGGAACTCGCCCCAGCCGACGCCGAGCACCGGATGCTCGCGGAACATCGCGAGCCCGTACTTCCACAGCGCGAGGCGCGGCGCGATCTGCCCCGCGTCGCGCATCCGGTCGGCCGCCGACTCGGCGAGCCCCAGATGGAAATGCACGTTGGCCCAGCGCACCGCGACATTCACCGCGACGAAGGCCACCGCGAGCGCGACCGGGATCACCCATGCGCGGCGGTTGCCCGGCGCGCGGCGCGACTCGAGCCACGCCATCCAGAAACCAGCGACGACCAGCACCGCGACCTGCAGCCACGGGCCGCGCGACACCGTCAACGCGAGCCCGACCGACAGCACGATCGACAGCGCGAGCCATGCCCATACCGCGAGCCGGCGCGTCTGCACCAGATACAGCGCGCCCGCGAGCGCGAACGCGATGTAGGTCGCCAGGTGGTTCGCCTGCGCCATGTTGCCGTACGGACGGCGATCGACCGCGATGTTGTACACCACCACGAACGGCGACACTGCGGATTCGAGATGGAACAACTGCACGACCTGGCTCGCGACCGCGAGCATCCCGCCGAGCAGCAGCGCGCCGGACATCATGCGCGCGGCGGCTTCGGCGAGCCCCTCGCGCGCGAGCGTGTAGCCGGCCTGCATCGCGACCAGCGCGGCGGCCAGATAGCCGACCGCCAGCCAGTTCATCGACGGCACCTTCAGCGGCATGAGCGCGACCTGCGCGATCAGCACCGCCGCGAACCCGAGCGGCGCGACGAACGCGGCCGGCGCGGCGAACGGCTCCGCCGGGCGGCCCGTGCGTGCAAGCAGCACGACGGAGAGACCCACCAGCAGATACAGCACCAGCGCGGCAAACTCGGAATAGAAGGTCGGGATCGGATACGTGTGATTCGTGATCGAGTACGGCACGATCAGGGCGACAGCCAGCGCAACGAGCGGCAACGAACGGGAAAAAGTAGAAGGCATGAGCGAACCGGATGTCAGCAACCGGCGCACTATACAAAACTTTCCCCCCTCTGTGCGGCCCCGTCGCGCCATCACCCATGCCGCGGAGCGGGCGCAGCCGGCCGGCAGGCACGGCGGGCGCCGCGCCACGCACGCGGCCACGGACTTGCCGGCATGCCCCCGGCACTACGCGCGGCACTCCGCCGGCGCATATTGCGCGGGCAACGTCGCGGCTTCCGCCGGCAACGGGCCCGCGCCCGGCGCCGGGAGCGACGACGCAGACTTCCCGGCGGCAAAACACTCCCACGCGATCGCGCCCGCCTGCATCGCGCCCTTTTTCAGCGGCACGCGCGTGGTCGGCGTGTCGGCCTTGTCCGCGGCGGACGGCACCAGGACGAGCGTATTCGCGCCGGCCGCGGCGACGCGGGGGGTGAACGCCACCGTGATCTGGCCGGTGTCGCCGTCGATGGCGACGGATTCGACGTTGCGGGTGGCGGCCGGCGGGCTATAGCCGCCGTCGAGGCTCGCGCCGCTCGCGGCGTTGTCGGCCACGGCGAGCCGCGCGGACGAAGCGAGCGCGAGCCCCTCGCCGACACGCGACCGCGCGAGGTAATCCTGGTACGCGGGAATCGCATAGGCCGCGATCACGCCGACGATCGCGAGCACGATCATCAGCTCGATCAGCGTGAAGCCGGCCGGCCGCCAGCGCGGCACCGGCCGGCTCGCGCGCCGCAGATCGGCGGCGAGGCGACGGAACAGGGAAACGGAAAAGGCTTCGAACATGACTGGCTCCGGAAACGAAAAACGCCTGCCGAATCAGGCAGGCGTTTCGATCGTAGCCAGCGGGCCGCGGCCCCGGCAGTCGGCCGGACGGCCAACGTCAATGCGCGTGCGAGGCGCTGCGGCGGCGCCGGAGCGTGTAACCGGCAGCGACGACGAACAGCGCGCCCGCGATGCTCGCGCCGTAGATCGCCGCCGGCGTATCGAGCACCGGCCAGCGATCGCCGACCGGGTCGTGCACCATCAGCCCGCCGGCGATCCAGCCCAGCAGCCCGGCGCCGAGCGCCACGACGATCGGAAATCGGTCGAGCAGCTTCAGCACCAGCGTGCTGCCCCACACGATGATCGGCACACTGACGACGAGCCCGAAGATCACCAGCGCCAGACGGTGCGACGGATCGGCCTGCTCGGCCGCGCCGGCGATCGCGATCACGTTGTCGAGGCTCATCACGGCGTCGGCGATCACGATCGTCTTCACCGCGTCCCACAGCCGGTCGGCCGGCTTCACGTTGTCGTGCGCGCCGGCGTCGGGTGCCATCAGCTTGACGCCGATCCACAACAGCAGCAGGCCGCCGCCGAACTTCAGGAACGGCACGTCGAGCAGCACGACCGCGAACGCGATCAGCGCGACGCGCAGCAGGATCGCGCCGGCCGTGCCCCACACGACGCCGCGCAACCGCTGGTTGGCCGGCAGGTTGCGGCACGCGAGCGCGATCACGACCGCGTTGTCGCCGCCGAGGAGGATGTCGATGATGACGATCTGAAACACCGCGCCCCAGTGGAGCGACGTCAGGAATTCAAGCATGAGCGGTATCGGGTGCGGGGCAACGGCTGTCGGACAGGCGCGCCGGGTGAATGCCGGGACATGCATCGCGCATGCCCGGGGCTTACAAATTCATTGCGCGAGCATAACAAAAAACGCCGGCGAGGCCGGCGTTTTTTGCAGGACGAACCACGCGGAAATTACAGCGCCTTCTTCAGCAGACGGCCCATTTCCGACGGGTTGCGCGTGACGGTGATGCCGCACGCTTCCATGATTTCCAGCTTCGCTTCGGCCGTATCCGCACCGCCCGAGATCAGCGCGCCGGCGTGGCCCATGCGCTTACCCGGAGGCGCCGTGACGCCAGCGATGAAGCCGACGACCGGCTTCTTCATGTTGTCCTTGATCCACTGAGCGGCGTTGGCTTCGTCCGGACCGCCGATTTCGCCGATCATCACGACCGCATCCGTATCCGGATCGTCGTTGAACATCTTCATCACGTCGATGTGCTTCAGACCGTTGATCGGGTCGCCGCCGATACCGACTGCCGACGACTGGCCGAGGCCCAGTGCCGTCAGCTGAGCAACCGCTTCATACGTCAGCGTGCCCGAACGCGACACGACGCCGATGCGGCCCTTGCGGTGGATGTGGCCCGGCATGATGCCGATCTTCAGTTCGTCCGGCGTGATCGTGCCCGGGCAGTTCGGCCCGAGCAGCAGCGTCTTGCGGCCTTCGCGACGCATGCGGTCCTTCACTTCGATCATGTCGCGAACCGGGATGCCTTCCGTGATGCAGATCGCGAGATCCAGATCGGCTTCGACCGCTTCCCAGATCGCAGCGGCTGCGCCTGCCGGCGGAACGTAGATGACCGACACGGTCGCGCCGGTTTCGGCCTTCGCTTCCTTGACGCTCGCGTAGATCGGAATGCCTTCGAAGTCTTCGCCGGCCTTCTTCGGGTTCACGCCCGCGACGAATGCTTCGCGGCCGTTTGCGTATTCACGGCAGGCGCGCGTATGGAACTGACCGGTTTTGCCGGTAATGCCCTGCGTGATGACCTTCGTGTCCTTGTTGATCAGAATCGACATGTATTTTGACCTCTGTTCGATTGGCGTCGCGTATCTGCCGCGCCGCCATGCGTATTCGATAGCGTTACTTGCCTTCGGCAGCCGCGACGACCTTCTGCGCAGCCTCTTCCATGCTGTCCGCCGAGATGATCGGCAGGCCCGAATCGGCCAGCATCTTCTTGCCGAGGTCCTCGTTCGTGCCCTTCATGCGCACGACGAGCGGCACGTTCAGGTTCACGGCCTTCGAACCGGCGATCACGCCTTCCGCGATCACGTCGCAGCGCATGATGCCGCCGAAGATGTTCACGAGGATCGCCTTCAGGTCCGGGTTCTTCAGCATCAGCTTGAACGCTTCCGTGACCTTCTCGGTCGTCGCACCACCGCCGACGTCCAGGAAGTTCGCCGGCTCGCCGCCGAACAGCTTGATCGTGTCCATCGTCGCCATCGCGAGGCCTGCGCCGTTCACGAGACAGCCGATGTTGCCGTCGAGCGAGATGTACGCGAGGTCGAACTTCGACGCTTCGATTTCAGCCGGATCTTCTTCGTCCAGGTCGCGGTACGCGACGATTTCCGGGTGGCGGAACAGCGCGTTCGAGTCGAAGTTGAACTTCGCGTCGAGTGCGATGACCTTGCCGTCGCCGGAGACGTTCAGCGGGTTGATTTCAGCCAGCGATGCGTCGGTTTCCCAGAATGCCTTGTACAGGCCTTGCAGGATCGCGCGCGCTTGCGGAATCGAAGCAGCCGGCACGCCGATCTTCGCGGCGAGGTCGTCGGCCTGCGCGTCCAGCAGGCCCGTCGACGGCTCGACGATGACCTTGTGGATCAGTTCCGGGTGCTTTTCGGCGACTTCTTCGATGTCCATGCCGCCTTCGCTCGAACCCATCAGAACGATCTTTTGCGACACGCGATCAACGACGAGGCTGACGTACAGTTCCTGCTTGATGTCGGCGCCTTCCTCGATCATCAGGCGGTTGACCTTCTGGCCTTCCGGACCGGTCTGGTGCGTGACGAGCTGCATGCCGAGGATCTGGTTCGCGTATTCGCGAACCTGCTCGATCGACTTCGCCACCTTCACGCCGCCGCCCTTGCCACGGCCACCCGCGTGAATCTGAGCCTTCACGACCCACACCGGGCCGCCCAGCTCTTCTGCCACCTTGACGGCCTCTTCAACCGAGAACGCCGGCTTGCCGCGCGGTACCGCGACTCCGAATTTCCGCAGGATTTCCTTACCCTGGTACTCGTGAATCTTCATGCGTGATTCCCTTCAGTCTGAGAGTTGGATGAAATGTCGCTTAAGACGCTTCTTCGAATGATTTCCGTTCATTCCTTCGTGCTGCCCTCACCGGGCAAGTCCGGCCGGTTCGTGCCATACCAGCGCGGGTAGTACTGCCGCACGACCTCGCCGTCGAACCGCAACGCCCGGCAGCGGCCGAGCTGGAAAGGCGGTTCGGCGTGCTCGCCGTCATGGTCCGGTCCTTCGCCTCCCTCCTCGCGCACGTTCCATACGTCACCGGCGAACGCCTGGATCGCTGCCGTCGGCAGCACGGCGCACAGTTCGGTGAGATGGGAACAGCCTGCGACGCCGGCGAGCAGCCGGTTCGCGTTGCGGCGGAAATTGCGGAAGAGATTGAGCCCGATGAGGGCCCGGTAGGCGGGAGGGGCGGATTGACAGTGACCGGGATAGGGAACCCACTCCGAAGACGCTTCGGCGTCGACGACATTGAGGTCACGATCGATAGTCACGCGCAGCCAGAGTTCGTGGATCGGCAGGCCTTGGGGCCGGATGCCCGACGCAAGCGCGACATCGCGCGGCTTGTGGTCGGTCAGGCAGGCTTCGATGTCCCACAAGCCGTCGCCGCGCTCGTAGGCTTCCGCTCGGATTGCGCGTCGATGTCGCAACTGACGGGGCACGGGCTCGGATAGCGGCATGCTGGAGGTTGAGGCCGAAGAGGAAAACCCGTGGATTTTAGCATATTGGGTATTTGAGGCATCCGGCCGCGACGGCGGGTATTCCCGCCTGTCCGGAAACGGTTGCGTTGCAGCAAAATCGCGCGCAGCGCGCGCGACCGAACCGGTCAGTCGTCGATCGGGAAATCGTCGCCGACCTTCAGCAACTTCACGATGGTCGAGCTCGAGAAGCCGCGCGCGGCAAGGAAGCGCGCCTGCTTCGCGCGCTCGGCGGGCGTTTGCGGCAGTGCACCGAATTTCTTGCGCCACACGGCCTGCGCGCGTGCCCACTCGGTCTCGCGCAATTGCGCATTCACTTCCTCGACGAGACTGTCGCCGACCGCATGACGCTTCAGTTCGCTGACGATGCGTGCGACGCCGACGCGCGATGCGCGGCGATGCACGAGACTCTCGGCAAAGCGCGCGTCGGACAGCCAGCCTTCCTTTTCCAGTGCATCGAGCACCGGCTCGACGGATTCGTCCTCACCGACGTACGGTGCGAGCTTGCGCGCGAGTTCGGCCCGGCTGTACTCGCGCCGGGACAAATAGCCGAGCGCGCGGCCCTTCAGCGAACGCGGCGGTTTCGACGACTTGCGCTCGGCGGCACCGGATGCGTCGTCTGAAGCAGTGCCGGCGGAACCGCCGGACGCACGGCGCGTGCGACGCGGATGCTGGCTACTGCGCGTATACACATCTTCCTTGACCGACGCAGACGCATCGGCCGCGCGCTCGCCCGGAAAGCTGACACCGGACACGCGACGGCGCGACCGGTCGTGCGCGTCGAACGATTCGTCGTCGTCGAACGGATCGACCGGCGCGGTCATCTCAAACGAAACGAGGGCATCCTCGGATGCCCTCGTCGCGGTGCGGGTCGCGGCACGACTGCCCGCGCTCCGCCGGTTGGCCCCCGAGGATTCGGCTTGCCGGCCGGAGCGACCCGCCGTGTCGGGCGCGTCGCTCGGTTCCGGTTCGCCAGCCTGACCTCGGCGCCCGACCATCACTCTTCTTCGTCCATCGCCTCGGCTTCGTCGAGCCCTGCACCATCCGGCATGGCGGCAACGCCGAGCGATTCGCGAATGCGGTTTTCGATCTCGCGCGCGATTTCCGGATTCTCGCGCAGGAATTCACGTGCGTTGTCCTTGCCCTGGCCGATCTTCTCGCCGTTGTAGCTGTACCAGGCGCCTGCCTTGTCGACGATCTTCGCCTGCACGCCGAGATCGATGATCTCGCCCTGACGCGAAATGCCCTCGCCGTACAGGATGTCGAAGATCGCTTCGCGGAACGGCGGCGACACCTTGTTCTTGACGACCTTCACGCGGGTTTCGTTGCCGATCACCTCGTCGTTCTTCTTGATCGAACCGATGCGGCGGATATCCAGACGCACCGACGAGTAGAACTTGAGCGCGTTGCCGCCCGTCGTGGTTTCCGGGTTGCCGAACATCACGCCGATCTTCATCCGGATCTGGTTGATGAAGATCACGAGGCAGTTCGTGCGCTTGATCGTGCCCGTCAGCTTGCGCAGTGCCTGCGACATCAGGCGAGCCTGCAGGCCCGGCAGCGAATCGCCCATCTCGCCTTCGATTTCAGCCTTCGGCACGAGCGCCGCGACCGAGTCGATGACGATCATGTCGATCGAACCCGAGCGCACCAGCGCGTCGGTGATTTCAAGCGCCTGCTCGCCGGTGTCCGGCTGCGAGATCAGCAGCTCCGGCACGTTCACGCCGAGCTTCGCCGCATATTGAACGTCGAGCGCGTGCTCGGCGTCGATGAAGGCTGCCGTGCCGCCCAGCTTCTGCAGTTCGGCGATGACCTGCAGCGTGAGCGTGGTTTTACCGGACGATTCCGGACCGTAGATCTCGACCACCCGGCCGCGCGGCAGGCCGCCGACGCCGAGCGCGATATCGAGACCCAGCGAGCCCGTGGAGACGACCTGGATGTCTTCGGCCGCTTCGCCGTCGCCCATCCGCATGATCGATCCCTTGCCGAACTGCTTCTCGATCTGCGCGAGTGCGGCCGCCAGCGCCTTGCTCTTCTCGGCGGTCATCCCGGAGCCCTTCTTGCTATCTTCCATGAATCGTCCTTTGCTATGATGAGCAGCGTCTGTCAGAGGCGCGCCCGCTTTCAAGCGCTGCCCACGAATGCAGACACTGTATAAAAAAACAGTGTTTTATGCAAGCCCGCAATGCAGGCTGCGTTGTACACGGATAACTTCGGAGACAGCCGCGCCGGCGCGAACGCCCCGCCGGCCATCGGTCAGCAACATGCGAATTCTCATCGCCGAAGACGACAGCATACTCGCGGACGGCCTCACCCGGTCACTCCGCCAATCGGGCTATGCCGTCGACCACGTGAAGAGCGGCGTCGAGGCCGATACCGCGCTGTCGATGCAGTCCTTCGACCTGCTGATCCTCGATCTCGGGCTGCCCAAGATGTCCGGGCTCGACGTGCTGAAGCGCCTGCGCGCGCGCAATTCCAATCTCCCCGTGCTGATCCTGACCGCCGCCGACAGCGTCGACGAGCGCGTGAAGGGGCTCGACCTCGGCGCGGACGACTACATGGCCAAGCCGTTCGCGCTCAACGAGCTCGAGGCGCGCGTGCGCGCGCTGACCCGGCGCGGCGCGGGCGGCGGCCCGACCGTCGTGCGCCACGGCTCGCTCGCGTTCGACCAGGTCGGCCGCATCGCATATGCGAACGACCGCGTGCTCGATCTGTCCGCGCGCGAGCTCGGGCTGCTCGAAGTGCTGCTGCAGCGCATCGGCCGGCTCGTGTCGAAGGAGCAGCTCGTCGACCATCTGTGCGAATGGGGCGAGGAAGTCAGCAACAACGCGATCGAAGTGTACGTCCACCGGCTGCGCAAGAAGATCGAGCCGAGCGGCGTGCGGATTTCCACCGTGCGCGGCCTCGGCTACTGCCTCGAGAAAGTCGCGCCCGCGGCGCCGGCCGACTCGCCCGCGCCCCAGTCCGCGGCGGCCGGCACGCCGCTGCGCTGAACCCGGCCGTCGCCGCGATGGCCACGCCGGCCCATTCCCGCCATCCGACCGGCGATCAACCGTCCGCCGCCGACGCCGCGCGCGACGCGCGCTACGAGAACCCGTTCGCGCCGCCCGACGAAACCGACACGCCCGAGGCCGCGCGGCCGCGCTCGCTGTTCGGCGAAATCCTCGACTGGATGCTCGCGCCGCTCCTGCTGCTGTGGCCGATGAGCATCGCCGTCACATATCTCGTCGCGAAGACGATCGCGAACGGCCCGTTCGACCGCGCGCTCGAGACCAACGCGTATGTGCTCGCGCGGCAGATCCATCCGGTCAACGGCGTCGCCGAGCTGACGCTGCCGCAGCAGACGCGCGACTTCCTGCGCGCGGACAACGTCGACAGCGTGTACTTCCAGGTGCTCGGCACGCGCGGCGAGCTGGTCGCGGGCGAGGCCGACATGCCGCTGCCGCGCGACGAGGACCGCCCGCCGCCGGGCGTCGTCGTGTTCCGCGACGACCTGCTGCGCGGCAACGACGTGCGCGTCGCGTATACGACCGTCGCGCTGCCCGAGTCGAACGGCACGCAGCCCGTGCTCGTGCAGGTCGGCGAGACACTCGACAAGCGCAACGCGCTCGCGAACGACATCATCAAGGGCGTGATCCTGCCGCAGTTCGTGATCCTGCCGCTCGCGATCCTGCTCGTCTGGTTCGGGCTGTCGCGCGGGCTCGCGCCGCTCAACGCGCTGCAGGCGCACATCCGCGCACGGCGTCCGGACGACCTGTCGCCCGTCGAGGCGCAGCGCGCGCCGCCCGAGATCGAGCCGCTCGTCACGTCGTTCAACGACCTGCTCGCGCGCCTCGAACAGAACATGGCGCTGCAGAAGCGCTTCATCGCCGACGCCGCGCACCAGATGAAAACACCGCTCGCGGGGCTGCGCACGCAGGCCGAATTCGCGCTGCGCCACCCCGTGCCGCCTGACGTGCAGCGTTCGCTCGAACAGATCGCGACGAGTTCCGAGCAGGCCGCGCGGCTCGTCACGCAACTGCTCGCGCTCGCGCGCGCCGAGAACCGCGCGAGCGGGCTGACGTTCGAGCCGGTCGAGATCGCCGCGCTTGCACGCCGCACGGTGCGCGACTGGGTGCAGGCCGCGCTCGCGAAGCGCATGGACCTCGGCTACGAAGGCCCGGAGGACGACGCGCCGCTCGAGGTCGACGGCAATCCCGTGATGCTGCGCGAGATGCTCGGCAACCTGGTCGACAACGCCATCCGCTACACGCCCGAAGGCGGCCGCATCACCGTGCGCGTGCGGGCCGAGCGTGCGGCGCGGCGCGTGCATCTCGAAGTCGAGGACACCGGGCCCGGCATCCCGGCCGCGGAACGCGACCGCGTGGTCGAACGCTTCTACCGGATCCTCGGCCGCGAAGGCGACGGCAGCGGCCTCGGGCTCGCGATCGTGCGCGAGATCGCCGCCCAGCACGGCGGCACGCTCACGCTCGACGATCACGTATACCAAAGCGCGCCGCGCCTCGCGGGCACGCTCGTGCGCATCAGCCTGCCGCTGTCGGACACCGCGCCGGATCAATCCTGATACGCGCGGGTCCGTACCGCGCCGCGATCGCATCGAAACCGGCGCTTTACCCCCGATTGCGACACGATCGGAGCGCGAAACGACCGATTCGGCGCGGGTTAACGCGCAGTCGTTTTGTGCCCGCGAGTCAGTGCGCCGTAAGTTTCCGTGCCAATAATCGTCGACAGGCCCGCCCCCCCAAGGTGGCCGCATATCTATATCAAGGGACTTGGAGACGATTCATGGCAACGTTAGGCGAGCAAATTTCGCACTCGCCGATGACGGGCGAAGAGAAGAAGGTGATCTTCGCGTCGTCGCTCGGCACCGTGTTCGAGTGGTACGACTTTTATCTGGCCGGATCACTCGCGGCCTACATCAGCAAGAGCTTCTTCTCCGGGGTCAATCCGACCGCCGCATTCATCTTCACACTGCTCGGCTTCGCGGCGGGCTTCGCCGTGCGTCCGTTCGGCGCGATCGTGTTCGGCCGGCTCGGCGACCTCGTCGGCCGCAAGCACACGTTCCTCGTGACGATCGTGATCATGGGCATCTCGACCTTCGTGGTCGGCTTCCTGCCCGGCTACGCATCGATCGGCATCGCGGCGCCGGTGATCTTCATCGCGATGCGGCTGCTGCAGGGCCTCGCGCTCGGCGGCGAGTACGGCGGTGCGGCGACCTACGTCGCCGAGCATGCGCCGGCGAACCGTCGCGGCTTCTATACGGCATGGATCCAGACGACCGCGACGCTCGGCCTGTTCCTGTCGCTGCTCGTGATCCTCGGCGTGCGCACGTTCATCGGCGAGGAAGCGTTCGGCAACTGGGGCTGGCGCGTGCCGTTCGTCGCGTCGATCCTGCTGCTCGCGGTGTCGGTGTGGATCCGGTTGCAGCTGAACGAATCGCCGGTGTTCCTGCGCATCAAGGCGGAAGGCAAGACGTCGAAGGCGCCGCTGACCGAAGCGTTCGGCCAGTGGAAGAACCTGAAGATCGTGATCCTCGCGCTCGTCGGCCTGACCGCCGGCCAGGCCGTCGTGTGGTACACGGGCCAGTTCTACGCACTGTTCTTCCTCACGCAGACGCTGAAGGTCGACGGTGCCAGCGCGAACATCCTGATCGCGATCGCGCTCCTGATCGGCACGCCGTTCTTCCTGTTCTTCGGGTCGCTGTCGGACAAGATCGGCCGCAAGCCGATCATCCTCGCGGGCTGCCTGATCGCGGCGCTGACCTACTTCCCGCTGTTCAAGGCGCTCACGCACTACGCGAACCCGCAGCTCGAACTCGCGACGCAGAAGGCGCCGATCACGGTCCTCGCCGATCCGGCCACCTGCTCGTTCCAGTTCAACCCGGTGGGCACGTCGAAGTTCACGAGCTCGTGCGACATCGTGAAGAGCGCGCTCGCGAAGGCCGGCCTGAACTACGAGAACGTCGCGGCGCCGGCTGGCGCGACCGCGCAGATCAAGGTCGGCGATGCGGTGATCCCCGCGTATGACGGCAAGGCGGCCGACGCGAAGGCTCAGGGCGCGGCGTTCGACAAGACGCTCGCGTCGACGCTGAAGGCGGCCGGCTACCCGGCGAAGGCCGACCCGTCGCAGCTCAACTGGCCGATGACGATCGTGATCCTGACGATCCTCGTGATCTACGTGACGATGGTCTACGGCCCGATCGCGGCGATGCTGGTCGAGATGTTCCCGACGCGCATCCGCTACACGTCGATGTCGCTGCCGTATCACATCGGCAACGGCTGGTTCGGCGGCTTCCTGCCGGCGACCGCGTTCGCGATCGTCGCGGCGAAGGGCAACATCTATTCGGGGCTCTGGTATCCGATCGTGATCGCGCTGGTCACGTTCGTGATCGGTCTGCTGTTCGTCAAGGACACGAAGAACTCGAACATCTACGCGCAGGATTGAGGTCGGGCGCGGGCGGCACCCCCGCCCGCAACCCGTGCCGGCGCCTGCCGCCGGCACCTTTTTTCAGGAAAGTGAAAAAAGGTGTTGACAGCCCGACGGCACATCTACATAATTCAAGTCTTCGGCGAATTAGCTCAGTCGGTTAGAGCGACGGAATCATAATCCGCAGGTCCGGGGTTCGAGTCCCTGATTCGCCACCAAATGCGAAAAGCCGCTGTTCCGAAAGGATCAGCGGCTTTTTTCATTGCCTCATCCGGGCAGGCACGGATTCGCGCGCCGCCTGTCCGTCAGGCGTGCGTCCCGCGCGTCATGCCACCACCGCCCCGCGCTGCGCGTCGGGCACCTCCGCCCGCACCTTCCCCCGCCAGTTCTCCCCGCCCTCCAGCGCCGGCGTCGACTCGAACAGCTCCGCGATCCAGTCCGCGAACACGCGCACCTTCTGCGACAGATGCCGGTTGTGCGGATACACGATCGAGATCGGCTTGGGCTTCGGATTGCAGTCGGGCAGCACCTCGACCAGCGAGCCGTCGCGCAGGTGCGGCAGCACCATGAACAGCGTCGGCTGGATCATCCCGAACCCTTCGAGCCCGCACGTCACGTACGCATCCGAATCGTTGACGGTGACACTGCCGTTCATCCGCACCTCGACCGGCTTGCCCTCGATCATGAACACCCACGGAATCGCCCGTGCACCGTGGCTCGCGCGGAAATTCACCGCATGATGGTCGGCCAGGTCGGCGATCTCCTGCGGCTCGCCGTGGCGCGCGAGATAGTCGGGCGATGCGCAGGTCACGCGCTTGAGCATCCCGATCCGCCGCGCGACCATCGACGAATCCTCGAGCGGCCCGACCCGGATCATGCAGTCGATGCCCTCCTCGACCGGATCCACGTAACGGTCCGACAAGCCGAGGTCGAGCGTCATGTCCGGATAGCGCTGCCGGAAGATCGACAGCGCCGGCAACACGACGCGCCGCCCGAGCGAACTCGGCATGTGGACGCGCAGCACGCCGCTCGGCTTGCGGTTGCCGGTCTGGAAACTCGCGTCGGCTTCCGCGATCTCCGAGATGATCTTCATGCAATGCTCGTAATACGCGGCGCCCTCCGGCGTCAGCGACAGCCGCCGCGTCGTCCGGTGCATCAGACGCACGCCGAGCAGCGCCTCGAGATTCTGGATGATGGTCGTCACCGACGCGCGCGGCATCGCGAGCGTGTCGGCCGCGCGCGTGAAGCTGTTCGCGTCGACCACGCGGGTGAAAACTTCCATTGCCTGAATGCGGTCCATGCTGCGCCCCCTTCGAATCGCCAACGGAACAGAATAGAGCGCGCAACCCGCGCGGCACAAGCCCCCGCCTATTGTTTGCCACTTCTGAATAGTCGCAGCGTTTCGGACTGGAAAGTGATCCGGATCCGTGCAGTTCCTGACGCGACGGCTCCATCCCCGGTCGCCATGCGCGGCGCGCTCACCGCTCACCGCTCACCGCTCACCGGCACGTTACCGCACGAACCGCTCGCGATAGCCCTGCGGCGACACGCCGAGCACGCGCACGAAACTGCGCCGCAACGTCTCCTCCGAGCCGAAACCGCACCGCGTGGCGATCCGCTTGACGGGCCACGCGGTTTCGCCGAGCAGACGCTGCGCGGCCTCGACGCGAATCTGCTCGACCGCGCGCGCGGGCGTGCGGCCGGTGCCCGCGCGGTAGTGACGCAGGAAGCTGCGCTCGCTCATGCTGACGCACTCGGCAAGCGCCGGCACCGACAAGTCGGCCGTCAGGTGCTCGGCGATCCACGCATGGAGTTCGCCGAAGCGGTCGTCGGTACGTTGCATCGACAACATCGCGCTGAACTGCGCCTGCCCGCCCGGCCGCTTCAGGAACACGACGAGCTCGCGCGCGGCGTCGAGCGCGATCGCCCGCCCGAGATCCTCCTCGACCAGCGCGAGCGCGAGATCGATGCCGGCCGTCACGCCGGCCGACGTCCACAACGCGCCTTCGCGGATGAAGATCGGATCGGGCTCGACGCGCACGTTCGGATAGCGCGCCGCGAATTCGTCGCAGCGCGCCCAGTGCGTGACCGCGCGCCGCCCGTCGAGCAGGCCGGCCTCGGCGAGCAGGAACGCGCCGGTGCAGACCGATGCGACACGTCGCGCGCGCTGCGCCTGCTGCCGGACCCAGCGCACCGTCCGCGCATCCCGCGAAGCGGCGTGCACGCCCTTGCCGCCGGCCACGATCACCGTATCGGGCCGCCCGGCCGAGCGCAGCGAATCGGCCATCACCACGAGGCCGGAAGACGTCTCGACCGGCCCCGCCTCCGCGGCGACGACACGCGGCGCATACGGCACGGGCTGCCCGCGCTCCTGCGCGAGTTCGTTGACGGATGCGAACACCTGCAGCGGCCCGGTCACGTCGAGCAACTGCGCACGGGGGAACGCGAGGACGATGATCGAGCGCGAAGCGGCAGGCATGGCGATTGGCTGAAAACGTGGGTGATATGGCAATTTCGCCAAACACTACGCGCCTAGAATCGATCTGTCCATCGTGCGCCGGCCGTGGCGCATCCCCTTCCCTTCGGAGCGTTCGCATGACCCTGCATATCGGCCTTCTCGTGTTTCCCGGCGTCCAGCAACTCGATCTCACCGGCCCGCACGACGTGCTCGCGTCGTTGCCCGACGCGACCGTCCATCTGGTCTGGAAATCGCGCGACACCGTCACGTCGAGCAGCGGCCTCGCGCTCGCGCCGACCTGCACGTTCGACGATTGCCCGCCGCTCGACGTGATCTGCGTGCCCGGCGGGATCGGCATCAACGATCTGCTGCTCGATGCCGAAACGATCGCGTTCGTGCAGCAGCGCGCGGGCGCCGCGCGCTACGTGACGTCGGTCTGCACGGGTGCGCTGCTGCTCGGCGTGGCCGGCCTGCTGCGCGGCCGCCGCGCGACGACGCACTGGGCATTTCATTCGCTGCTCGCGCCGCTCGGGGCGGTGCCCGTGCGCGAGCGCGTGGTGCGCGACGGCAACCTGATCACCGGCGGCGGCGTGACGGCCGGCATCGACTTCGCGTTGACGATCGCCGCCGAACTCGTCGGCGACGAAGAGGCGCAGTCGATCCAACTGGCGCTCGAATACGCGCCCGCGCCGCCGTTCGATGCGGGCTCGCCGGATACGGCGCCGGCGTCGGTGCTGAAGCGCGTGACCGAGCGCTCGGCGGCAGGGCTGGAGAAGCGCAGGCAGACGATCGACGCGGCGTTGCGCGCGATGTCCCGCTGAAGACAAGCACACGAAAACCGAAGGGCGGGCGGGCCGCGCGGCCAAGCAGCCTGCCCGACTCCGCAGCATTCGCATTGACGGACCGGACCTATCGATGAACATCATCCGCAGCACCGCATTCACCGCGCAACGCCCGTGGGGGGCGCTGGACATCGCGAACCTGAACGGCATCACGGTCCGCCTGCACTGGACCGATCGGCCATACCGTTGGCATGTGAATGACGGCGAGGAGGTTTTCGCGGTGCTCGACGGCCGTGTCGAGATGCGCTACCGCGCAGCAGGTGTCGAGCACGCGACGGTGCTCGAGACGGGAGACGTCTTCCACGCGACGATCGGCACCGAACACGTCGCGCACCCGCTCGGCGAAGCGCGCATCCTCGTGATCGAGACCGAAGGCAGCGACTGACGGCGGGCGTCAGCCCGAGATGGTGCCCGTCCCCTGCGACGGGATCAGCTTCGGCTGCGGCGTGCACAGGCACTGGCACAGGTCGTGTTCGAGCGCGACGACCTTGCCCATCACGGTCATCGTCCGCTCGCCGCCGTCGGACACGATCACGCCCTGGGTCTTGCACGCGGCGCAGAACACCGGCGCGCCGAGATAGGCGAGTTCGCGGCCGTCGAACGACGAATTGGCGATTCCGTCGAGCACGACACCGCCATGGTCGGTCGTGTCGCCCTTCAGGATGAATTTGCGGCTCATGCTTCGGCTCTCCCTCGGAAACGCCGCGCAGCGCGGCATCGGGCCGCGCGCGGGCAGTCGGTATCCGCCCGTCGGTCGCGGGCGTTTCGCGAGGATATCACCGCGCGGCCGATCGTCGAATGCACGTCGTTCAGCGCGGCGTTCACGGTGTCGTCGTACGCCGACACCGTGTCATGCACGCCGAAGCACTTCATGGAGGCCGACTCGATACGCGAGCGGATGATCGCGATCGCGTGCGACTGGCTGATTCACTGCTTCGTCGAAGCCGTGCGCCGGCACGATCCCGCGAAGCCGCTCAGACGAACAGCGCGACGCAAAGCGCGGCGCCGCACAGATACGTGCCGAGCGCGCCGATGAAACGCAGGGGATTCGGCCTGTCCATCGTCGGCCACGCGAGCAGTCCGATCACGAGCAGACAGCGGCACGCGGTTGCCGCGACGATCAGCGAGACGATCGCGCGCGACGGGTCGTGTGCGCCGAAATAGAGAAACAGCACCGCGAGAAACGGCGCGTATTCGGCCGTGTTGCCGTGCGCGCGCACGATCTTGTGCAACCCGTCGGCCGGATCGGACGCACATCCGGAACCGGTGGTGCGCCGGAAGCGCGCAACGGACACGATCAGGCCGAGCCCGAACAGCAGCAACCCCAGGATCGTCGTGCAAACGAGCGCGACGGGATGGATCGACATGGCGCCCCCGATGCATGCGGACATGCGCTGCACATCGGGCGATCGTACCTGCGGCCGGTGCACCCGGCTATCGCGGAAACCCGTAGCGTCTTCACGCACCGGCAACGGATTCGGACAGGATCGGACCCGATTTGCGGTCGATACGGCAATGCACAAGACCGGTGCGTGAGCCGCCGGCGCCGCCACGCGCCGTCGTTCCCGGCGGCCGGGCGGTGCGCGCAAACGTTACGCCACGGCGACACGCGCCACCGCATCGCACCGCCCATTGCCGCACGTCACAGGCATGTGCGTTGCGTCGACGCATCTCGGTAGTGAACCGCCCTTGGCAGCCCGCTGCGGAGGACTACACTAATCCTTAATGAGGTGCGGCCGGAGCCTGCGCCTTCAGGGAGACGCCGCCATGAATCGGCCGCTGAATCGCATCCTGCCGCGCGTGACCGGTAGTGCCTCGGTCTGGACGTGGATCAAGTGGTCCTTGCTGGCCGCGCTGGTGATCGCGATCGCGATCGTCGCGCGACTCGTGATGACCGAGATCGCGACATCGCGCCTGCAGGCGCACTACCTGTCCGAGCTCACGCGCGACGTCGGCTACACCGTCGAGGCCGGCGCAAGCGACCACATCCGCTTCCCCGCCAACGGGCCATACGACCAGCGCCTCGGCTACGCGATGATTCCCGCGTTCCAGCAGCATCTGCTCGCGCGCGGCTTCGTCGTCGGCAAGCAGGCGCGCGATTCGCAACGAATGCTGTCGCTCGCCGATCACGGCCTGTTCCTGCCTTACGAAGAGAAAGACCAGGCCGGGCTGATGCTGTTCGACTCGACCGGCGCGCCGCTGTTCGCGACCGTGTTCCCGCAGCGCGTCTACGCCGACTTCGACACGGTGCCGCGCGTGATCGCGGATTCGCTGCTGTTCATCGAGGATCGCTACCTGCTCGACGCGAACCAGCCGAACCGCAATCCGGCGATCGACTGGGGACGCTTCAGCCGCGCGCTCGCCGACCAGGCGATGCACGTCGTCAACCATCATCAGGCGCGTCCCGGCGGCAGCACGCTCGCGACGCAGATCGAGAAGTTCCGCCATTCGCCCGACGGCCGCACCGCGACGCCGCCGGAAAAGCTGCGGCAGATCGCGTCCGCGTCCGTTCTCGCGTACCTGAACGGCCCGCAGACGATGCTCGCGCGGCGCGCGATCCTGGTGCGCTACCTGAACTCGGTGCCGCTCGCCGCGCGGCCGCACGTGGGTGAAATCACCGGCATCGGCGACGGTCTCGCCGCGTGGTACGGCCGCGACTTCAACGACGTGAACCGGATCCTGTCCGCGCCGACGACCGGCGACAACGTCGACGAACAGGGCAAGACGTTCCGCGAGGTGCTGTCGCTGATCATCGCGCAGCGCGCGCCGTCGTACTTCCTGAATCGCGGCTATCCGGCGCTGCAGAAGCTGACCGACAGCTACCTGCGGCTCCTGTCGAACGGCGGCGTGATCTCGCCCGCGCTGCGCGATGCGGCGCTCGCCGCGCAGATCGAGCGCAGCGCGCCGCCGGCCGCCGCGCACGTGCAGTCGTTCGTGTCGCGCAAGGCCGTGTCGTCCGCGCGCGCGTCGCTGCTGTCGGCACTCGGGATCAGCGACCTGTACCAGCTCGACCAGCTCGACCTCGAAGCCACCAGCACGCTCGACAACGGCGTGCAGCAGGCGGTCGCCGAACGGCTCGCGCGGGCGTCGACCCGCGACGGCGCGCAGGCCGCCGGCCTGTACGGCTTCGAGATGCTCGCGCCAAAGGACGACCCGTCGCACCTCACGTACAGCTTCACGCTGTACGAGCACCGCAACGGCGCGAACATGCTGCGCGTGCAGACCGACAGCGTGAACCAGCCGTTCGACGTGAACCGCGGCGGCCGCATCAACCTCGGCTCGACCGCGAAGCTGCGCACGCTGATCACCTACCTGCAGATCGTCTCCGACCTGCACGCGCGCTACGGCAGCCTGTCGAACGCGCAACTCGCGAAGGTGAAGCCCGACCCGATCGACGGACTGTCGCGCTGGGCGCTCGATTACCTGTCGCATACGCGCGATCGCTCGCTGCAGGCGATGCTCGACGCGGCGGTCGAACGCAAGTATTCGGCGAGCCCCGACGTGTTCTACACGGGCGGCGGCGCGCAGGTATTCTCGAACTTCGAGAAATCCGACAACGGCCGCATCCTGACGCTGCATGCGGCGTTCGAGCACTCGGTCAACCTCGTGTTCGTGCGGCTGATGCGCGACATCGTCCATTACGAGATGCTGCAGGCGGCCGGCCCGTCGTCGTCGTGGCTCGGCGATCCGGAGCAGCGCAAGCATTACCTCGAGCAGTTCGTCGACGGCGAAAGCAAGGTCTACGTGAAGCGCTACTACACGCGCTATGCGGGCAAGGCGCCCGACGACGCGCTCGCGCTGATGCTGCAGGACGTGCGCAAGTCGCCGCCGAAGATCGCGACGGTGCTGCGCAGCGTCGCGCCGAACGAATCGCTCGCGTGGTTCAGCGCGCGGATGCGCGCGCAGCTGAAGGGCACGCCGGCCGCGACGCTGTCGGACGACGATCTCGCCGCGCTCTACGCGAAGTACGCGATCGACCGGTTCAACCTCAACGATCGCGGCTATATCGCGAGCGTCCACCCGCTCGCGCTGTGGACGCTCAACTATCTGCGCGCCCACCCGAACGCGCCGCTCGGCGACGTTCAGCGCGACAGCCGCGATGCGCGCTTCTACACGTACTCGTGGCTGTACAAGACGCGCTACCACGCGACCCAGGACCGGCGCATTCGCCACATGGTCGAGTTGCGCGCGTACGGGGAGATCACGAAAGCGTGGCGTGCGCTCGGCTACCCGTTCGCGGAAGTCACGCCGTCATACGCGGCCGCGATCGGCGCATCGGGCGACCAGCCCGACGCGCTCGCGAAACTGATCGGCCTGATCGCGAACGGCGGCCAGAAGGCGCCGACCGAGACGATCACGCGCCTCGACTTCGCGAAGGGCACGCCATACGAAACGCGCTTCGTGCGCGCGGCCGCGCAGCCGCAGCCAATGCTGTCGCCGGAGATCGTCGACGTGGCGCGCACGCTGCTGCGCGACGTCGTGCTCAACGGCACCGCGCGGCGTCTCGCGGGCGGCTTCACGCTGCCGGACGGCAAGACGCTCCAGGTGTACGGCAAGACCGGGACGGGCGACCAGCGCTTCAACGTCTACGCGCGCGGCGCGCGGCTGATCGAGTCGCGCAAGGTCAATCGCAGCGGCACGTTCGTGTTCGTGCTCGGCGACCGCTTCTTCGGCGTGCTGACGGCGACCGCGCACGAGCCGTACGCGGCACGCTACGACTTCACGAGCGCGATGGCCGTCCAGCTGCTGAAGTCGATGGCGCCGGCGCTCGCGCCGCTGATCGAGCGTCCCGTCACGGCCGGCACGCGCACGGCGGGCCCGGCGCCGCAGGCGGAAACGCCGGCGCCGCAGGCCGCGCCGGTCGAGCCGTCCTGACGGCGGCGCGCGCGCTCGCGCGAGACGCGCCGCTCAGTGCGAGCGGCCGTCGTAGTGCGTGACCGGCAGCGCGTCGATATCGACATCCTCGAGGCATCGCACGTTGATCGCGGCCATCGCGGTGCCGTCCGGATGGGTACCCTCGCCGAACGCATGAATCCCGCAGCGCTTGCAGAAGCGATGGCGGATCACGTGCTTGTTGAACGTATAGGTCGCGAGATGTTCGTCGGGCGTGAGGAGCTTCATGTGATCGCGCGGCACGAACCACATCAGCGCGCCCTTGCGCCGGCAGATCGAGCAGTTGCAGGCCAGCACGCCCTGCAGGTCGCCTTCCGCCTCGAACTTCACGTCGCCGCAGTGACAGCTTCCACGATAAAGCATGGGCGTCTCCCGGGGCGGCCCGTGCGCGACGACGGCATCCCGGCGGGACACCGTTGGCCGGGCCGGTTCATGCGAGTACAGTAGCGCGCACCCGCGTCGCGCGCAATGTGCGGCGACGCTCGTCCCGACCCACTCCGACCACGAGGAAAACCGCCATGCTCGAACTGCGCCCCGGCTGCGAATGCTGCGACAAGGACCTGCCGCCCGATTCGCCGGACGCACGCATCTGCACCTTCGAATGCACGTTCTGCGCGACCTGCGCGGACGACGTGCTGAAGGGCCGCTGCCCGAACTGCGGCGGCGACCTGGTGGTGCGGCCGCGCCGTCCGGCGAGCCTGCTCGCGAAATATCCGGCGTCGACGCAACGCGTGCTGAAGCCGGGCGGCTGCGCGAACCACTGACGGCCCGCACCGCCCTTCCCGTCAGGACAACTCGATCCGCGCGCGCGTCACCGCGAGCAGCGACGCCATCGCGCGGCGCGCGCCGTCCTCGTCGCGCACGCGAATCGCGTCGCTGACGGCCGCGTGCTCGGCGAGCGACGCATTGAACACGTGCGCCCGGCGCGCGTTCAGATGCAGCTGCGCCTCGAGCGTGCGATCGATCAGCGCGCCGAGCGGCACCAGCAGCTCGTTGCCGCCGGCTTCCAGCACGCTCAGGTGAAAGCGCAGGTCCGCGCGCACCCATTCGTCCACGTTGCGCGCGGCGGCCATCGCGCGCACCGCGTCCTCGATCGCGTCGAAGGCGCCCGGCCCGTGCGCGCGCGCGGCCAGCGCGGCCGCATGCGGCTCGATCATCTCGCGCATCTCCTGCAGCTTCAGCGCGAACCCGAGCGGCGGCGCGACACGCGCGTACCAGTCGAGCAGGTCGGCGTCGAGCAGATTCCATGCGCGGCGCGGCCGCACGCGCGTGCCGACCTTCGGTCGCGATTCGACCAGCCCCTTCGACGTCAGCGTGCGCAGTGCCTCGCGCAGCACCGTGCGGCTCACGCCGAACATCTCCATCAGGTCCGGCTCCCGCGGCAGCAGCGATTCGGGCGGATAGTCGCCGCGCAGGATCGCCGTCGCCAGCCGGAAGGCCGTCTGTCCATGCAGGTCGCGTTGAATGATCGTTCTCCGGTGACGGGCAACGCCGCGGCTGCCCACTATCTGCACAATAGTGCTATTAATACTATTTTTTATCGGGCTACGCTAGGATAACCGTCACGCATTCGACCGGCGCCGTATCGGCATGTCCGCGCCGGCCACCCCTGGAGACTCGCGACATGAAAATCACCCGCCTCGAAACCTTCGTCGTCCCGCCGCGCTGGCTGTTCCTCAAGATCGAAACCGACGAAGGGATCGTCGGCTGGGGCGAACCGGTCGTCGAGGGCCGCGCGCACACGGTCGAGGCCGCCGTGCACGAACTCGCCGATTATCTGGTCGGCAAGGATCCGCTGCTGATCGAGGATCACTGGCAGGTGATGTATCGCGCCGGCTTCTACCGCGGCGGCCCGATCACGATGAGCGCGATCGCGGGTGTCGACCAGGCGTTGTGGGACATCAAGGGCAAGCATCACGGCGTGCCCGTGCACGCGCTGCTCGGCGGCCAGGTGCGCGACCGCATCAAGGTGTATTCGTGGATCGGCGGCGACCGGCCGAGCGACGTCGCGAACAACGCGCGCGCGGTGGTCGAGCGCGGCTTCAAGGCCGTGAAGATGAACGGCTCCGAAGAGCTGCAGATCGTCGACACCTACGACAAGGTCGAGCAGGTGATCGCGAACGTCGCGGCGGTGCGCGACGCGGTCGGCCCGCACGTCGGGATCGGCGTCGACTTCCACGGCCGCGTGCACAAGCCGATGGCGAAAGTGCTCGCGAAGGAGCTCGATCCGTACAAGCTGATGTTCATCGAGGAGCCGGTGCTGTCGGAGAACGCCGAGGCGCTGCGCGACATCGTCAACCAGACCAACACGCCGATCGCGCTCGGCGAGCGGCTCTACTCGCGCTGGGACTTCAAGCACATCCTCGCGGGCGGTTACGTCGACATCATCCAGCCCGATGCGTCGCACGCGGGCGGCATCACCGAGTGCCGCAAGATCGCGACGCTCGCGGAAAGCTACGACGTCGCGCTCGCGCTGCACTGCCCGCTCGGCCCGATCGCGCTGGCCGCGTGCCTGCAGCTCGATGCGGTGAGCTACAACGCGTTCATCCAGGAACAGAGCCTCGGCATTCACTACAACCAGGGCAACGACCTGCTCGACTACCTGCGCAATCCCGAGGTATTCCGCTACGAAGACGGTTTCGTCGCGATCCCGCAGGGCCCGGGGCTCGGCATCGACGTCAACGAGGAGAAAGTGCGCGAGATGGCGAAGACGGGGCATCGCTGGCGCAACCCGGTGTGGCGTCACGCGGACGGCAGCGTCGCCGAGTGGTGATGCGGAAGTGAGATGAGGTGCGTTGCACGGCGTGCATGCCGCGCAACGGCTTCGAGACGGCCGCCCGACAGGCGGCCGTTTTTGCATCTGCAGCACGCGACGCGCGGGCACCCGGCCCGGCACCGCGCCGCCCCGGCCGTCAGCCGAGCGCCGCGAACCCCGGCACGCTGAACGACAGCACGGCGGCCGCGACGAACACGCCGATCATCGTCAGCGCCTCGAGATGCAGGATGTTGCGGAACGTGTGCGCGTCTTCGGTCGACGCGGTCCGGCGCAGGCGCGGCAGCGCCGAGAAGCGGTTCAACCCGCCGAGCACGAGCGCGAGCGCGACGAGCAGCAGCTTGAGCAGCAGCACGCGCCCCCACGTGGTGCCGTCGAGCGGCGCGAGCGAGCCGCCGAGCCCGCGCAGCGCATTGAGCACGCCCGTGCCGAGCACGAACACGACCGCGATCGTCGAGGTACGCGACAGCTGCTGGCCGATCCGGATCAGCGCGCCGCGCGCGACCGACGAGCCGAGCACCGGCAGCACCGCGAGCCCGCCCGCGAGCACGAGGCCGCCCCACACCGCGGTGGCGAGCAGGTGCAGCGTCTGCACGCCGACCGCTGCGGACAGCGGGCCGGTGTCGGCCGCATGGCCGAGCGACGCCTTGCCGGCCGCGACCACGATCACCGCGAGCCACAGCACCGCATGCGCGACCGGGCCCTCCGGCTTTGCCAGCGCGACGATCGCGAGCACGACGGCGCCGGCGAACGCGACGCTCCATGCGAAGCCCGTGTGCGTCTGCGCGAGCATGACGGGAATCGCGGCGAATGCGCCGCCGAGCCCCGCGCCGCTCATCGACGCCGCTTCATACACCAGCCAGCCGAGATCGGCGAGCACGAGCGCCAGCGCCGCCGCGACCAGCGAATGTTGCGCGCGCAGCCATGCGGGATGCGACGGCGCGACGACCGGTCGCGCGCCGTCCTTGCCGAGCCACGCCTTGAGCAGCGCCGAGCCGACGGCCATCGCGAACGTCGCGTCCATCAATGCCGCCAGCGCGACCTGTCCGATCCACAAGCTGTCGATCCTCATCGCGCGCGCCCTCCCGGGAACGGCCGGCCCGCAACGCGGCGGCAAGTGGAACGACAGCGGGAAGACGGCAACGGCACGGTAGGGAACGTCATCGATGAATCCGGAAACGGGAGAAATGACTGGGTCTGCGGCGGAGGCGGCGCCGCGCGACCCGCGAGTGTACGGTCTTCGATGGTCAAAGCGCACGCCGGTTCACACAACCCGTGTACGAAGCGCGTCAAATTGTCGCAAGTCGCAAACAGGCAGGAACCGATGTCCTTTTGCCAAATAGCCGTCATTACCCATCGATGATAGAATGCCGCGTCGCAGCAGCCCGGCTGTCCTGCCGTCCATGCGCCGAGCCGATCGTAGCCCGGACAGGTCCCCGACGAATAAACATGGAGTCTCGTGTGTCTTCAAGACGCCTCTTCCGTCCGTTGCTTGCCGTTCTCCTGATCGGTGGCGCGGGCCTTACGAGCGCTGCTCAAGCGCAGACCAAGCCCACGGAGCAAGCGCACGCCCAGCAGGCGCCGCTCAAGGCACCCGATACGATGGCCGAGCGTGTGCGCGGCTGTACCGCATGCCATGGCGTTCACGGCCAGGGTACGGACAACGACTATTTCCCGCGACTTGCCGGCAAGCCGGCGGAGTACCTGTACAACCAGCTCGTCAACTTCCGTGATGGCCGGCGCAAGTACCCGCCGATGAACTATCTGCTGACGTACCTGAACGACGATTACCTGAAAGAGATCGCCGAGCACTTCTCGGCCGAGCGTCCGCCGTACCCGACGCCGGCCAAGCCGACGCTGCCGGCCGCCACGCTCGCGCGCGGCAAGCAGCTCGTCACGCAAGGCGATCCGTCGCGCAAGCTGCCGGCCTGCGTGGCCTGCCACGGCGCGGGGCTGACCGGCATGCAGCCGGCGATCCCGGGCCTCGTCGGCCTGCACGCCGATTACCTGAGCGCACAGCTCGGCGCATGGCGCTCGGGCAACCGCCACGCGAAGGCACCGGATTGCATGCACGAGATCGCGTCGAAGCTGTCGGACGAAGACGTGACGGCCGTGACCGCATGGCTCGCCGCGCAACCGGCGCCCGCCAACCCCGTGCCGGCCCCGGCGCGTTCGATGAAGACTCCGCTCGCCTGCGGCAGCGAACCGCAATAAGGCAAGGGAGACAGACACAATGAAACGCAAGTCCCTGTTTGCACTCTCGGCCGTCGCGATCGTCGCGGCTGCCGCCCTCGTGCCGGTCCTCTGGCCGGGCAACGACACGCTGCACGGCAACGCTGCCGTCGCGGCCACGCCGGCCGACCAGGCCGCGCTGATCAAGAAGGGCGAATACCTCGCGCGCGTCGGCGACTGTATCGCGTGCCACACCGTGCGCGGCGGCAAGTCGTTCGCGGGCGGCCTGCCGATGGCGACGCCGTTCGGCACGATGTACACGCCGAACATCACGCCGGACGACAAGGACGGTATCGGCAAGTGGACGTCGGACGACTTCTACCGCGCGATGCACACCGGCCGTTCGAAGGACGGCAGCCTGCTCTACCCGGGCTTCCCGTTCGCGAGCTACACGAAGGTCACGCGCGCCGACTCGGACGCGATCTACGCGTACCTGCGTTCGGTCCCGCCGGTCTCGGTGCCGAGCCGTCCGCATGAACTGAAGTTCCCGTTCAACAACCGCAACCTGCTGATCGGCTGGCGCACGCTGTTCTTCAAGGAAGGCGAATACAAGCCGGATCCGACCAAGTCGGTCGAGTGGAACCGCGGCGCGTACCTCGTCGAAGGCCTCGGCCACTGCTCGATGTGCCACACGTCGATCAACATGATGGGCGGCCCGGTGAGCTCGGCGGCCTTCGCGGGCGGCCTGATTCCGCTGCAGAACTGGTATGCGCCGTCGCTGACGAACGACAAGGAACTCGGCCTCGGCGACTGGCACGTGCAGGAGCTGTCGGACCTGCTGCAGGCCGGCGTGTCGAACAAGGGTGCGGTGTTCGGCCCGATGGCCGACGTCGTGCACAACAGCCTGCAGTACATGAGCGACGAAGATACGCGCGCGATGTCGACGTACCTGAAGTCGATCCCGCAGAAGGCTGAAGCGCCGAAGAACATGCAGTACGAGCCGTCGAAGCAATTCGGCAACGCGCTGTTCGACCAGGGCAAGAAGATTTACGCGGACAACTGCGCGACCTGCCACGCCGAAACCGGCGCGGGCAAGCCGCCGGCGTATCCGCCGCTCGCGGGCAACCATTCGATCGTGATGGAATCGGCGGTCAACCCGATCCGCATGGTGCTGAATGGCGGCTATCCGCCGAGCACGTTCAAGAATCCGCGTCCGTACGGGATGCCGCCGTTCGCGCAGTCGCTGTCGAACCAGGAAGTCGCGGCAGTCGTCACGTATATCCGGATGTCGTGGGGCAACAACGGTACGCCGATCTCGCCGCAACAGGTGAGCGACCTGCGTTCCGCGCCGCTTGACTAAATAACGCGCGACACACACGGGGGCGCGGCTGCGGGAAACCGCAGCCGCGCCCCTTTGCTTTTTGCGACGCCGTTCCCCGCGCGGGCCGCGCGAGGCGTCGCCGATCATAAAACTCAAGAGTGGTATCTATGTCTTTCGAATCTCTCGGCTTGGCCGAACCGCTCGTCAAGGCGGTCAACGAGCTCGGCTACACGTCGCCGACTCCCATCCAGCAACAGGCGATCCCCGCCGTCCTCGGCGGCGGCGACCTGCTCGCCGGCGCACAGACCGGCACCGGCAAGACCGCCGGCTTCACGCTGCCGATCCTGCAGCGCCTGCACACGTTCTATGCCGAGCATCGCGGCGCGAAGCGCGCGGTGCGCGCGCTGATCCTCACGCCGACGCGCGAACTCGCCGCCCAGGTCGAGGAAAGCGTGCGCGCATACAGCAAATACCTGAAGCTGCGCTCGACCGTGATGTTCGGCGGCGTCAGCATCAATCCGCAGATCGATGCGCTCAAGCGCGGCGTCGACATCGTCGTCGCGACGCCGGGGCGTCTGCTCGACCACATGCAGCAGAAGACGATCGATCTGTCGGATCTCGACATCCTCGTGCTCGACGAAGCCGACCGGATGCTCGACATGGGCTTCATCCACGACATCAAGCGCGTGCTCGCGAAGCTGCCGCCGCAGCGCCAGAACCTGCTGTTCTCGGCGACCTTCTCGGATGAGATCAAGTCGCTCGCCGACAGCCTGCTCGATTCGCCCGCACTGATCGAGGTCGCACGCCGCAACACCACCGCAGAAAGCGTCGCGCAGAAGATCCACCCGGTCGACCGCGATCGCAAGCGCGAGCTGCTCACGCATCTGATCCGCGAACACAACTGGTTCCAGGTGCTCGTGTTCACGCGCACCAAGCACGGCGCGAACCGGCTCGCGGAACAGCTGACGAAGGACGGCATCAGCGCGATGGCGATCCACGGCAACAAGAGCCAGTCGGCTCGCACGCGCGCGCTCGCGGAATTCAAGAACAGCACGCTGCAGGTGCTGGTCGCGACCGACATCGCCGCACGCGGGATCGACATCGACCAGCTGCCGCACGTCGTCAACTTCGACCTGCCGAACGTGCCGGAGGATTACGTGCACCGGATCGGCCGCACGGGCCGCGCGGGCGCGACGGGCGAAGCCGTGTCGCTCGTGTGCGTCGACGAGAAGCAGCTGCTGCGCGACATCGAGCGGCTGATCAAGCGCGAGATTCCGCAGGAAGTGATCGCGGGCTTCGAACCCGATCCGAACGCGAAGCCGGAGCCGATCCAGCAACGCCGCGGGCAGCAGCCGCGCGGCGGCAACGGCGGCGGCGGCAATCGCCAGCCGCGTGCAGGCGGCGCCGGCCAGCCGGCCGCGAAGCGCGACGGCAATGCGCAACCGAAGGCCGCGAAGGCGGCCAAGCCGCGCACGGCCGGCGGCGCGAGCGGCAATGCCGGTGGCGGCGGCGGTCGCCCGTCAGGCGGCAACGGTGCGCGTCCGGCGAACGGCAACGCCGCGCACGCCAACCGCAACCGCTCGTCGCGCAGCGGCCAGCGCGGTCACTGAAGCCGCGCGGCCGCGCGCCGCAGGTGCTCGACCTGGCGCTGCCAGCGCGCGAGCACCTCGGCGCGCGCCTGCCCTTCCAGCGCGAACGTGACGCCCGTCGCGAGACGCGCATAGCCGACCCGCTGCGCATCGCCATGCGCGATCGTCGCGGCGAACCCGGCCAGTCCGCCGAAGTCCCCTTCGAGCGGCTCGATCCTCAGTTGTGCCTGAAAGAATGCGCCGTCCGCGACGAGCGTCAACGCGGCGGCGCGCCGTTGCGCCAGCGCGCGCGCCGCGCGCGATTGCGGCCATAGCGCAAGCAGCAGCGTGTGCGCGTCGCGCGCATGAATCTCGCCGACGCTGAGCAGCGTCGTGCGCAACTGGCCATCGTCGGTCGCGACGATCAGCGATGCGGCGAAGTCGGCATGGCGTTCGAGCGCGGTGCCGTCGAACAGCGAAACGACGGCCGGCGGCCACGCGTCGAACGTCCATTGTTCGAGCGCGTGGCGATGGGTATCGGTCATGATGGCGGGCCCGGTGAAAAGCAGACGATGATGCCGAAGCATACGCGCGCCGCCGGACCGCGCGGTGACGATCAGCGCATGAACACGTGCCGCGTGATCTTCGTCAGCGGATAGTGGACGCTCGGCTGGATCTTCGCGGGCAGGTCGAGCGGCTTGAGCAGCATCTTCACGCACATGTCGGCCGACAGGTTGCGCCGCACGAGCGAGCTGATGCGCGCGACGCGCTCGCGGTTGTACTGGCTGTCGCCGACGCGATCCGGGTAGCGGATCGCGAACACGTGGCGCAGCGCGATCTCCGAATCCTCGTTCTTGATTTCCAGCACGCGGCGCGTCAGCGCGCCGAGCACCGCGAGCCGGCCGTTGCCTTCGAGCTTGTTGTACTTCTTGAAGAACTTGAAGAAGTGCTTGTAGTGGCGCACCTCGTCCGATCGGATGTTGTCGGTGATTTCCTTCAGCACCGGCTCGTCCGAGCATTCGTTGATCGCGCGATAGAGCGTGGCCGTGCCCGTCTCGACGACGCAGCGCGCGACCATCTCGAGCGCGCGGGTCTTCTCGAATGCGTCGACCGAGCAGGTCTTCGAGTACTCGGCGAAGAAATTCGCGAACGCGGTATCCCAGTCGAACTCGGGCCACACGTGCGCGATGTACGCCTTCAGCGCGCGCCCGTGCTGCAGTTCCTCGTGCTCCCACGCCGTGTTGAGCCACGCGGACACTTCCGGATCGTCGTTGAAGAACTCGCTCAGGTTGCTCGTGTAGAGATCCGAGCCGCTTTCGATGAACGACGACGCGCACAGCAACAGCAGCAGATCCTCGTTCGCGGCGGCGCGCTGACGATCGATCCGGTTGAGGTCGATGTCCTCGATACGCCACGGCATGACATGCGTCGTTTCAGTAGGCATGGTGGTGCGCTCCCAGTCGTCGCGCGGCCGGCGGCCGGCCCCGATCTTCGGCACGGGCCCGGCGCGCCCGCAGGCGACGTTTTGCTTGCATTTTTAGTGAGTTGGTCCGGCCGAACCATCCTGGCATCTTAGCCGGACTTTTATGTTCGTGCTTCAAAGCACTGACCATACCCGACGGGCGCAGTTCCGCCGCGCATGTTGCGGTTCGTTAGACGAGTTGTTCGAACCGGTTCGCGCACGTTCGACGAGATGCGCCGCGTCAAGCGAAACGGGCGGCCATCCGGCCGCCCGTCGAGCGCAAGACTGGACTGGAAGCGTTCCGTCAGAAACCGGCCGCGAGACCGTCGCGACGGCTGTCGCTCGCGGCCACGTAGCCGCGCTCGGGATCGTCGCGATCGAGCCGCCACACGAACTGCCCCGAGCCGAAATCCATGTAAGGATCGTCGATCGACTTGATCGTATGGCCGCGCGCGGCGAGCGCATCGACCGTGTCGCGATTCATCGTCGACTCGACGTCGAGCGTGAAGTCGCGATTGACCTTCCAGCGCGGCGCGTCGCAGGCGGCCTGCGGCTGCTGCCCGTAACCGAGCATGCGCACGACGGTCTGCAGATGGCCCTGCGGCTGCATGTCGCCGCCCATCACGCCGAAGCTCATCACGGCCTCGGTGCGGCCGTCGACGTCCTCGGTGACGAACGCCGGGATGATCGTATGAAACGGCCGCTTGCCGCCCGCGACGACGTTCGGCGACGCCGGGTCCATCGAGAAGCCGTGCCCGCGGTTCTGCAACGCAATGCCCGTACCCGGCACGACGAGCCCCGAACCGAAACCCATGTAGTTCGACTGAATGAAGCTCACCATCATCCCGCGCTCGTCCGCCGCCGACAGATAGATCGTACCGCCCGAATGCGGCCGGCCGGCAGCGAAGTGCGTCGCGCGTGCGCGATCGATCAGCTTCGCGCGTTCCGCGAGATACGCGTCGTCGAGCATCTGCGCGGGCGTCACGTCCATCGCGCGCGGATCGGCGACGTAGCGATAGACGTCCGCGAACGCGAGCTTCATCGCCTCGATCTGCAGGTGCTGCGAGTCGGCCGAATCGACCGGACATTCGGCCACGCCCGCCTGCTCCGCGATCCCGAGCGCGATCAGCGCGGCGATGCCCTGCCCGTTCGGCGGAATCTCGTGAATCGTGTGCCGGCCGAAGCGCTTGCCGATCGGCTCGACCCATTCCGGCCGGTACGCGCGCAGGTCGGCTTCGGTCAGCGCGCCACCGCCTTCGCGCGCGAATGCCGCGATCTGCCCGGCGAGCGCGCCCTCGTAGAATGCGCGCGGACCGTCCTTCGCGAGGGTGCGCAGCGTCCGCGCGTGGCCCGGCAGGCACATGCGCTCGCCGACGAGCGGCGCGCGCCCGCGCGGCATGAAGGTATCGGCGAAGCCCGGCAGCCCCTGCAGCTCGGGCACCGCGGCGGCCCACTTGTGCGCGACGATCGGCGACACCGAATAGCCGCGCTCGGCGATCTCGATCGCCGGCTCGAGCAGGTCCGCGAACGGCAGCGAACCGAACTTCGCGTGCAGCGCTTCCCAGCCCGCGATCACGCCTGGCACCGTGACGGTGTCCCAGCCGCGCGTCGGCTTGTTCGCGATGCCGCGTGCATCCTCGCCGTGGCGCTGGCGGAAGTAGCCGGGGTTCCACGCGGCCGGCGCGACACCCGACGCATTCAGCCCGGACAGCCGCTCGCCGTCCCACACGAGCGCGAACGCATCGCCGCCGAGCCCGCACGACACGGGCTCGACCACCGTGATCGCGGCTGCCGCGGCCAGCGCCGCATCCACGGCATTGCCGCCCTTCCACAGCATCCGCAGCCCGGCCTGCGCCGCGAGCGGGTGCGACGTCGACACGACGTTGCGCGCGAACACCGGAATGCGGGTCGTCGGATACGGGTTGTGCCAGTTGAAGCCAGTCATCGGTTCCACCTCGTCGAAAGCTGAATGAACGCGCCGGACGCATGACCGGCGCGCGCGGACAGTCCGCCATTGCAGCGCGATCCGCGTGATCGCACAAATTCATTTGTCACATGAATCCATACACTTTCCGCATGAATTCCGCGCAGCGATACGCCGCAGGCCGGTCGAACGCCCTTCCCGCCCTTACAATACCCCCTCCGCCTCACGACCTGACCGCCGAGCCATGACCCGAGATCCCCGCCTCACCCTCAACGCGCGCCAGCAGGAACTGCTCGAATGGGTGCAGCGCGACGGCTTCGTGACCGTCGACGATCTCGCCGCGCACTTCGCGGTCACGCCGCAGACGATCCGCCGCGACGTGAACTGGCTCGCGGACCTGAACCTGCTGCGCCGCTATCACGGCGGCGCGAGCCTGCCGACCAGCTCGGAAAACGTGTCGTACACCGCGCGCCAGCGGATGTTCCACGACGAGAAGCGACGCATCGCGGCGCTCGCCGCGTCGCACATCCCCGACCAGGCATCGCTGTTCATCAACCTCGGCACCACGACCGAGGAGGTTGCGCGCGCACTGAACCGCCATCACGGGCTCCACGTGATCACGAACAACCTGAACGTCGCGTCGATGATGAGCGGCTACCCGGACTGCGAGGTGCTGATCACGGGCGGCATCGTGCGGCCGTGGGACAAGGGCATCGTCGGCGAACTCGCGATCGACTTCATCCGCCAGTTCAAGGTCGACTACGCGATCATCGGCACGTCGGCGATCGAGGCCGACGGCACGCTGCGCGACTTCGACACGCGCGAGGTGCGCGTGGCCGAGGCGATCATGCAGCACGCGCGCACGGTCTACCTCGTCGCCGACCACTCGAAGGTCGGCCGCCCGGCGCTGGTGCGCCAGGGACACCTGAGCCAGGTGCATGCGCTTTTCACCGACAAGCCGCTGCCGCCGGAGATGGCCGATGCGGTGGCGAACGCGGGCACCCAGGTGTACGTCGCGGAATGACGCTTGCGATGCTGCACCGCACCTGAAACTTCAAGTGAAATCAAGAAGTTGGCGCGCCGGCTGAACCGCTTGCGGCATACGTCCCTGTCAAACTGAAAATTAACGGGGCACGATTTGTCGTTGCCCGCGCGCTCGACTAGACTCCAGTTCCCCGGCCCGTTCGCCCGATACGCCCGTGCCAAGGCGTGTGCGAATCCCAAGGCCGGCGAATACAGCTTTCCCCCCAAGCCATACCCCGTGGGGTATCGCGCACCGGCGTTCGCGCCGGCCGCGCGGGCAGACCGATTGCCATGGAGAGAACGATGCTGAGTCCGCATGAATTCGCCACGCTACTGCTTGTGAAGGACGCCCCTGACCAGGGCGACATGGATCGGGATGAACTCGACGCGCTGCTCGAACAGCAGCTCGTCCGGCTGGAAGGGCTGGGATCGGGACGCAAATACTGCGTGACCGAGACCGGCGACGCCGCGCTGCGATCCATCAAATACCGTTATTCCTGAAGCGCCGCTGTTCCTGACCTGAGCGCGCCGGCCGGATCTCCGGCCGCGCCGCTTTTCCGGTTTTCCCGCCTTCCGCAGCTTTGCCGCGTCAGCCGCCGCGCAGCGTCGGATCGACCGCGGCCCGCCAGCTGACGGCCTGCGCGCGTGCGCCGTTGAAATAGGCGACCCAACCGGCGCGCCCCGCCGCGTCGGGTGCCGCGTAGTGCGTCGAAAGTTCGTTTACGAACGCGCAATAGTTCGCCTGCGTCAGCCCGCGATACCGTTTCGCCACATACGCGTCGTACAGCGTCGCGTAGACCGGCTGCGCGTCCGCGCCCCAGTCGCGCGCGGTGCCGCCGCACGACGTCTGCAGGTCGACGAACGACGGCGCACGCCAATTGCCGGCCAGCGGCGGCATACCGGCGCCGCACCCTGCCAGAACGACGGCGCACGCACCGGCCCACATCCCAATACGCATGATTCACCTCGCGAAACGGTCGATTCCGCCAGTATCGTCCGGGATCGCGCCGCGCGCTACTGGCCCCGCTTTTTCGAACTTTACTTTTTCGATTTCGTTCGTTAAATTTCGAATTCGAACATTTCATGTTCGCCCATTTCCATCAGACGATAAGGACAGCAGGTGACCCAACCGAATCGCTACGATCTGCTCGTCGTCGGCGGCGGCATCAACGGCGCGGGCATCGCGCGCGATGCGGCCGGCCGCGGCCTGTCGGTGCTGCTCTGCGAGCAGGACGACCTCGCGTCGCACACGTCGTCGTCCAGCACGAAGCTGATTCACGGCGGCCTGCGCTACCTCGAATACAACGAATTCGGCCTCGTCCGCAAAGCGCTGCAGGAGCGTGAAACGCTGCTGCGCGCGGCGCCGCACATCATGTGGCCGCTGCGCTTCGTGATGCCGCACATGCCGAACCTGCGGCCGGCCTGGCTGATCCGCATCGGCCTGTTCCTCTACGATCACCTCGCGAAACGCGAACTGCTGCCCGGCTCGCGCGGCATCGACATGCGCCGCCATGCGGCCGGCGCACCGCTGATCGACTCGATCAAGCGCGGCTTCGTCTATTCGGACGGCTGGGTCGACGACGCGCGCCTCGTCGTGCTGAACGCGCTCGATGCGAAGGAGCGCGGCGCCGAGATCCTCACGCGCACGAAACTCGTGTCGGCGGAACGCCGCGGCGACGAATGGGAAGCTCGGCTGCGGCACGCGGACGGCTCGATCCGCGTCGTGCACGCGCGCGCGGTCGCGAACGCGGCCGGCCCGTGGGTCGGGGAAGTGCTGCACGGCGCGCTCGGCCGCGGCGCGCAACACAGCGTGCGGCTGGTGAAAGGCAGCCACATCATCACGCGCCGGCTGTTCGATCACGATCACGCGTACATCTTCCAGAACCCGGACAAGCGGATCATCTTCGCGATTCCGTACGAGCACGACTTCACGCTGATCGGCACGACCGACGTCGAATACACGAACGATCCCGCGAAGGTCGCGATCGATCGCGACGAGACGCAGTATCTGTGCGATTCGATCAACCGCTACTTCAAGCGCAAGATCTCGCCCGCCGACGTGCACTGGACCTATTCGGGCGTGCGCCCGCTGCTCGAGGACGAAAACGCGGCGAACGCGTCGGCCGTCACGCGCGACTACCGCCTCGAGATGGACGACGGCGCCGGCGCGCCGCTGCTGTCGGTGTTCGGCGGCAAGATCACGACCTTCCGCAAGCTCGCGGAAGAAGCCGGCGACCTGCTGTGCAGCGCGCTCGGCCGCGAGGCGAAAACCTGGACGGCCGGCGCGCCGCTGCCCGGCGGCGACATCGCGAACGCGAAGTTCGACGTGTTCGCCGACGCGTTCGCGAAGCGCCATCCGTGGCTGCCCGCCGCGCTCGCGCGCCGCTACGCGCGCGCGTACGGCACGCGCGCGGAACGCGTGGTCGACGGCGCGACGTCGCTCGCCGACCTCGGCGCCGAAATCGCGCCGGGCCTCCACGACGCCGAACTGCGCTACCTGCGCGACGTCGAATGGGCGACCTGCGCGCAGGACGTGCTGTGGCGCCGCTCGAAGCTCGGCCTGCACGTCACGCCAGGCACGCTCGACGCGGTGACGGCCGCGGTCGACGCGTGGTTCGCCGCCGTGCACGCGCCGCACGCGTGATGCGTTTGCAGTTGCAATTGTCTGACCGACGTTGATTCACCGACGCGCCGCGTAACATGCGGCGCGCATCACAACTACGCCAATCCACGGATGGAGATGAGAGACATGCAGGATCAGTACATCCTCGCGCTTGACCAGGGCACGACGAGCTCCCGCGCGATGCTGTTCGATCGCCAGGGCAACATCGTATCGATCGCCCAGAAGGAATTCGAACAGATCTACCCGCAACCCGGCTGGGTCGAGCACGACCCGCAGGAAATCTGGTCGACGCAAGCCGGCGTCGCCGCCGAAGCGGTCACGCGCACGGGCCTGAACGGCACGTCGATCGCCGCGATCGGCATCACCAACCAGCGCGAGACGACGATCGTCTGGGATCGCGAGACGGGCCAGCCCGTCTACAACGCGATCGTGTGGCAGGACCGCCGCACCGCCGACTTCTGCGATTCGCTGAAGAAGCAGGGCCTCGAAGCGAAGGTGCGCGCGAAGACCGGCCTGCCGATCGACTCGTACTTCTCCGCGACCAAGATCCGCTGGATCCTCGACAACGTGCCGGGCGCGCGCGACAAGGCGCGCCAGGGCAAGCTCGCCTTCGGCACCGTCGACAGCTGGCTCGTGTGGAACTTCACGAAGCACGAACTGCACGTGACCGACGTGACCAACGCGTCGCGCACGATGCTGTTCAACATCCACACGCGCGAGTGGGACAGCGAGCTGCTCGAGCTGCTCGACATCCCGCGCAGCATGCTGCCGGAAGTGAAGGCGTCGTCGGAAATCTACGGCCATACGAAGACCACGGTGTTCGCGTCGAAGATCCCGCTCGCGGGCATCGCCGGCGACCAGCACGCCGCGCTGTTCGGCCAGATGTGCACGACGTCGGGCATGGTGAAGAACACCTACGGCACCGGCTGCTTCCTGATGATGAACACCGGCGACAAGCCGATCGAGTCGAAGAACAACCTCGTCACGACGATCGCCTGGCAGATCGGCGACGACGTGCAGTACGCGCTCGAAGGCAGCATCTTCATCGCGGGCGCGGTCGTGCAGTGGCTGCGCGACGGCGTCGGCATCATCAAGACGGCCGCCGAGATCGAAGCGCTCGCCGCGAGCGTGCCGCATACCGACGGCGTCTATCTCGTGCCGGCGTTCGCGGGCCTCGGCGCGCCGCACTGGAATGCGCGGGCGCGCGGTTCGGTGTTCGGCGTCACGCGCGGCACGACGTCCGCGCACCTCGCGCGCGCGGCGCTCGACGCGATCGCTTACCAGTCGCTCGACGTGCTGGCCGCGATGGAAGCCGACTCCGGCATCAGCATCGGCGAGCTGCGCGTCGACGGTGGCGCGAGCGCGAACAATCTGCTGATGCAGTTCCAGGCCGACCTGCTCGGCGTCGACGCGGTGCGTCCGCAGATCACCGAGACGACCGCGCTCGGCGCGGCCTACCTCGCGGGCCTCGCGATCGGCTACTGGAAGAACCTCGACGAAGTGCGCAGCCAGTGGCAGCTCGATCGCCGCTTCTCGCCGTCGATGCCGAAGGAGCAGGTCGAGCGCTGCATGGCCGGCTGGCAACGCGCGGTGCGCGCCGCCAAGGCGTGGGCCGACGACACGCAGTAACCCGCAGCAGCCGGAACCGGAAGCAATCCGAACGAAATAAAACAACACCGGCGGACCGCGCGGCGCGCGAGTCCGCCGTCATCTACGAGAGACAACATGTCACCTTACATTGCGGAATTCATCGGCACGGCGATCCTCGTGCTGCTCGGCAACGGCGCGGTCGCCAACGTGCTGCTTGCGAAGACCAAGGGCAAAGGCGCGGACCTCATCGTGATCGTCATGGGCTGGGCGATGGCGGTGTTCGTCGCCGTCTACGTGACCGCGTCGTTCAGCGGCGCGCACCTGAACCCGATCGTCACGATCAGCCTCGCGCTCGCGGGCAAGTTCGCGTGGTCGAAGGTCGGCGGCTACATCCTCGCGCAGATGCTCGGCGGGATGGCCGGCGCGCTGCTCGTGTGGCTCGCGTATCGCCAGCACTTCGCGAAGGAAGCCGATGCGGACCTGAAGCTCGCGGTGTTCTGCACGGCGCCCGCCATCCGCAGCACCACGCACAACGTGCTGACCGAAGCGATCTGCACGTTCGTGCTGATCCTCGGCGTGCTGTACCTCGCGTCGCCGCAGGTCGGCCTCGGCGCGCTCGACGCGCTGCCCGTCGGCCTGCTCGTGCTCGGCATCGGCATCTCGCTCGGCGGCCCGACCGGCTATGCGATGAGCCCGGCGCGCGACCTGTCGCCGCGCATCATGCACGCGCTGCTGCCGATTCCCGGCAAGCGCGACAGCGACTGGCGCTATGCGTGGGTGCCGGTGATCGGCCCGCTGCTCGGCGGCGCCGCGGCGGCCGGCCTGTATCTGCGTCTGCACGCGATGGCCTGATCGCGGTTTCGATCGAGCTCGAGCCTGGGCGCGCGGCAGCGGTTGCCGCGCGCTTCCGCCCTCCCCTTTCGTCACACGAGCGACGACGCGCCGGCCTCGCTCACGCCGACCGAGGCCGCGACGGCGCGTCGGCGCGCCGGCCAACGGAGGGCGTAGCCGGGACCGGACGCAGGCGCCAAGCGGTTCGCGGCGGACCTTCGAAAGCACGTATCATGGCGGGATGCTCGGCGTCGCCGACACCCCGCTTCTTCACCACCATGCTCGATCACCTTATCTGCGACTGCGACGGCGTCCTCGTCGACAGCGAAGTCATTGCCGACCGCGTGCTGTTCGACACGCTGTCCGCCACCTTCCCTCACCTCGATTTCGAAGAGGCCGCGAAGTCCGCCTTCGGCCAGCAGACGTCGCGCTTTCTCGCCGGGCTCGAAGCGCATTTCGGCATCCGGATGCCCGACAACTTCATCGAGACCGTCGAGCGCAACATCGAGACCGGTCTCGCACAATCGCTCGCGCCGATCACCGGCGTGCGCGACGCGCTGCTGAAGGTCGGCCTGCCGGCCGCGGTGGTATCGAACAGCCGGCTCGTGCGCGTGCGCAGCTCTCTGAAGCGCGCCTCGCTCACCGAAATCTTCGGCGATCGCGTGTTCAGCTCCGAGCAGGTCGCACGGCCGAAGCCCTACCCCGACGTGTACCTGCACGCCGCGCGGACGCTCGGCGTCGCGCCGGCGCGCTGCGTCGTCGTCGAGGACAGCGTGTCGGGCCTGAACGCCGCGCGCGCGGCGGGCATGAAGACGATCGCGTTCGTCGGCGCGAGCCACATCCCCGACAACTACGCGGACGCGCTGCGCGCGATGGGCATCACGCGGATCATGCGCAGGATGGATGAACTGCCGGCGCTCGTCGCGGCCGGCCTGCGCGGCGAATTCGGCGACGTGCAGTCCTGACGGACGGCCGCGCCGGATCGCCATGACCGGCGTGCGGCTCGATGCGCACGCCGTCCCGCGGGCGCATCGGCGCGCCCGCCACACCTGCCGTCAGGCCGGCTCGCAGCAGCGCTCGCGCACGGCCGCCAGCGCCTCGCGGAATTCGACGAGCTCCGCGATCGTCAGCATCGGCAACCCGTGCTGCCGCGCGAAACGCTCGACGTCGTCGCCGCGCGTCATCGTGCCGTCCGGATTCATCAGCTCGCACAGCACGCCCGCCGGCTTCAGGCCGGCGAGGATCGACAGATCGACCGTCCCTTCGGTGTGACCGCGGCGCGCCAGCACGCCGCCGGGTTGCGCACGCAACGGAAACACGTGGCCGGGGCGCACGATGTCGTACGGCTTCGCATCGTCGGCGATCGCCGCGCGGATCGTCGTCACGCGGTCGGCCGCGGACACGCCGGTGTGCACGCCTTCGCGCGCCTCGATCGACACGGTGAACGCGGTGCCGTTGCGGCTCTCGTTGGTCTGCACCATCGGCGGCAGCTCGAGCGCGCGGACCTTGTCGTCGGTCAGGCACAGGCACACGATGCCGCTGCACTCGCGGATCAGGAGCGCCATCGTCTCGGGCGTGATGCGCTCGGCGGCGACGATCAGGTCGGCCTCGTTTTCACGGTCGTGATCGTCCTGCAACACGACCGCGCGGCCCGCGCGCAACGCGTCGAGCGCGGCGGCGATGCGCGGCGGCACCGGTTCGGAATCGAGCAACGGGAGATCGGCAAAGGCGTCGGCGGGTGCCGACGAAACGGACATGAAGGACATGTGAAACGCTCCTCGCAATTACGATTTGGGCGAAAAACGTTTCAGGGCATTGCAAACAGACAGAACGACAACCCGCTTCGCACGCATGGCAAAGCGGCCCTGACGGACATGACTATCTGCACATCTTCTCTCATCCGGACTATGACCGTCGGCTCTGGCATTCGACCAGATCTGCTGACCCCGCGCGGATGCGCGGGCGCTCGCGGGCTCGCCGGCTTTCGCCAGCCTACCGCCGGTGGGGAATTTCGCCCCGCCCTGAAGACGCACTGATTACCGGCCGGGGTCTACCCCGGAACCGGCGGGCCAAGCATACATCAGCCGCGCGCACCGCGCAGCGAACCACACCTGAAACCTTACCGACGACTCCGTCTAACGGCATCGTCCGAACGGCCGGCACCCGGCCTGCGCGCCGTCCCGAACGGAACCGGCGCCGGCCCGGCGACCCGCGCTCAGCCGGCCGCGTGCGCGGCGTCGGGCACGAGCCAGCGCGGCGGCACCTCCGGGCTCACCGTCACGCGGAACGCGCGCGCCTCGCTGTCGCCGGGATTGCGCAGGCTGTACGGCTGGTCGGCGTCGAACACGATTGCATCGCCGGTCGCGAGCAGCTGGCGCCGATCGTGCACGCTGACTTCGAGCGTGCCTTCGCTGACGACCAGGTTGACCGTCGTGCCGGGCGCGCGGCGCGTGCCGGGTTCCGTGTGCAGCGGCGCGATCCGCAACTCGTGGAATTCGGCCGCGGCCGGCTCGCCTTCCGGATACAGCGCGCGCGCCGAGAAGCGGCCGTTCGAACTGACGACGCGCGCCGCGCGCTCGGCCGCCAGGTGCTCGAAGCCGTTCACCGCGTGGCGACGCAGGAATGCGGCCACCGATACCTTCAGCGCCGCGGCGATCTTGCAGAGCACCTTGATCGACGGCACGCTGCGCGCGGATTCGATCTGCGCGAGCATCGCGCGCGACACGCCGGACAGCCGCGCGAGCGCATCGAGCGACAACTGCCGCTCGGCGCGCAAGCGCGCGAGATTCACGCCGACGACCTGCTCGAGGACGTCGAGCGACGCGGACGTCCGCGCGTCGGCGGCATTGCCGGACTCGAAGGAAGACACGTCGCGCACCAGCGCCAGGGGTGAAGACATAGCATGGCCTCCGGGCCGCCGCGCGGCCCTGCGAATGGGGTAAGCCGGAATCGGGTTGCGCCACGAACGGCGCGTATCGAGACGCTATCACCCGGCCCCGCCCCGGCAAACGAAGTTATCTTCACACCGTTATCAGCATCGCGGAGGAATGCGTTTCTCGCGAACCTTTTCCTGTCGCCATAGCGCCGGCACACCACCGCCCGGTGCACCGCTCAATGCGCGGCCGGTGCCGCGCCGCGCGCCGGGGCACGCGCATCGAGCCGCATCGCGAACCACGTGACGACGAGCGCCGCGAACGTCACCGCGACGGCGACCCACGGCAACGCATCGAGCGCGAAGCCGTGCCCCAGCGCGAGGCCGCCGAGCCACGCGCCGCCCGCGTTGCCGACGTTGAACGCGCCGATGTTCAGCGTCGACGCGAGATGCGGCGCGCTCGCGGCCTTTTCGACCACGCGCGCCTGCAGCGGCGGCACCGTCGCGAACGCGGCGATCCCCCAGACGAATACGGTCACCGCGGCCGCGACCGGCAGATGGCTCGTCTTCGCGAACACGGCCATCACGGCCATCAGCGCGACCAGAATCGCGATCAGCGACGGCATCAGCGCGCGGTCGGCGAGCCTGCCGCCGAGCGTGTTGCCGACCGTCAGCCCCGCGCCGAACAGCACGAGGATCAGCGCGACCGCACGCGGCGAAAAACCGGTGACGGTTTCGAGGATCGGCGCGATGTACGTGAACACGACGAACACGCCGCCGAAACCGAGCACGGTCATCAGGAGCGCGAGCCAGACCTGCGGTTCCTTGAGCACCCGCACTTCGCGGCCGAGGCCGACGGGCCCGCTGTCGTGGCGGTTCGGCACCAGCAGCGCGACGCCGCCGAGCGACAGCACGCCGAGCGCGGCGACGATCCAGAACGACGCGCGCCAGCCGAGCAGCTGGCCGACGAACGTGCCGAACGGCACGCCGAGCACGTTCGACAGCGTGAGGCCCGTGAACATCAGCGCGATCGCGCTCGCGCGCTTGTCGGCCGGCACGAGCGACGCGGCCACCACCGCGCCGATCCCGAAGAACGAGCCGTGCGCGAACGACGTGACGACACGTGCGACCATCAGCATCGCGTAGCCGGACGCGGTCGCGCACAGCACGTTGCCGACGATGAAGATCGCCATCAGCAGCTGCAGCGCGGCCTTGCGCGGCATGCGGCTCGTCAGCACCGCGAGCAGCGGCGCGCCGACCGCGACGCCGAGCGCGTAGCCCGTGACCAGCAGGCCGGCCGACGGCAGCGACACGGCGAGGTCGTGCGCGACTTCGGGCAGGAGTCCCATGATGATGAATTCGGTGGTGCCGATGGCGAAGGCGCTGATCGCGAGCGCCAGTAATGGAATGGGCATGACGTTCTCCGAAAAAGCGGCGGACGCGGCATCCGGTCCGTACCGCACCGCACAAGAAGCGGGATGTGCGCGCATTGTCCCGAATACGCCCATCTTTGATAATTGGCGCGGCATTTGAACCATTTTCAAAAAATTCTGGAAAATCCGATGGATCGACTGGGCGACATCCGGCTGTTCGTCGAGGCGGCGGAACTGGGCAGCCTGTCCGCGGCCGGGCGCAAGCTGAACCTCACGCCGGCCGCCGCGAGCGCGCGCCTCGCGAAGCTCGAGGCGAAGGTCGCGACGCGGCTGTTCGAGCGCTCGACGCGGCAGCTGCGCCTCACCGACGAAGGCCGGCTCTACCTGAACTGCTGCCGGCAGGCGCTGCAGGCGCTCGACGACGCGCACGCGCTGCTGCAGGAGGGCCGCAACGTGGTGGCCGGCAAGGTGCGGCTGTCGTCGACGTCCGATTTCGGCCGCAACCAGCTGCTCGACTGGCTCGACGAATTCACCACGCTGCATCCGGGCGTCACCTTCTCGCTGACGGCGTCCGATTCGTCGTCGAACCTGTGGCAGGACGAGATCGACCTCGCGATCCGCTTCGCCGCCCCGCCCGACGGCGCGCTGATCGCACGCCGGCTCGCCGCGAACCGGCGCGTGCTGTGCGCGGCGCCGTCGTTCGTCGAGCGCCACGGCGTGCCGGCCGATCCGCACGATCTGGCTCGTTTTCCCTGCAACGTGATCACGATCGCGTCGGGCCCGATGAACACGTGGCGCTTCACGCGCGGCGACGAGGTGCAGACCCATACGGTGCAGGTCTCGACCGCGTTCGAGACCAACGACGGCGGCCTCACCCGCGAATGGACGCTGCGCGGCCACGGCATCGCGCTGAAGTCGCTGTGGGACATCGCCGACGACGTGCGCGCCGGCCGGCTGCGCGTGCTGCTGCCCGACTGGCGGCACCAGGACGCGCCGCTGCACGCGCTCTATCACGGCAAGCGCTACATGGCGCCGCGCGTGCGCGTGCTGCTCGACTTCCTCGCCGAGCGCTTCGCGCGTGAGGAAGCGGCGCTCGACGACCTGCTGAACGCGTGCCGCTGACGCTTGCCGCGCCGCCATATCGGGGTCGGAGCGCCCCGGCGGCGTCGCGCGGCCGCAACCCGCCGCCCGCCCGCGACGGCGCGTAAAGCTATAATGGAAAGCTTTCCCGACGGCTTTTCACGCATTCGCGAGGTTTCGCGACATGCTCGCTCGACGCGCGCCGCGCGCCCCGGTCCGCCACGCGGCACCGGCAGCAGCCGTCCCGATTCACCCTTGACGACGCCCCCAGGTCAACCACTGCGAACGGCGAATCCCCATGACCAAGAAAGTTTACGTAAAGACCTTCGGCTGCCAGATGAACGAGTACGACTCGGACAAGATGGTGGACGTGCTCAATGCGGCCGAAGGCCTCGAAAAGACCGATACCCCGGAAGACGCGGACATCATCCTGTTCAACACGTGCTCGGTGCGTGAGAAGGCGCAGGAAAAGGTGTTCTCCGACCTCGGCCGCGTGCGCGAGCTGAAGGAAGCGAAGCCGGGCCTGCTGATCGGCGTCGGCGGCTGCGTCGCCAGCCAGGAAGGCGCGTCGATCGTGTCGCGCGCGCCGTACGTCGACCTCGTGTTCGGCCCGCAGACCTTGCACCGCCTGCCGCAGATGATCGACGCGCGCCGTGAAAGCGGCCGCGCGCAGGTCGACATCACGTTCCCCGAGATCGAGAAGTTCGACCACCTGCCGCCCGCGCGCGTCGAGGGGCCGAGCGCGTTCGTGTCGATCATGGAAGGCTGCTCGAAGTACTGCAGCTACTGCGTCGTGCCGTACACGCGCGGCGACGAAGTGTCGCGTCCGCTCGACGACGTGCTGACCGAAGTGGCCGGCCTCGCCGACCAGGGCGTGCGCGAAGTCACGCTGCTCGGCCAGAACGTGAACGCGTATCGCGGCGCGCTGACGGCCGGTTCGACCGAAATCGCCGATTTCGCGACGCTGATCGAATACGTCGCCGACATCCCCGGCATCGAGCGGATCCGCTACACGACGTCGCATCCGAAGGAATTCACGCAGCGCCTGATCGACACCTACGCCAAGGTGCCGAAGCTCGTGAGCCACCTGCACCTGCCCGTCCAGCACGGCTCCGACCGCATCCTGATGGCGATGAAGCGCGGCTACACCGTGCTCGAATACAAGTCGGTGATCCGCAAGCTGCGCGCGATCCGCCCGGACCTGTCGCTGTCGACCGACATGATCGTCGGCTTCCCCGGCGAGACCGAGGAGGATTTCGACAAGATGATGGCGCTCGTGCACGAGATGAGCTACGACACCAGCTTCTCGTTCATCTACAGCCCGCGCCCCGGCACGCCGGCCGCGAACCTGCACGACGACACGCCGCGCGAGGTCAAGCTCAAACGCCTGCAACATCTGCAGGCGACCATCGAGGAAAACGTCGCGCGCATCAGCCAGTCGATGGTCGGGAAGGTCGAGCGGATCCTCGTCGAGGGTCCGTCGCGCAAGGACCCGAACGAACTGTCGGGCCGCACCGAGAACAACCGGGTCGTGAATTTCCCGGCGCCGCTCGCATCGCACCCGCGCCTGATCGGCCAGATGATCGACGTGAAGATCAACCATGCGTACCCGCACTCGCTGCGCGGCGAGCTGCTGCTCGTGAGCGACGACGCGAGCGCGGCCACCCACTGACCGACTGACGTTCAACAGGAGCCCGACGCTACTTTGAAGACCGTCCAAGCACTGGAATTCACCGCGCCGCGCGACGACAACGCGCGCCTCGCCAACCTCTGCGGCCCGCTCGACGAGAACCTGCGGCAGATCGAACAGGCGCTCGACGTCACGCTCGCGCGGCGCGGCCACCGGATCACGATCCGCGGGCGCGGCGCGAAGCTCGCGCTCGCGGCGCTCGAGAACTTCTACAACCGCGCGCGCGATCCGCTGTCGGTCGACGATATCCAGCTCGCGCTGGTCGAAGTGCGCCACACGTCCGGCAACGGCCGTCAGGACACGATCGACGTGCGCTTTCGCGGCGACCCCGACCATCCGTTCGACGAGCCCGTCGTGCAGCTCGACGCGGACCTGCCGGACGAAGAACCCGCGCCGAAGCTCTATACGCGGCGCGCCGACCTGCGCGGCCGCACGCCCGCGCAGCGCGAATACCTGAAGCAGATCCTGTCGCACGACGTGACGTTCGGCATCGGGCCGGCCGGCACCGGCAAGACCTACCTCGCGGTCGCGTGCGCGGTCGACGCGCTGGAGCGCGACCAGGTCAAGCGGATCGTGCTGACGCGCCCGGCCGTCGAGGCCGGCGAGCGGCTCGGCTTCCTGCCGGGCGATCTCGCGCAGAAGGTCGACCCGTACCTGCGGCCGCTGTACGACGCGCTGTACGACCTGCTCGGCTTCGACAAGACCGCGAAGATGTTCGAGCGCCAGATGATCGAGATCGCGCCGCTCGCATATATGCGCGGCCGCACGCTGAACCACGCGTTCATCATCCTCGACGAGGCGCAGAACACGACGCCCGAGCAGATGAAGATGTTCCTCACGCGGATCGGCTTCGGCTCGAAGGCCGTCGTCACCGGCGACACGAGCCAGGTCGACCTGCCGCGCGGGCACAAGAGCGGCCTCGTCGAGGCGCAGCAGGTGCTCGGCGGCGTGCGCGGCATCGCGCTCACGCGCTTCACGAGCGCGGACGTCGTGCGGCATCCGCTCGTCGCCCGCATCGTCGAGGCGTACGACGACTTCCACGCGCAGCACCGCGACGCGTAACGAACCGGCGGCGCCCGCGCGCCGCACCGGCCGACGGCCCGGCCCGCCCGACGGCGCGCCGGGCCTTTTTTCGCTTGCGCGCGGCCGGTTCGAATTCGGGAGCGATCGGCCGTTTGGTGTATCCTCAACGCGTTCCAATCGCCGCACCCGTCATGAAATCTTCCCGTTCTCGCAAGTCCGGGCGCGACCAGTCCGCCGCGCCCGATTTCCCCCGTCTCTCGCTGTTCGATGCGAAGGGCAAGGCCCGGACCGTCAGCGCGCAAGGGCTTCGAATCGACTTCCCCGACGGCCGCAGCCTGATGTTCGACCTGTCCGGCAGTTCGGGCGAGGCCGCCGTCGCGATCGTCGCGCAGCACAACGATCCGGCGATGCGCGCGAAGCTCGCGCTGCAGCCCGAGCACTACGACAGCGTGACGCTGCACGTGGGTGCCGAACCCGCGCCGCTCGACGAGGAACTCGCGGAAATGGCGAACGAGGTGCGCGAGCTGGAGCTCGACCTGTCCGTGCAGTACGGTGACGAAATCACCGGCGACATCCGCAAGACGCTTCCCAAGCGCAAGCTGATCGCCGAATGGATCGAACCGGCGCTGTTCGCGAGCGCGCAGCTCACCGTGCGCTTCGTCGGCGAGGAAGAAGGCCGCACGCTGAACGCCGGCTACCGCCACAAGGACTACCCGACCAACGTGCTGACCTTCGCGTACGACCCGGCGCCCGACGGCACCGTGATCGGCGACCTCGTGCTGTGCTGCCCGGTCGTCGAGAAGGAAGCGCACGACCAGGGCAAGCCGCTCGCGGCCCACTACGCGCACCTGCTGGTGCACGGCGCGCTGCACGCGCAGGGCTACGATCACGAGACGAGCGACGAGGACGCCGCCGAAATGGAAGCGCTCGAGGTCGACATCCTCGCGAAACTGGGCTTTCCGAACCCGTACCAGTAAAGTCGTCCGCACCATGCACCACGCCGCGATGCTGCCGCCCGCCTACCCGCCGTCGATCGGCGAGGGACGGCTGCTGACGGAAGACGAGCTCGCCGCGTCGCTCGCGCACACGATGCGCGACTGGGACGGCCGGCAGGATCTCTGGCTGTTCGGCTATGGCTCGCTGATCTGGAACCCCGGGCTGCCGACCGTCGCCGCCGTGCGCGGCAAGGTGCACGGCTATCATCGCGGGCTCTACCTGTGGTCGCGCGTGAACCGCGGCACGCCCGAACGGCCGGGCCTCGTGCTCGCGCTCGACCGCGGCGGCTCGTGCTCGGGCATCGCATTCCGGCTCGCGGGCCCGACCGCGCAGCCGCATCTCGAGACGTTGTGGAAACGCGAAATGCCGATGGGGTCGTACCGGCCCGCGTGGCTGCCGTGCTCGCTCGAGACCGGCGAACGCGTGAACGCACTCGCGTTCGTGATGCGCCGCGACGTACCCACTTACACCGGCAAGCTGAGCGACCCCGTCGTCAAGGAAGTATTCAGCTGCGCGGCCGGCCGCTACGGCACGACGCTCGACTACGTGAGCCGCACGGTGGACGCGCTGCGCGCGAGCGGCATCCCCGATCGCGCGCTGGAAGGACTGCTCGCGCGATGCCGGTAAGGCTCGACCAGCCGGCCCGCACCGCTCGTGCACGCGAAGGAGGCCCCGCGCCCATGAAACCGTCACGCAAATCGCGCATCACGCTGGCCGCGCTGCTCGTCGCCGCGAGCGTCGCGCTCTCCGGCTGCGGCATCCTCGGCTGCGGCGGCGCCGCGACCAACGGCGCGGCTGCCGGTGGCTGCTCTGCCGGCATGCGCTTCTGAGGGTCCGAACGTCGGCCCGGCGTGTCCCGCACGCGGCGAAATGCCGCTGACGCCGGCAACCCGGCCGGTCGCCCCCGCTTTTTTGCCGCCGCTGCCCCGCCGCGCCTTTCTGAGATAGGATGGAGACGAAGGACGGCGCCGCGCCCGGCGCGGCCGTTCCCGAGCGGGGCTCGCGCGCACCGCATGCCCTGGCCGGACGGCCGGTGTGACACGGCCGCGCCATGCCCTTGGTGTATCCTTGCCTACTCCGTGACCGCGCGCCCCGGCATGACCCGGGCGCACCACCATGAACGATTCGTATCCCAGTCGTAAGCTCACCGACAAACCGCAAGAAAAGCGCTCGCTGCTCGAGCGCCTGACCGACTTCATCTCGCCCGAGCCGGAATCCCGGACCGAGCTGCTGGAAATCCTCCAGGACGCCCACGAACGCAACCTGATCGACGCCGATTCGCTGTCGATGATCGAAGGCGTGTTCCAGGTGTCCGACCTGTGCGCCCGCGACATCATGGTGCCGCGCGCGCAGATGGACGCGATCAACATCGCCGACAAGCCCGAAGACTTCATCCCGTTCGTCCTCGAGAAGGCGCACTCGCGCTACCCCGTGTACGAGGAGAACCGCGACAACGTCATCGGCGTGCTGCTCGCGAAGGACCTGCTGCGCTTCTATGCCGAAGAGGAATTCGACGTGCGCGGGATGCTGCGTCCCGCCGTGTTCATTCCCGAATCGAAGCGCCTGAACGTGCTGCTGCACGACTTCCGCGTGAACCGCAACCACCTCGCGATCGTCGTCGACGAATACGGCGGCGTCGCGGGCCTGATCACGATCGAGGACGTGCTCGAACAGATCGTCGGCGACATCGAGGACGAATACGACTTCGACGAGGAAGCCGGCAACATCATCTCGGGGCCGGACGGCCGCTACCGCGTGCGCGCCCTCACCGAGATCGAACAGTTCAACGAAACGTTCGGCACCGACTTCCCCGACGACGAGGTCGACACGATCGGCGGGCTGATCACCCATCACTTCGGCCGCGTGCCGCACCGCGGCGAGAAGCTGCAGCTCGGCAACCTCGTGTTCGAGATCCAGCGCGGCGATGCGCGCCAGGTCCACGTGCTGCTGGTGCGCCGCAACCCGCTCGCGAGCCGCCGCGCCGAAACCTCGCACGAGGACTGACCGTCTCGCGCCGGCCGCGTCTCCTTCAACCGCTCGCCCTTTTTCGCTTCACATGGACGATCCGATCCCGTCCCGCCCGGCTGGCGGCCTTTTTGCGCCGGCCCCCGGCCGCACGCTGCCGCGCTGGCACTATCCGGCCGCACTGCTCGCCGGCGCGGCCAATACGCTCAGCTTCGCACCGACCCCGCACGGCGGCTGGCTGCAGCTCGCCGTATTCGTCTGGTTTTTCGCGCAGCTGACGCGCACGTCGAGCTGGCGCGGCGCCGCGCTCACCGGCGGCGCGTTCGGCTTCGGCAACTTCATCAGCGGCATCTGGTGGCTGTACATCAGCATGCACGTGTACGGCGAAATGGCCGCGCCGCTCGCGGGCGGCGCGCTGGTGCTGTTCTCGCTCTACCTGTCGCTGTACCCGGCGTTCTCGGCGGGGCTCTGGTCGTTCTGCGCGGGCCATGCGTGGCATCGCCGCGAACCCGATCCGCGGCCGTTCTCGCCGACCTGGCACGGCGCGTTCGCCTTCGCGAGCGCATGGGCGCTCGGCGAATGGCTGCGCGGCACCGTGTTTACCGGCTTTCCGTGGCTCGCGAGCGGCTATCCGCAGGTCGACGGCCCGTTCGCGGGCTTCGCACCGGTCGTCGGCGTGTACGGGATCGCGTGGGTGCTCGCGCTGTTCGCCGCGCTGGTCGTGCAGGCGCTCGTCGCCGCGCGCCGGTCGCCCGCATCCGAATCCGGCGGCGCCGGCAATGCGCGCGTGCGCGTCGTCGCGCCGGCCGGCATCGCCGTCGCGCTCGTCGCGGCCGGCATCGGGCTGTCGCAGGCCACGTGGACCGTGCCCGCGAACGCGCCGCTCACGGTGCGGCTGCTGCAGGGCAACGTGAAGCAGGACATCAAGTTCGAGCAGGAAGGCATCGACGCGGCGATCAAGATGTACACGCAGATGATCGTCGAGAAGCCGGCCGACCTGATCGTCACGCCGGAGACCGCGATCGCGGTGATGATCCAGGAGCTGCCCGAGCCGTTCGCCGTCGCGATCCGCAAGTTCAGCGACACGACGGGCTCGGCCGTGCTGTTCGGCGCGGTCGGCGCGTCGGTGACGCCGGACGGTCATTACGTCGACTACACGAACAGCCTGTACGGCGTGACGCCGCATTCGCGCGACATCTATCACTACGACAAGCACCATCTCGTGCCCTTCGGCGAATTCATTCCGTGGGGCTTCCGTTGGTTCGTCGACCTGATGAAGATGCCGCTCGGCGACTTCGCGCGCGGCGCGCCGGTGCAGAAGCCGTTCCTCGTGCACAACCAGCCGGTGATGGCCGACATCTGCTACGAGGACTTGTTCGGCGAGGAAATCGCCGCGACGATCCGCGACAACCCGCAACCGCCCGGCGTGCTCGTCAACGTGACGAACCTCGCGTGGTTCGGCGACACGATCGCGCTCGACCAGCATCTGCAGATCGCGCGGATGCGCGCGCTCGAAACGGGGCGGCCGATGCTGCGCTCCACCAACACGGGGATGACGGCCGCGATCGACGCGCGCGGCCGCGTGCTCGGCCAGTTGAAGCCGTTCACGATCGGCTCGCTCGACGTGCGCATCGAAGGCACGAGCGGCTTCACGCCTTACGTGACGAGCGGCAACAACATCGTGCTCGCGGTGTCGCTGGTGCTGCTCGCGTTCGGCTTCACGTTCGGGCCGGGCCTGCGCCGCCGCAACGGCGCGAAGGCCGGCGACGACCGCAACGCCTGACGCATCGGGCGGCCGTCGCACGCGGGGCGGCGGCCGCTCAGCCGCTCCGCTTCGCGTCCGCGGCCAGGCCGCGCAGATCCCGCCCGAGCGTTTCCATCACCGGCGCCCATGCGCCGAACGTCGGCTGGCGGTATAGCGTCGCGGTCGGATACCACGGGCTGTCGGTGCGCTCGAGCAGCCACGGCCAGTGCGGATTCACGTCGAGCAGCACCCAGGTGCGCGCGCCGAGCGCACCCGACAAGTGCGCGACCGACGTGCACACCGTGATCACCAGATCCAGCGCGCCGATGAACGCGGCCGTATCGTCGAAACTCTTCAGTTCGGCGGTGAAGTCCTCGATCGCGAAACCGGCCGCGCGCGCCGCGGCGACATCCGCGTCCGCTCCCGGCTGCAGCGAATGGAACGCGACGCCGTCGATACCGCGAAACGCATCGGCATAGCGTTCGAGCCCGACGCGCCGGAACGGATTGCGCTGGTGCCCCGCGCTACCCGTCCACACGAGCCCGACCTTCAGCCGGCCGTCGCCCGCGAGCCGCGCCCGCCATGCGTCGCGCGCGTGCGGATCGGCATGCAGGTACGGCACCGACGCGCCGAGCGTCGACGTCTCCATCCCGAGCATCAGCGGCAGGCCGATGAGCGGCACTTCGTAGTCGAAGGCAGGCAGCTCGTCGACGCCGCCGCCCGCGCTGAATGCGTCCGCATGCGAGCCGAGGCTGCGCCGCATCAACGTGCCCACTTGCGGAAACGTGTTCCACGCGAGCCGGCCGCCCTCGCGGTGCACGCGCTCCGCGAGCGGCGCGACGAAGCGCGCGAACTGCAGCACGTCGCCGAGCCCCTGCTCGCCCCAGACGAGCAGCGTCTTGCCCGCGAGCGGCTCGCCCTGCCAGCGCGGGCCGGGCAGCGCCGGCCGGCGGCCGCGCAGCTCGCCGGCGCCGTCCCAGCGTGCCTCGTGGCCGCGCCAGCCGGCCGCGTAGTTGCTGCGCACGAGCTGGATGATCGCGAAGTTGAAACGGAACGACGCGTCGTCGGGCGCCAGCTCGCACGCGCGCGCCGCGTAGCGCTCGGCGTCGTCCCAGCGCTGCGCCTCCTTCATCGCCATCGCGATGTTGTTCAGCGCGAGCGCATTGTCGGGCGCGATCTCCGCAAGCCGCGCCGCACCGGCGAGCGCGCCGTCGAGGTCGAGCGTCGCGAGCCGCGCGACGATCAGGTTGATCCACGCCTGCACGTCGTGCGGGTCGGCTTCCACGGCTGCGTCGAGCAGCGCGATTTCCTCGCGGCGGTCGCCGCCCGACAGCCGCAGCGCGATCGCCAGGTTGTTGCGCAGCGACGGCCAGCGCGGATCGAGCGCATAGGCGGCGCGGTACGGCGCGACGGCCTCCGCGTGACGGCCGAGCATCTGCAGTGCGTAGCCGTGATTGAAACGGGCACCGGCGTCCGGATGAATGCGCACCGCGCACTCGGCCAGCGCGAGCGCGTCGGCCGTGCGCTGCCGTGCGACGAGCGTCACGGTGAGCTGCGAGAGCGCAGCCGTGTCGACAGCATGCAAATGGCCGGCGGCGGCGAGCCAGAGTGCGTGCGCGCCGTGCTCGCCGCGCGCTTGCGCGTCGGCGGCCTGCCCGAGCAGCGCGAGCAGCGGCGGCATCAGCGGAATGAGGAGGTCGTTCGAATCGTCCATGCGGTCCGGAGTGGAAAATCGGTCGCGCGGCAGGCGTCGCGCGCACTTCGATACGCGCATCTTAACGCCCGCGCAAGGCGGCGCGGCAGGCGGTGCCACAAGCGCATCGAGACGCCGCTGCCACGAGCGCACCGCGCATACCGGCAACCCGCGCACAGGCTGCGCACGGCTCGCCGAAACACCGCCGGCAGCCCCTTCGTCCGCGTTCCGGCCGCATCCGCCCGCCGATCCGGTAAAATTGCACGTTTCAGCACACTAACAAGCCGCGCCGCCGCGCGAGCCGACCCTCCGGGCCCCGCCCGGAGCGCCGCCCGCAACGGAGCGCCAGCGCCACGAAGGCTCTTCATGCTTACGTTTCAGCAAATCATCCTGACGCTGCAGTCCTACTGGGACAAGCAGGGTTGCGCCCTGCTCCAGCCCATCGACATGGAAGTCGGCGCGGGCACGTCGCACGTTCACACGTTCCTGCGCGCGGTCGGCCCCGAGCCGTGGCGCGCCGCCTACGTGCAGCCATCGCGCCGCCCGAAGGACGGCCGCTACGGCGAGAACCCGAACCGCCTGCAGCATTACTACCAGTACCAGGTCGTGCTCAAGCCGGCGCCGGAAAACATCCTCGACCTGTACCTCGGCTCGCTGGAAGCGCTCGGCTTCGACCTGAAGCAGAACGACGTGCGCTTCGTCGAGGACGACTGGGAGAACCCGACGCTCGGCGCGTGGGGCCTCGGCTGGGAAGTGTGGCTGAACGGGATGGAAGTCACGCAGTTCACGTATTTCCAGCAGGTCGGCGGCCTCGACTGCAAGCCGGTGCTCGGCGAGATCACCTACGGCCTCGAGCGCCTCGCGATGTACCTGCAGAAGGTCGAGAACGTGTACGACCTCGTGTGGACCGAGTGGGAAGAGCAGGGCCCGAACGGCCCCGAGCTGCGCCGCCTGTCGTACGGCGACGTCTACCACCAGAACGAGGTCGAGCAGTCGACCTACAACTTCGAGCACGCGAACGTTGACCTGCTGTTCACGTTCTTCAACAGCTACGAAGCGGAAGCGAAGAAGATGATCGACGCGCAGCTCGCGCTGCCCGCGTACGAACTCGTGCTGAAGGCCGGCCACACGTTCAACCTGCTCGACGCGCGCGGCGCGATCTCGGTGACGGAACGTGCGGCGTACATCGGCCGCATCCGCGCGCTGTCGCGTCTCGTCGCGCAGGCTTACTACGACTCGCGCGAGAAGCTCGGCTTCCCGATGCTCGGCAACCCGCCGGGCGTGCCGGGCCTCACCACCGACGCCCAGGACGCCGCCCAGCCGGCATGGGCGCCGCCGCTCAAGGTCGAACGCAAGATCGATCAGGACTGACGAGACGAGATTTATTCCAGACATGACGCACAATCATCCCGCCCCCCTGCTCGTCGAACTGCTGACCGAAGAGCTGCCGCCGAAGGCCCTCGCGCGCCTCGGCGACGCATTCGCCGAAGGTCTCGCGCAACGCCTCGCGGCGCGCGACCTCGTCGAAGGCGACCTCGTATTCGAACGCTACGCCACGCCGCGCCGCCTCGCGGTCGTCGTGCAGAACGTGCGCGCCGTCGCGCCTGAAAAGCAGGTCCGCGAAAAGGTCCTGCCCGTGTCGGTCGCGCTCGACGCCGAAGGCAAGCCGACCGCCCCGCTCGCGAAGAAGCTCGCGGCGCTCGGCCATCCGAACCTGTCGATCGCCGATCTCGAGCGCGCGCAGGACGGCAAGGCCGAAGCGTTCTTCGTCAACTACTCGGCCGCCGGCGTGACGCTCGCCGACGGGTTGCAGGCCGCGCTCGACGAAACGCTCGAGAAGCTGCCGATCCCGAAGGTCATGACCTACCAGCGCCCGGACGGCTCCGACGTGAAGTTCGTGCGCCCGGTGCACCGCCTGACCGTGCTGCACGACGATCGGATCGTGCCCGTCACGGCGTTCGGCGTCGATGCCGGCGACACCACGCTCGGCCACCGCTTCCTGTCCGACGGCCTCGTCGCGATCCAGCACGCACGCGCGTATGCCGACACGCTGCGCGACAAGGGCCGCGTGATCGCGCACTTCGCCGATCGCCGCGAAACGATCCGCACGCAGCTGAACGAGCACGCGAACGGCGACACCGTCGTGATGCCCGAATCGCTGCTCGACGAAGTGACGTCGCTGGTCGAATGGCCGGTCGTCTATCCGTGCCGCTTCGAGGACGAATTCCTGCAGGTTCCGCAGGAATGCCTGATCCTCACGATGCAGACCAACCAGAAGTATTTCGCGCTGACCGACATCGCCGGCAAGCTGCGCTCGCGCTTCCTGATCGTGTCGAACATCGAGACGAAGACGCCGGGCGAGATCGTCGAGGGCAACGAGCGCGTCGTGCGCCCGCGCCTCGCCGACGCGAAGTTCTTCTTCGAGCAGGACAAGAAGAAGCCGCTCGCCGACCGCGTGCCGCTGCTCGCGAACGTCGTCTATCACAACAAGCTCGGTTCGGCGCTCGCGCGCGTCGAGCGCCTCGAAGCGCTGGCCGGCGAGATCGCGCCCGCGATCGGCGCCGACGCCGCGCACGCGAAGCGCGCCGCGCGCCTCGCGAAGGCCGACCTGCTGACCGACATGGTCGGCGAGTTCCCGGAACTGCAGGGCACGATGGGCACGTACTACGCGCGCCACGACGGTGAACCCGACGACGTCGCGCTCGCCTGCGCCGAGCACTACCAGCCGCGCTTCTCCGGCGACGCGCTGCCGACCACGCCGGTGTCCACCGCCGTCGCGCTGGCCGACAAGCTCGAGACGATCGTCGGCATCTGGGGCATCGGCCTCGCGCCGACCGGCGAGAAGGATCCGTTCGCGCTGCGCCGCCACGCGCTCGGCGTGCTGCGCCTGCTGGTCGAGAAGCAGTTGCCGCTCGATCTCGTGTCGCTGCTGCGCACGGCCCACGCACGCTTCGAAGGCGTGCCGGGCGTCGCGGAATCGACCGACGCGATCTTCGCGTTCTTCATGGACCGCCTGCGCGGCCTGCTGCGCGAGCGCGGCTACACGGCCGGCGAAGTCGACGCGGTGCTGAGCCTGAACCCGACGCGCGTCGACGATCTCGTCGCGCGCCTCGACGCGGTGCGCGAATTCACGCGCCTCGCGGAAGCCGAAGCGCTCGCGGCCGCGAACAAGCGGATCTCGAACATCCTGAAGAAGTCGGAAGGCGGCGCGAACGGTGCGGTGCAGCCGACGCTGCTCGTCGAGGCCGCCGAAAAGGCGCTGCACGAACAGCTCGCGGCCGTGACGCCGCACGTGCAGTCGCAGCTCGAGGCGCGCGCGTACACGGGCGCGCTGTCGGCGCTCGCCGCGCTGCGCGCGCCGGTCGACACGTTCTTCAACGACGTGATGGTCAACGCCGAGGACCCCGCGCTGCGCGCGAACCGTCTCGCGCTGCTGTCCGCGCTGCATCAGCAGATGAATTGCGTCGCCGACATCTCGAAGCTCGCCGCATAAGGGCCGAACGATGCCGACCAGCCCCAACCGCAAGCTCGTCGTCCTCGACCGGGACGGCGTGATCAACGTCGATTCGGACGCGTTCATCAAGACGCCCGACGAGTGGATCGCGCTGCCCGGCAGCCTCGAGGCGATCGCACGACTCAACCACGCGGGCTATCGCGTGGTCGTCGCGACCAACCAGTCCGGCATCGGCCGCGGGCTGTTCGACATGGCCGCGCTCAACGCGATGCACCTGAAGATGCATCGCGCGGCGGCCGCCGTCGGCGCGCGCATCGACGCGGTGTTCTTCTGCCCGCACGTGTCGGAAGACCACTGCGACTGCCGCAAGCCGAAGCCCGGCATGATGCAGATGATCGCGGAGCGCTTCGAGGTCGACCCCGGTCATACGCCGGCCGTCGGCGATTCGCTGCGCGACCTGCAGGCCGGCGTCGCGGTCGGCTTCAAGCCGCACCTCGTGCTGACCGGCAAGGGCAAGAAGACGCTCGCCGCGGGCAATCTGCCGGACGGCACGAAGGTCCACGACGATCTGCGCGCATTCGCGCTCGACTTCCTTTCACACGAACACGAGTGATGCGGCCGCCGCGCGCATCCTCCCAACTGTCAGACCCACGCCGATGCGCTTCGTCCGCTCCCTGCTGCTGCTGATCTACTTCATCATGTACACGGTGCCTTACGCCACCGCGTGCTTCATCGCGTTCCCGTTCATGCGTCCCGACGCGCGCTACTGGATGGCGGCCGGCTGGTGCAAGTCGACGCTGTGGGTCGTGCGCTGGCTGAACGGCATCCGCTACCGGATCGAAGGGATGGAAAACCTGCCCGACGGCCCGGCCGTGCTGCTGTCGAAGCACCAGTCCGCGTGGGAGACGCTCGCGTTTCCGGCGCTGATGCCGAAGCCGCTCTGCTACGTGTTCAAGCGCGAACTGCTGTACGTGCCGTTCTTCGGCTGGGCGCTCGGGCTGCTGCACATGGTCAACATCAACCGCAAGGAAGGCAAGAACGCGTTCGCGTCGGTGATCCGTCAGGGCAAGAAGCGCCTGTCGGAAGGCGCCTGGATGATCATGTTCCCGGAAGGCACGCGCACGCCGGTCGGCAAGCAGGGCAAGTACAAGACGGGCGGCGCGCGCTTCGCGATCGAAACCGGCACGCCGGTCGTGCCGATCGCGCACAATGCAGGTCGCGTGTGGCCACGCAATTCGTTCACGAAATTCCCGGGCGTCGTCACCGTGTCGATCGGCAAGCCGATTCCCGTCGACGGCAAGACGCCCGACGTATTGAACTCGCAGGTCGAAGCATGGATCGAAGCGGAAATGCGCCGCATCGATCCCGATGCCTATCGCCAGCCGGGCAATGCCGGCGCGCGCGATGCCGCGCGCGTCTGAATCACCCGGATTGCAGCCGTTGCGAACGACGAAACGAAGCGAACTGATGAAAAAGCGTCCGCGGCCACGGCCTGCCGTCGTGGCCCTCGATCATCGCCAGATGGATCTGCCGCTCTTCGACGGGCCGACGGCATCGCCGGCACCCGCCGCACCGCCCTCGCCGCCTGAAGCGGCCACGGCCCCCGCGGTGCCCACGGCACCGCTCCATCCGGGCCCCGCGCCCGATCGCTCCCGCGTCCGCACGTTCGCACTCGACAGCCGTGTGCTCGAATATCGGCTGAAGCGCTCCGCGCGCCGCACGATCGGCTTCACGATCGACGGCAGCGGGCTGTCGATCACCGCGCCGCGCTGGGTCACGCTCGCCGACATCGAAGCGGCCATCGCCGAGAAACAGCGCTGGATCTTCGCGAAGCTCGCGGAGTGGAAAACCCGCACCGAGCAGCGCGCGCTACCGCAGATCGACTGGCGCGACGGCGCGCAACTCCCGTATCTCGGCAAGACGATCACGATCGCGCTCGGCGCCGGTGCGCTCGCCTTCGACACCGATGCGCAGCGGCTGTCGCTGCCGCTGCCCGCGCAAGCCGACATGCAGCAGATCAAGGATCGCGTGCAGGGCTGGCTGCAGGGCGAAGCGAAGCGGATTTTCGGCGAACGCCTCGTCGTCTATGCGGAAATGCTCGGCGTCACGTATTCGATGTACGCGCTGTCGTCGGCCGCGACGCGCTGGGGCAGCTGCTCGAGCGACGGCAAGATCCGGCTGAACTGGCGGCTGATCCACTTCCCGATGTCGATCATCGACTACGTCGTCGCGCACGAGCTGTCGCACCTGCGCGAAATGAACCACAGCCCGGCCTTCTGGCAGACCGTCGAATCGATCTTCCCGGAATTCCGCGAAGCGCGGCACACGCTCAAGCATCACCCGCCCGAGTTGCTGCCGTCGCTGTAACGCGATCCGTCGCACCGAAAATGCAAACGGGCGATGCGGATTCCTCCGCATCGCCCGTTTTCCTTGCCCGCCACGCCCATCGGGCGTCGCGCGCCGCTCATCCCGCGCTCAGTGCGCCTTCTTCTGGATGAACTCGATCTTGTAGCCGTCCGGATCCTCGACGAAAGCGATCACGGTCGTGCCGTGCTTCATCGGACCCGCTTCGCGGGTCACCTTGCCACCCTGCGCCTTGATCTTGTCGCAGGCCGCGTACGCGTCGTCGACTTCCACCGCGAGATGGCCGAAGCCGTTGCCGAGATCATAGGACGGCGTATCCCAGTTATGGGTCAGCTCGATCACGGTGCCCGTGCTTTCCGCTTCATAGCCGACGAACGCGAGCGTGAACTTGCCTTCCGGATAATCCTCGCGACGCAGCAGCTTCATGCCGAGCAATTCGGTGTAGAACTTGATCGAGCGGTCGAGATCGCCGACTCGCAGCATCGTATGCAGCAAACGCATGTGTTGTACTCCTGTGGGGACTTTCCAGAAGCGGGAATTCTACCGGAGTCGGGTGAATCCCGCCGTCGGCGCCCCGTCCGCCGGCGGCCGATACCGGCTTCCGGACGGCGAGCCCGATGCCCGTGCGGCGGCAGTCATCACCGCACCCGACGGCACCCTGCAAGTCCACCGATCGGGTAACATCCTCCCACCTCGCACCAAAAGCGGGCATGCCGTCCGCCGCTTGAACGCGACCACCACCTCAATCAGCCACACAGCCTGCCGTGCGAAACCGCCGAATCGAGCGCGCCGGACACGACCTCCGTCCGCCGCTGCCCTTGTCCGTGCCCCCTTCCCGCCGCATCGGTGAGGTCCGCCGATGACCGCGCTCGCCGGCACGCCCGCGCGCCGCGCGCTCGACACGCGCGCCATCGGTGTGATGCTGCTGCTGTGCGCGATCTGGGGCTTCCAGCAGGTCGCGATCAAGAGCACGAACGCGGCGATCCCGCCGATGTTCCAGGCCGGGCTGCGCTCGGTGATCGCCGCGCTCCTGCTGTGGGGCTGGGCCCGCTCGCGCGGCACGCCGCTGTTCCGCGCGGACGGCACACTCGGCGCGGGCATCGCGGCGGGTGCGCTGTTCGCCGGCGAGTTCGTCTGCGTGTTCTTCGGGCTGACGCTGACGAGCGCGTCGCACATGGCGATCTTCCTGTACACGGCCCCGTGCTTCACGGCGCTCGGCCTGCACCTGTTCGCGCCGGGCGAGCGGCTGCAGCGCGTCCAGTGGGCCGGCGTCGGCCTCGCGTTCGCCGGCATCGCGCTCGCGTTCGCGGACGGCTTCCTCAAGCCGCGCGCGCCCGGCGCATCGGTATTGGCCGGGCTCGCCGGCGACGCGCTCGGCATCCTCGGCGGCGCGATGTGGGCCGCGACGACGGTCGTCGTGCGTTCGACGTCGCTCGCGCGGGCCAGCGCGAGCAAGACGCTGTTCTACCAGCTCGCGGTGTCGGCCGTCGTGCTGATCGCGCTCGCCGCGCTACTCGGCCAGACGTCGTTCGCGCAGGTCACGCCGATCGCGATCGCGAGCCTCGCATACCAGTCGGTGATCGTCGCGTTCGTCAGCTATCTGTCATGGTTCTGGCTGCTGACGCGCTACAGCGCGTCGCGGCTGTCGGTGTTCACGTTCCTGTCGCCATTGTTCGGCGTCGCGTTCGGCGTGCTGCTGCTCGGCGAATCGGTCGGCTGGCGCTTCATGTCCGCGGCCGCGCTGGTGCTGACCGGGATCGCGCTCGTCAACGCGCCGCCGCGCGGGCGCGCGTAACGCCGTCCGGCATCGACGAGAACGGCGCGGAAAAACAAAAAGGCTGCCGGTCAGGGCAGCCTCATGAATCTCGAGCCGGCGGGCACCACGCGCGTTGCCCGCGTGGTCCTGCTACTCCGCGGCCTTGCGCACCTTCGCAAGCGCCTGCGCGACGCCGACATATTCGGCCACGCTCACATCCTCCGCGCGTCGCGCGAGGTCGAAGCCGAGCCCGTCGAAATCGATCGTCTCGCGGTAGTCGCCGAGCGTGTTGCGCAGCATCTTCCGACGCTGCGAGAACGCTGCCGTGACCACTTCGCCGAGCAGCACGGGATCGACGTCCGGCAGTTCGTGCGGCTCGTACGGAATCATCCGGACGATCGCCGAATCGACCTTCGGCGGCGGCTGGAACGACTCCGGCGGCACGTCGAGCATCTTGTCCATCACGTAGCGGTACTGCAGCATCACCGACAGCCGCGAGAACGCCTTCGTGCCTGGCTCCGCGACCATCCGTTCGACGACCTCGTTCTGCAGCATGAAATGCTGGTCGATGACCACGCCGGCGAACGTCATCAAGTGAAACAGCAGCGGACTGGAAATGTTGTACGGCAGGTTGCCGACGATCCGCAGCGACGGCTTGTCGCCGGGCGCCGCGAGCGAGCCGAAGTCGAACGCGAGCGCATCGCCCGCGTGCAGTTCCAGCAGTGCGCCGAAGCGCTGCTTCAGGCGCCCGATCAGGTCGCGGTCGAGCTCGACCGCATGCAGCGGCGACTCGGGCGTCGCGAGGCGCGCGATCAGCGGCTCGGTCAGCGCGCCGAGGCCGGGGCCGATCTCGACCATTCGCTGGCCGCGCGCGGGGCCGATCGTCGCGACGATCGAGTCGATCACGCCGTGATCGACGAGGAAGTTCTGCCCGAAGCGCTTGCGCGCGAAGTGGCCTTGGTGCTGTCTGCTGTTCGACATCGACTGAGAAAAACGAAAAATACGACGAATGAAGTCAGGCCTGGGGCCGTGGGCGTCAGGCCGCGCGGCGATGGCGCGCCATCGTGACGGCCGTGTCGAGCGCGGCGACCATGCTGCCCGGATCCGCACGGCCCGTGCCGGCCAGATCCAGCGCGGTGCCGTGATCGACCGAGGTGCGGATGATCGGCAGCCCGAGCGTGACGTTGATGCCCTCGCCGAAGGTCGCATACTTCAGCACGGGCAAGCCCTGATCGTGGAACATCGCGAGCACGCAATCGGCATCCTCGAGATAGCGCGGCTGGAACAACGTATCGGCCGGATACGGGCCGCGCGCGTCGATGCCCTGCGCTTGCGCGCGCGCGAGCGCCGGCGAGATCACGTCGATCTCCTCGCGCCCGAGATAGCCGTTCTCGCCCGCATGAGGGTTCAGCCCCGTCACGAGGATGCGCGGCGCGGCGAGGCCGAAGTCCCGCCGCAGGTCGCGATCGACGATCGCCAGCGTCTCGACGAGACCGTCGATCGTCAGCGCGGCCGACACGTCCTTCAGCGGCAAGTGCGTGGTCGCGAGCGCGACGCGCAGCGGCCGCTCGCCGGTGCCCGCCAGCATCATCACGACGCGCGGCGTGTGCGTGCGTTCCGCAAGGTATTCGGTATGGCCGGTAAACGGTACGCCGGCATCGTTGATCGTGCTCTTCTGCAGCGGTGCGGTGACGATCGCGTCGAACCGGCCCGCCATCGCACCGTCGATCGCGGCATCGAGCAGCGCGAGCACGTAGCGGCCATTGGCCGCATCGAGCTTGCCGGCCCGTGCGGGCACGGCGAGCGGATGGTGCTCGACCGACACCGGCCCGCCGCCGGCGAGCACTGCACGATCGGCACCGACGGCCGCCGCGCGCGCGTCGAGCAGCGCGGCGTCGCCGAGCACGGTGAAATGCGCGCCCGGCCAGCGCTGCGCGGCATCCTGCAACGCCTGCACGGTCAGCTCCGGGCCGACACCCGCGGGTTCGCCGGTCGTGATCGCGATCTGCAGCGCGGATGCCGTCATGCGAAGCTCGCTCAGTTCGCCGGGCCGACGCCGCCGATCTTGTACTGCACGTACGACGAATCGCGCAGCTCGCGCAGCCAGTCGGCGTACGCCTGCTCGGCCTTGCGCTGGCCGATCGCCTGGCGCGCGATATCCATCTGCTGCTGCACCGAGCCTTCCGCTTCGCGGCGCTCCATCACCTGGATCAGGTGGTAGCCGTACTCGGTACGAATCGGCTGGCTGATCTGGCCGTCCTGCAGATTGTTCATCGCGCGCTCGAATTCCGGCACGGTCTCGCCCGGGCTGATCCAGCCGAGATCGCCGCCCTGCGACGCCGAACCGTCCTGCGAGTAGGTGCGCGCGAACTTCGCGAAATCGCCGCCCGCCTCGACCTGGCGGCGGATGTCCTGCAACTGCTGGCGCGCCTGGCCTTCCGACTTGCCTTCGCCGACGCGCAACAGGATGTGGCGCACGTGCGTCTGGACGATCTTCGGTGCCGCGGCGGTCGCGCCCTGGCTCTGGCGGCGGTCGACGAGACGCACGATCTCGAAGCCGTCCGGCACGCGGATCAGCGTCGGGTTGACCTGGCCCGGGCGCAGCTTCGATGCGGCGTCGACGACGTCGGCCGGCAGCGCGCCCGGCGCCTTGAAGCCGAGATCGCCGCCCTTCTTCGCGTCGTTCGCTTCCGAATTGTTCTTCGCGAGCTTCTCGAAATCGGCGCCCGACGTGGCCTGCTGCAGCAGCGCTTCAGCCTTCTTCTGCGCGGCTTCGATGTCGGCCTGCGGCGCGTTGGTCGGTGCCTTGATGAAGATGTGCTGGAAGCGCAGGTCCTGCTGTTGCGATGCGTTCGGCCCGCGCTGGCTCGCGATGTAGTTCGCGACCTCGGCATCCGACACGGTGATCTTGCCGTCGACCTCGCGCTCGCGCAGCTTCGACAGCATCAACTCGGTGCGGGCGTCGCTCGTGAACACGCTCCAGGGCACGCCTTGCGCCACGATCCGCGCGCGGTACTGCTCGAGCGTCATCCCGTTCGCCTGCGCGAGGCGCTGCAGCGTGGACTGCACGGTCGCGTCGTCGATGCGGATCCCGTCGTCCTTGGCCTTCTGCACCTGGATGCGTTCGAGCACCATCTGGTTCAGCACCTGCGCGCGCAGCTGGTCGGCCGGCGGCACGGGTGCGTTCTGCTGCTGCAGCCGGCGCGAGATCAGGCCGACGCGCTGGTCGAGTTCGCGGCCCGTGATCACGTCGTTGTTGACGACCGCGACGACTTCGTCGGCGAGCTGCGCGCCTTGCGAACCAAGCGCCTGCGCCGCGGCCGGCGCGGCGGCGAGCAGCGCGGCGGACGCGGCGAGGCTGGACACGACTGCCGCGAAACGAAGGGTTTTCTTCATTGCCACTGATACTCCATTGAAATCGTGCTGACCGGTGCAGACAAGCCGGCGTTACTCGTAATTGCTGAAGCGGGACATCGGCGGCGGCGCGGACGGCAGCGGCGTGTAGCCCGGCACCCCGGCGCGGAATGCGGCCACGAGACCGTTGTCGACGCTCGACAGCCCCTTCAACGTCAGCTGCATCATGACTCGCGTCGACGAATTCTGCTGCCCCGACGTGTTCACACCGTTCGCGTACCGCTGGACACCGACTCCGAGCGCCCAGCAATCCGCGTCGTATTGTAAGCCGAGCAGACCGTCGACGACCCGGTCGGCGGCCAGGTCGTAGTTGAAGCGGCCGATCGCATACAGGCGTCGCGTGAGCGGCCATTGCGCGGACACCAGGAACTGGTTGATCGGCTGGTTGTCGAGCGTCGTGTTCGCACGCGTATAGCGGTAACCGACGTTGATCACGCGGCGCTCGCCCGGGCTGAAACCGAAACCGACGCTCGACTTCACGAGCTGGTTGTTGTTCTGGTTGTACTGGAACGCCGTCTCCGACATGAAGCCGGAGCCGAGTTTCAGCGCGGCGCCGACGATCAGGTCCGAGTGGCGCGCCAGCACGGCGCTCTGCCCGGAATTCAGCGTGACGCGCTGGTCAGCGAAATAGTACTGCTGCGCGACCACGAAGCGCGCGCGTTCGTCGCCCGTGCGCGGATCGATGAAGCGCGACGTCAGGCCGGCCGTGATCCGGTTCGCGTCCGCGATCCGGTCGTTGCCGACGAACGTGTTCGGCTGGTAGATCTCCGCGAGGCCGAAGTCCGATTCCGCGGTGTCGAACAGCGGCGCGTTCGACTGGTCGCGATACGGCGTGTACACGTAGTACAGGCGCGGCTCGAGCGTCTGGATGAAGTCCTGGCCGAACAGGCGCACCGAGCGGTCGAAGATCAGGCCCGAGTCGAAGCTCACGGTCGGAATCGACTCGGTGAAGCGCTTCGGGCTGTTCGGCGTGCGCGACGACAGATAGTTCAGGTCGTACGACGCGAAGTGATACTGGACCTTCGGCACGACGAAGTAGCCGGGGCCGTACACGCCGTATGCGATGTACGGGTTGAAGACGATGCGGTCGCCTTCGGTCGCATCGGCGGTCGTGATGCGGAACCGGGAATAGTCGGCTTCCGCGCCGAAGTCGAAGCCGCCGACGTTGTACTTCGTGTACTTCACGTTCAACTGCGGTTCGCGGCTGTACGGCGCGATCGACGGCGGCAGCGTCTGCCAGTGCTGATAGCGCGCGAGCACCGACCACGGGCCGTTGTTGTACGTGAGGCCGGCTTCCTGCTGGTACAGCGTCTGCGTCCCGTTGACGAACTGGTTCATCGACCCAAGGTCTTCGGGATACGTATCGTCCGAGACCTTGTTGTAGTAGACGTAGCCGCCGAAACCGCCGCCGAAGTTCTGCTGGTGCTGCCAGTAGATCGCGTAGCGGTTGCGGTGCGCGAGCCGGTCGTCGGGCAGGTAATTGGCCGTAAACGTGCCCGAATACGACGGCGACAGATAGCGGAACGTCGCTTCGGTCTGCACGCCGCGCCGCGAGATGATGCGCGGCGTGATCGTCAGGTCGCGGTTCGGCGCGATGTTGAAGTAGTACGGCAGCGTCAGCTCGAACCCGTTGTTCGAGTTCATCGAGAACGTCGGCGGCAAGAGGCCGCTGCGCCGCTCGCCCGACAGCGGGAACGTCATCCACGGGCTCGCGAAGATCGGCACGCCCTGGAAGAACAGCACGCCGTTGCGCGCGGTGCCTTCGTCGGCGCCCGTGTCGAAGTCGAAACGGCTGCCCTTGATGTACCACGCGGGGTTCGTCGAGCACTGGCACGCGGTGTAGGTGCCGTTGACGAACACCGAGCGCTCGCTGTCGAGCAGGTCGACGCGCTCCGCGCTGCCGGACCCGCCCGTCACGTTGAAGTGGTACTTCGGCGCCGTCATGAAGCCCTGGTTCGCCTCGACCTTCAGATGCGCCTCGGGGCCCGCGAACGACGTGCCGCCGTTGATTACCTTGACCTGGCCGTACGCATCGGCCATGTCGGTATCCTGATCGTAGTGGATCGCGTCGGCCTTCACGACCGCGTCGCCGCGGCGCAGCTCGGCCGAGCCCTTCGCGGCGAGGTCCTGATCGGCCGTGCCGCTCGTATGGTCGGCAATCACGAAGGTGGCCGGCTTCGCGCCGTCCTTCAGCGGATGATCCTCGAGCTGCGGGGCGAGACGCAGGTCCCACGGCGAGTCGAGCGGCTGCGGCTGCGCGGCCGCGCCCGACAGCTGCGCGTACGACACGGCCGGCACGAGGCCGGGCACGGCCAGTAGCGCGAGCGCGAGCCGCCGTTTGCGCGGCGCCCCGTCACCGGGGAAGACATTCGGGAATAGCGGTTTGGGCGGCATCTATCGTTTGGCGAATCGCCCCTTGTCAACCGCACCTGCACGGCACATTCGCGCGCGGCGGGCCGCGCCGTCGCACCGCGACTGCGGCTGAGCGCAAACCGGGGAGGCGATCGGGCGGACGGCGCGACAGGCGGCGAGCCTGCACGGCGGAAGCTGACGCGGGGCGCGTCAAAAAAGTCGTGGGGTATTATATGGCAAGACGTTCCCCCCTCCGCCGAGTTTCATGACACCCCCATCCGCCGCATCCCAGCCCGACGCCCGCCTCGACGCACTGACCGCGTGGCTGCGCCCGCTCGCCGAGCGCTTCGCCCTCGACCTGTCGACCCTCGCACCCGCGTCGTCGGACGCCAGTTTCCGCCGCTATTTCCGGGTCGCGTCGGCCACGCGCCCCGGCGGCTCGCTGGTCGCGGTCGACGCGCCGCCGCCCGAGAAATGTCGCGAATTCGTTCAGGTCGCGCAGTTGCTCGCCGCGGCCGGCGACCACGTGCCGGAGGTGCTGGCCCACGATTTCGACGCGGGCTTCATGCTCGTGACCGACCTCGGCCGCACGTCGTACATCTCGGTGCTCGATCCGGCCGACCCGGTCGCGGCGCGCCCGTTGATGCGCGACGCGCTCGACGCGCTGATCCGCTTCCAGCTGAGCTCGAAGCCCGACGTGCTGCCGCCGTTCGACGAGGCATTCCTGCGCCGCGAGATGGAGCTGCTGCCCGAATGGTTCGTCGGCCGGCACCTCGGCAAGCCCGTCACCGACGCGATGCGCGGCACGCTCGACCGCACCTTCGCACTGCTGGTCGCGAGCGCCCATGCGCAGCCGCAGGGCTTCATGCTGCGCGATTTCATGCCGCGCAACCTGATGGTCTGCGAACCGAACCCCGGTGTGCTCGACTTCCAGGACGCCGTGTACGGGCCGCTGACGTACGACGTCGTGTCGCTGTTGCGCGACGCGTTCATCAGCTGGGACGAGGAGTTCGAGCTCGACTGCTTCGCGTATTACTGGGAAAAGGCGAAGAAGGCCGGCCTGCCGGTCGATCCGGACTTCGGCGAGTTCTACCGCCAGCTCGAATGGATGGGGCTGCAGCGCCACATCAAGATCCTCGGCCTGTTTGCGCGGATCAACTACCGCGACGGCAAGCCGCATTACCTGAACGATCTGCCGCGCTTCCTCGCGTACGCGCGCAAGGTCGCGCTGCGCTACCGCCCGCTCGTGCCGTTCGCGAAGCTGCTCGACGAGCTCGAGGGCAAGGGCGCGGCCGACGTCGGCTATACGTTCTGACCGCCCTCACATTCAGCCGAACATGAGCACTACCCTGACCACGGCGATGATTTTCGCCGCCGGGCGCGGCGAGCGGATGCGCCCGCTGACCGACACCCGCCCGAAGCCGCTGCTCGAAGTCGGCGGCAAGCCGCTGATCGTCTGGCAGATCGAGGCGCTCGCGCGCGCGGGCATCGAAACGATCGTGATCAACCACGCGTGGCTCGGCGAACAGCTCGAGGCAACGCTCGGCGACGGCTCGCGCTGGGGTGTGCGACTCGCGTATTCGGCCGAAGGCGACGCGCTGGAAACCGCCGGTGGCATCGCGCAAGCGCTGCCGCTGCTCGAGCGCGACGGCCGGCCGACGGTGTTCGCGGCGGTCGCGGGCGACGTGTACTGCGCATTCGACTACCGGACGCTTGCCGCCCGCGCCGCGCGGATGGCCGCACTCGACGCGCCCGCGATGCATCTCGTGATGGTGCCGAACCCGCCGTTCCACCCGGACGGCGATTTCGTGCTCCGCGACGACGGCCGGCTGGCGCTCGCCGGCGCCCCGCGCGTCACGTTCGGCAGCATCGGCGTGTACGACACGCGGATGTTCCGCGACATCGTGCCCGGCACGCACCGGCCGCTGACGCCGTATTTCAAGGCGACCATCGAGGCCGGCCGCGCGAGCGGCGAATTGTATGAAGGTATCTGGGAGAACGTCGGCACGCCCGCGCAACTGGGCGAACTGGATGCGCGGCTGCGTGCCGCCGCAGGCTGATCGTTTCTCGGCCTGGCCGTCGAGCCACAGGGCGCGGTGGCCAAGGGCCCGCAAGGCCGATGACGGCCCGGCCGATCGCCGCCAGGCCGCTCGTGAATCAAATGCCGAGCACGCCGCGCCGGAGCGCCCGGCCGTGACGGCGCAACGCCGCCCGATGCCGAACGGTCGCTGAACCGACCGTTCCCGCGCCGCCCGGCGCGGCATCCACGCTCACGCGGCCTCGGCCGCTTCCCCGCCCGCCGCCGCGCGCTGCTGCTGCAGCGCCCACATCTGCGCATACAGCCCGTCCGCGCGCACGAGTTCGTCGTGCGTGCCGCGCTCGACGATCCGCCCATGGTCCATCACGAGAATCTGCTGCGCATGCACGACCGTCGACAGCCGGTGCGCGATCACGAGCGTCGTGCGGTGCCGCGCGATCTGGTCGAGTTCGTGCTGGATCGCGCGCTCCGAGCGCGAATCGAGCGCCGACGTCGCCTCGTCGAACAGCAGCACCGGCGGATCCTTCAACAGCGTGCGCGCAATCGCGACGCGCTGCTTCTCGCCGCCCGACAGCTTCAGCCCGCGCTCGCCGACCGGCGTGTCATAGCCCTTCGGCAAGCTCTCGATGAAGTCGTGGATGTGCGCGGCGCGCGCGGCCGCGATCACTTCGTCGCGGCTCGCGGTCGGCCGGCCGTACGCGATGTTGTAGTAGATCGAGTCGTTGAACAGCACGGTGTCCTGCGGCACGATCCCGATCGATGCACGCAGCGAGTCCTGCGTGACGTCGCGAATGTCCTGACCGTCGATCCGGATCGCACCGCCCGCCTGCCGGTCGAGATCGTAGAAGCGGAACAGCAGCCGCGACAGCGTCGACTTGCCTGACCCGCTGTGCCCGACCACCGCGGTCGTCGTGCCCGCGTCGATCGTAAACGTCACGTCGTGCAGGATTTGCCGCGACGCTTCGTACGCGAAGTTCACGTGCTCGAAGCGGACCTGCGCGCCGGCCACCGCGAGCGGTCGCGCGTCGGGCGCGTCCGCGACTTCCTTCGCGGCCGACAGCAGTCCGAACATGCGGTCCATGTCGGTGAGGCTCTGCTTCAGTTCGCGATACACGACGCCGAGAAAATTCAGCGGGATGTACAGCTGCAGCATGAACGTGTTGATCAGCACGAGATCGCCGAGCGTCAGCTTGCCGGCCAGCACGCCCTGCGTCGCGCGCCACAGGATGAACACGAGCCCGGTGCCGATGATCGCCTGCTGGCCGAAGTTCAGCACCGACAGCGAATTCTGCGAGCGGATCGCGGCCTTGCGGTAGCGCTTCAGGTTTTCGTCGTAGCGCTGCGCCTCCCACTCCTCGTTGCCGAAGTACTTCACCGTCTCGTAGTTGATCAGCGAATCGATCGCCCGCGAGTTCGCGCGCGAATCGAGTTCGTTCATCGTGCGGCGAAAGTGCGTGCGCCAGTTGGTGACCTTCACGGTGAACACGATGTACGTGACCAGCGCCGCGAACGTCACGTATGCGTAGTACGCCTCGTACTTGACCACGAAGAAGCCGAGCACGAGCCCGACCTCGACGAGCGTCGGCAGGATGCTGTACAGCGAATAGGAAATCAGTTGCTGGATGCCGCGCGTGCCGCGTTCGATGTCGCGCGACATGCCGCCCGTCTGGCGCTCGAGATGAAAGCGCAGCGACAGCCCGTGCAGATGCCGGAACACCTGCAGCGCGAGCTGGCGCACCGCGCTCTCGGTGACCTTCGAGAACAGGATCTCGCGCAGCTCGGTGAAGAGCGACGTCGACAGCCGCACGAGCGCATAGGCGATGACCAGCAGGCCGACGCCGCCCGCCAGCACGATGCCGGCCGACTGCTCCGCGCGGCCGAGCGCGGTGAGTTGCTGCACCGCCGACAGATGATCGACGATGCGCTTCATCACGACCGGCACGCCGAGGTTCGCGACCTTCGCGCCGATCAGGCAGCCGAGCGCGAGCGCGACGCGCCATTTGTAGGTGGCCAGGTACGGCAGCAGCGACCGGATGGTCTGCCAGTCGTTGCGAGGCCCGGTCTGAGCCGGCGCGGCCTCGCCGGAAGCGGAATATCGGCGCATGGGGGAAGGATCGGCGGCGGTGCGGCACGCGTTGCGGTGGCGGCCGGCTCGTCCGCTTTCTCGTACAATTTGCGAACGTTGTATTGTCGCAGAAGCCGCTACGCGCCGCTGCCGGCGGCCTCGCTGGCTGGCCTGCGCGCGGCGGCGCATTTATTACAGGATGAAAGCCCCGCCATGACCGATTCGACCCTCGAACTTCCGCAAAAGCAGCCCGCGCTGCGCGTCGTCCCGCAACCGCACGACGCGAACGTCCACGGCGACGTGTTCGGCGGCTGGATCATGTCGCAGGTCGACATCGCCGGCTCGATCCCCGCGAGCCAGCGCGCGAATGGCCGCGTCGCGACGGTCGCGGTCAATTCGTTCGTGTTCAAGCAGCCGGTGTTCGTCGGCGATTTGCTGAGCTTCTACGCCACCATCATGCGCACCGGCAACACGTCGGTGACGGTCGACGTCGAGGTGTACGCGCAGCGCATGCGCCTGATGGGCGAAATCGTGAAGGTCACCGAAGCAACGCTCACCTACGTCGCGACCGGCCCCGACCGCAAGCCGCGGCCACTGCCGCCGCTCTGATCGGCGCGCGCCGCGCTGCGGCGCCGCACGCGGCCCGTCAGTGCGTGGCCGTCAGCCCGAACTCCCGCATCGCGGGCAGGAAGTCGTGATTGAGCTTCGGCTTGCGCGACAGCTTCATCAGCACGTAGCGCTGGAACGGCGCGAGCCGCTGCCACTGCGCGAGCGCGGGCGCCGGCAGCCCGGCCAGCGCGCTCTGCTGCACGAGCGCGTCCGGCACCGAATCGGTCGCTCGCCAGCTCGGCTGCTCGTCGGGCTGGAACCACGACGGTTCGAGGTCGGCGTGCGTGCGCAGCATTTCGAACAGCGCGTGATCGAAATTGGGCTCGATCGCGGTGTCGTCGTCGGCCGGGAAGCGTGCGAGCAGCTTGCGGTCCTCGAGCGGCAGCAGCTGCCACTGCTCCAGTGAAATCCGCAGACCGAAACGGTCGAGATTGAAACGCACGATCATCGGGATGTACGTCAGGTTTTCCGACGAATCGTGTTCGAAATTGAATAGCAGCGGAGCGTCGCTGAGTCCCATGGTCGTTACCTGAGTGGCGGATGCCGGCGCGGCCGGCCTGTCTGAGGTATTTTAGAACCTCTGCGCGCGAGCGGCGGATACGATCGTCGCCGCCCCGCCACGAATCAACGGGAGTGCTCGTGAATCCGACTGAAACAGAAGAACCGCGCGGCGCGATCGAGCTGTCCGTGCGCCGCACGCGCGGCGGCGCCGTCGAAACCGCACACGATTACGTCGGCCAGGAATGGCCGGTCGCGCTGGTCTTCAACGGCATCTCGCACGCGGTGATGATGTGCACGCCGCGCGACCTCGAGGCGTTCGCGGTCGGCTTCGCGATCTCGGAAGGGATCGTCGAACGCGGCAGCGACATCAAGGACATCGAGGTGATCCTCCACGCCGATGCATCGCTGCCGCACGCGGAGGTGCATCTGGAGGTCGTCCAGCAGGCTTTCGCCGCGCTGAAGGACCGTCGCCGCGCGCTCGCGGGGCGTACCGGCTGCGGCGTGTGCGGGATCGAGAGCATCGACCTGCTCGACCTCGCGCCCGAGCGGGTGCCCGACACCGGCTTTCTCGCGCGCCTCGCGCCCGACGCGCTCGCGCGCGCGGCCCACGCGCTGCCGGTGCACCAGGCGCTCACGCAGCTCACTGGCGGCCTGCACGCGGCCGCGTGGTGCGACGCAACAGGCGCGATCCGGATGGCGTTCGAGGATGTCGGCCGCCACAACGCGCTCGACAAGCTGATCGGCTCGCTCGTGCTGTCGCGCGCCGACGCGACCGACGGCTTCGTGTTCCTGTCGAGCCGCGCGAGCTACGAGCTCGTGCGCAAGTCGGCGCGGGTCGGAATCCCGATGGTCGCGACGATCTCCGCGCCGTCGTCGCTCGCGATCGAGATCGCGAAGGCGGCCGGCCTGCGGCTGGTCTGCTTCTGCCGCGAAACCGGCCACGTCGATTACGGCACGGCCTGATGCCGGCCGCCCGGCCGCTGCGTCAATCGAACTGACGGAAATCCGGCTTGCGCTTCTCGAAGAACGCGGTCATCGCCTCGCGGGCTTCCGGCGCGCGCAGCATCGCGGAGAAGTGGCCGGCTTCCTCGTTCATCCGCGCGGCAACGGACACCCCGCCCGTCTCCTTCAGCAACGCCTTCGTCACGCGCAGCGACGACGCCGGCAGCGCCGCGAGCTTCGCGGCCTGCTTCGCCGCGAATGCGTCGAGCTCGGCGGCCGGCAGCACGCGGTTGACGATGCCGATGCGGTGCGCTTCCAGCGCGTCGAACGCTTCGCCGAGCAGCAGCTTTTCAGCGGCGACCTGATGGCCGGCCAGGCGCGGCAGCAGCACGCTCGATGCGGCTTCCGGGCACAGCCCGAGCTGCGCGAACGGCAGCGAGAATGCCGCGGTGTCGGCCGCGTAGACGAGATCGCAGTGCAGCAGCATCGTCACGCCGACACCGACCGCGATGCCCGGCACCGCGGCGACGATCGGCTTGGTCGCGCCGCTGATCCGCGCGAGAAACTGGAATACCGACGCGTTCTCGTCCTTCGGCGGCGCCTTCAGGAAATCCTCGAGATCGTTCCCCGCGCTGAAGTTGCCGTCGCTGCCGCGCAGCAGGATCACGCGGATCGCCTTGTCTTCCTGCGCGTCGGCGAGCGCATCGGCCATCGTCTGGTACATCGCCGCCGTCAGCGCGTTCTTCTTCGCCGGGCGCGCGATCGTGATCGTCATCACGCCGTCGGCGCGTTCCACTTGAATTTCGGCCACAACCGTCTCCTTTGACTTTCCTCTTCCGGAATGAAAAACGGTGCGCAAGCTCGTGGCTCGCGCACCGTGATCGCTACTGTCCCGCTCCGCTTACAGGCGTTCGATGATGCCCGCCGCACCCATGCCGGTGCCGACGCACATCGTGACCATCCCGTACTTCAGGTTGCGGCGGCGCAGGCCGTGCACGACGGTCGCCGCGCGGATCGCGCCGGTCGCGCCGAGCGGGTGGCCGAGCGCGATCGCGCCGCCGACCGGGTTGACCTTCGACGGGTCGAGGCCGAGATCGCGGATCACCGCCAGCGACTGCGCGGCGAATGCCTCGTTCAGCTCGATCCAGTCGAGATCGTCCTGCTTCAGGCCCGCGGCCTTCAGCGCGGCCGGGATCGCTTCCTTCGGGCCGATGCCCATGATTTCCGGCGGCACGCCGCGCACCGCGAAGCTCACGAAGCGCGCGAGCGGCGTCAGGTTGAATTCCTTGAGCACCTTCTCCGACACGACCAGCAGCGCGCCCGCGCCGTCCGACGTCTGCGAGCTGTTGCCGGCCGTGACCGAGCCCTTGTTCGCGAACACCGTGCGCAACTTCGCGAGGCCTTCGAGCGACGTGTCCGCGCGCGGACCTTCGTCGAGCGCGATTTCGCGCGTCTTCACGTCGACTTCGCCCGTCGCGAGGTTCGGGAAACGCTCGGTGATCGTGTACGCGGCAATTTCGTCGCCGAACTCGCCGGCCTGCTGCGCGGCGAGCGCCTTGCGATGCGACTCGACCGAGAACGCGTCCTGGTCTTCGCGGCTCACCTTCCACTGCTCGGCGACGCGCTCGGCCGTCAAGCCCATCCCGTATGCAATGCCGAAATCCTCGCTGCGATCGAAGATGTGCGGCGACATCGACGGCTTGTTGCCCATCATCGGCACCATGCTCATCGATTCGCAGCCGCCCGCGAGCAGCGCGTCCGATTCGCCGACGCGGATGCGGTCCGCCGCCATCGCCAGCGCCGTGATGCCCGACGCGCAGAAGCGGTTGACCGTCACGCCGCCGACCGTCTGCGGCAGGCCCGCGAGCAGCGCGCCCATGCGGGCGACGTTCAGGCCCTGCTCGGCTTCCGGAATCGCGCAGCCGATGATCGCGTCCTCGATCACCTTCGTGTCGAGGCCGGGCACCTGCGCGACCGCCGACTTGATCGCGTGAACCAGCAGCTCGTCGGGGCGCGTGTTCTTGAAGACACCGCGCGGGGCCTTGCCGATCGGGGTGCGGCTGGCGGCGACGATGTATGCGTCTTGCAGTTGTTTGCTCATTTGAAGCTCCTTATCCGCTCGCTCAGTTACGCACCGGCTTGCCGGTCTGCAACATGCCCATGATCCGTTCCTGCGTCTTCTGCGTGCCGAGCAGCTCGACGAACGCGCGGCGCTCGAGCGCGAGCAGCCACTGCTCGTCGACGAGGCTGCCGGCTTCGACGTCGCCGCCGCACACGGCTTCGGCGATGCGGCTCGCGATCAGGTAGTCGTGCTCGCTGATGAAGCGGCCGTCACGCATGTTGACGAGCGACGCCTTGATCGTCGCGATCGCCGAGCGGCCCGCGACCGGCACGTCCTTCGCGCGCAGCGGCGCACGGTAGCCGACGGCCGCCAGCGCGCGTGCTTCCTTCTTCGCGGTGTCGAGCAGCTCGAACACGTTGAAGATGATCGTGTCGGACGGCTTCAGGTAGCCCATCGCGCGTGCATCGTGCGCCGACGACGACACCTTCGCCATCGCCGCGTTCTCGAACGACTTCGTGACGAACTTCAGGATGTCGGTGGTCGCGTTCGCGGCCGTTGCCGCATCCGCCGCGCGCAGCGCCGCCTCCTTCAGGCCGCCGCCCGCCGGCACGAGGCCGACGCCGACTTCGACGAGACCGATGTAGCTCTCGACGTGCACGACGCGCTTCGCGCTGTGCAGCATCAGCTCGCACCCGCCGCCGAGCGCGATGCCCGATACGGCCGCGACGACCGGCACGTTCGCGTACTTCACGCGCAGCATGCCTTCCTGGAATTTCTTCACGAACGGCTCGATGCCCTTCGCGCCGCCCATCATGAACGCGGGCATCGCCTCTTCGAGGTTCGCACCGGCCGAGAACGGGCCGCCCGGCGTGCCGAGCTTCAGCGACGTCGGCTGCCAGATCACCACGCCCTTGTAGTCCTTCTCCGCGAGTTCGATTGCCTGCACGAGGCCGTCGATCACGCTCGGTCCGATCGTGTTCATCTTCGACTTGAACGACACGATCACGACGTCGTCCTCGCCTGCGCGATCGTCGACCCATGCACGCACGGCGTCGGTTTCGAACAGCGTCTTGCCGTACGTCTTCGGGTCGGCGCCGGCTTCGCCGACGAGCGGCGCGCGGAACACCTGCTTGCCGTAGACGGCCAGGTCGGAGCGCGGCACGAAGCGCTTCGACGCCGGCGCCCACGAGCCTTCGGCCGTGTGCACGCCGCCCTTCTCCGCAACCGCGCCTTCGAGCACCCACGACGGCAGCGGCACGTTCGCGAGCGCCTTGCCGGCCGCGATGTCTTCCTGCACCCACTCGGCGACCTGCTTCCAGCCGGCAGCCTGCCAGCCTTCGAACGGGCCTTCGTTCCAGCCGAAGCCCCAGCGGATCGCGAGGTCGACGTCACGCGCGTTGTCGGCGATCGACTCGAGATGCACGCCGATGTAGTGGAACACGTCACGGAAGATCGACCACAGGAACTGCGCGTGCGGATGGTCCGTCTCGCGCAGCAGCTTCAGGCGTTCCGCCGGCGGGCGCTTCAGGATGCGGCCGACGGTTTCATCCGCCTTCGCGCCCGAATCGACGTAAGTGCCCGTCTTCGCGTCGAGCACCTTGATCGCCTTGCCTTCCTTCTTGTAGAAGCCGCCGCCCGTCTTCTGGCCGAGCGCGCCCTGCTTCACCAGTTCGGCGAGCACGGCAGGCGTCTGATAGACCGGGAAGAACGGATCGTCGGCGAGGTTGTCCTGCATCGTCTTGATCACGTGCGCCATCGTGTCGAGGCCGACCACGTCCGCGGTGCGGAACGTCGCCGACTTCGCGCGGCCGAGGCGGCTGCCCGTCAGGTCGTCGACTTCGTCGAAGCGCAGGCCGAACTTCGCGGCCTCGGTGATCACCGCGAGGATCGAGAAGATGCCGACGCGGTTCGCGATGAAGTTCGGCGTGTCCTTCGCGCGCACGACGCCCTTGCCGACGATGCTCGTCAGGAAGGTCTCGAGCTGGTCGAGGATCTCCGGACGCGTGTGCGCGGTCGGGATCAGCTCGACGAGGTGCATGTAGCGCGGCGGGTTGAAGAAGTGCACGCCGCAGAAGCGCGACTTCAGCTCGTCCGAGAAGCCTTCGGACAGCTTCGTGATCGACAGGCCCGACGTGTTGGTCGCGAAGATCGCGTTCGGTGCGATGTGCGGCGCGACCTTCTTGTACAGGTCGTGCTTCCAGTCCATCCGCTCGGCGATCGCCTCGATCACGACGTCGCACTCGGCGAGCTTCGCGATGTCGTCTTCGTAGTTCGCGGCTTCGAGGTATTTCGCGTCGTCCTTCACGCCGAACGGCGCGGGCGACAGCTTCTTCAGGTTCTCGATCGCCTTCAGCGCGATCGCGTTTTTCGGGCCTTCCTTGGCCGGCAGGTCGAACAGCAGCACCGGCACGCGCGCGTTGACGAGGTGCGCGGCGATCTGCGCGCCCATCACGCCGGCGCCCAGCACGGCGACCTTGCGAATCAGGAAATTGCTCACGGGATGTCTCCGGATAATGTCGTGCAGCGCGGGTTGTGAGGGCTGCACGACGAAGTGAGTACCAGGAACCGTTGCGTTCGGGCGGCGCGCGGCGCGCACCGCCCGGACTCGCGTCAGAACAGCGATTCGTCGACTTCCATCAGCGTCTTCGAGCCGGCGCGCGCGGCGCGGATCGTCGCCGCGGTCTCGGGCAGCAGGCGCGCGAAATAGAAGCGTGCGGTCGCGAGCTTCGACTTGTAGAACGGGTCGCCCGACGCTTCCTTGTCGAGGGCGAGACGCGCCATGCGCGCCCAGAAGTACGAGAACACCAGGTGGCCGACGGTGCGCAGGTACGGCACGGCGGCGGCGCCGACTTCGTCCGGATTCTGCATCGCCTTCATGCCGATTTCCATCGTCAGCTTCTGCACCTTGTCGCCGATGTCGGCGAGCGGGTTGATGAACTCGGCCATCTCCGGCTTCACGCCTTCGGCTTCCGCGAATTCGGTGACGAGCTTGCCGAACTTCTTCAGCTTCGCGCCCATGTCGCCGAGCACCTTGCGGCCCAGCAGGTCGAGCGACTGGATCGAGTTCGTGCCTTCGTAGATCATGTTGATCCGCGCGTCGCGCACGTACTGCTCCATGCCCCACTCGGAGATGAAGCCGTGGCCGCCGTAGATCTGCATTGCGTGGTTGGTCGACTCGAACGCGTTGTCGGTCAGGAACGCCTTGATGATCGGCGTGAGCAGCGCGACGAGGTCGGCCGCTTCCTTGCGCACCGCTTCGTCACCGTGCGACAGCTCCTTGTCGATCTGCAGCGCGGACCAGTACGTGAATGCGCGCGCGCCTTCCGCGTAGGCCTTCTGCGTGAGCAGCATGCGGCGCACGTCCGGGTGCACGATGATCGGGTCGGCCGGCTTGTCCGGTGCCTTCGGGCCCGTCAGCGAGCGCATCTGCAGGCGCTCCTTCGCGTACGTCAGCGAGTTCTGGTACGCGACTTCCGTGAGGCCCAGGCCCTGCATGCCGACGCCCAGGCGCGCGGCGTTCATCATCACGAACATCGCGTTGAGGCCCTTGTTCGGCTCGCCGACCATCCAGCCCTTCGCGTTGTCGAGGTTCATCACGCACGTCGAGTTGCCGTGGATGCCCATCTTGTGTTCGATCGAGCCGCACTTGATGCCGTTGCGCTCGCCCGGCTCGCCCGCGGCGTCCGGAACGAACTTCGGCACGATGAACAGCGAGATCCCCTTCGTGCCTTGCGGCGCGTCCGGCAGGCGCGCGAGCACGAGGTGGACGATGTTCTTCGACATGTCGTGCTCGCCGCTCGAGATGAAGATCTTCGTGCCGCTGATCGAGTACGAGCCGTCGCCGTTCGGTTCGGCCTTGGTGCGCAGGATGCCGAGGTCGGTGCCGCAGTGCGGCTCGGTCAGGCACATCGTGCCCGTCCATTCGCCCGACACGAGCTTCGGCAGATACTGCTTCTGGAGTTCCGGCGCGCCGTGCGCGTGCAGGCATTCGTAGGCGCCGTGCGACAGGCCCGGATACATCGTCCATGCCTGGTTCGCGGAGTTCAGCATTTCATAGAGCGCGTTGTTCACGAACGCGGGCAGGCCCTGGCCGCCGTAGTCCGGATCGCAGCCGAGCGCCGGCCAGCCTGCCTCGACGTACTGCCGATACGCTTCCTTGAAGCCGGTCGGGGTCTTCACGACGCCGTCGCCTTCGTACGTGCAGCCTTCACGGTCGCCGACCTGGTTCAGCGGGAACAGTACCTCGGAGCAGAACTTGCCCGCCTCCTCGAGGACCTGGTTGATCGTGTCGGCGTCGAGGTCCGCGTGCCGCGGCATTTGCTTGACCTCGGCTTCGACGTTCAGAAGCTCGTGCAACACGAATTGCATGTCGCGCAGCGGCGCGGCGTACTGTCCCATGACTCTCTCCAAAGGTGGGCAAAACGGCTCGAGCTCCTGGCGGGCGGATCACGCGCCGCTAACGGCTCTCGCTCTGATACGAAACGATCGTCTTTTCCAGCGCGGCCCACGTGAGGCGCACGGCATCCGGCGAATGCAGGAATCGTGCGTCGTGATGCAGGCCGAGCGTGAAGCTGTACAACTCGAAGAGCATCAGGTCCGGATCGGTATCCGCACGCAGATGACCTTCTTCCTTCGCCTGCGAAATGGCACGCAGCATCGCGGCACGCCAGGCCGTCACGCTCGCGATCAACTGCTCGCGCACGGGGCTGTCCGGCCGGTCGTCGTACTCGACGGCGCCGCTGATGTAGATGCATCCGGTCGTCACCTCCTGGATGCGCTTCTCCGTCCAGCGGGCCAGCATCGCCCGAAGGCGCGGCAAGCCTCGCGGCTCGCGCAGGCTCGGAAAGAACACCTCGTTTTCGAAACGATGGTGATACTCGCGGACGACCTCGACCTGCAGGTCTTCGCGCGATCCGAAGTGCGCGAACACACCACTCTTGCTCATCTGCATGCGCTCGGCCAGCAGGCCGATCGTCAGCCCCTCCAGCCCGTCACGGCTGGCGAGGTCCAAAGCAGCTTCGAGTATCGCGGCACGCGTCTGTTCGCCTTTTCGCATAGCTATTTCTGTAACCGTTCGGGGGTTCGAATAAAATCGAACGGCCGTACTATTATTGAGTGCGGCCGCTCGCGAAACAAGGAAATTATTAGAAACCGGTGTCTAACCGAGCCGCTATTTTGCGCGATTCCGGCGGGACCGGAGCGGCTTTTCCGCACGAACGTGCGGACAGATTTTTGAAGCGGATGCTTAGTCCGTGTCAGTCGTAACCACCGACCGTCAGCGCCTTCATCACGATGCGGTACGTGTTGTACGCGAGCCAGTTCAGCATGCGCTCGATGCGGGGCCGCGCGGCATACCGGGCGGCGTCGATTTCGCGGCCTTCGGTGAAGGCGGCCGCGATTGCGTCGCGCAGTTCGTTGGTGACCGCATCGTAGCGCACCAGCACGACATTCGCCTCATTGTTCAGCATCAGGCTCAGCGCGTCGAGGTTCGACGAGCCGACGGTCGCCCAGTTGTCGTCGATCACCGCGACCTTGCCGTGCAGGATCGTCTTGTCGTATTCCGCCACGCGCACGCCCGCGCGCAGCAGCGCGTGATACAGGAACGGCACGGCCGTATCGAGCGCCGTGAACTCGTTGCGGCCGATCAGGATCCGCACGTCGACGCCGCGGCGCGCGGCGCCCGTCAGCGCGCGGCGCAGCTTGCGGCCCGGCATGAAATACGGATTCGCGAGCAGGATCCGCTGGCGCGCCTGGCCGATCGCGGCGAGATACGCCTTCTCGATCGCGCGGCGGTTCACGACGTTGTCGCGCGCGACGAACGCGACGCTCGGCTCCGTCACGACCCGCAGCGCACCGGCCTTGATCCACCGGTGGCTGCGCATCCAGCGCCGGAACATGTCCGGGAACGCCTCGCCGCCGTGCAGCCCGGCCGCGTACTGCGCGTACGGCTTGTGGCCGAACTGGATGCGGTGCCACTGCAGCTCGAACGCGGCGCGCACGTCCGACACCGCCGGCCCGGCCATCTCGACCGCGAAATCCCAGCGCGGGAACGGCAGCGTCGCGCTGCCCTGCGCGTAGTCGTCGACGATGTTGATGCCGCCGCAGAACGCGACCGCATGATCGATCACCGCAAGCTTGCGGTGCGTGCGCGAGAAGCCGAAGCGGCCGAACAGGTAGCGGTTGTAGATGCAGTGCTCGACACCGGCCCCGGCCCACGTATCGAACAGCGGCAGGCGCGCGGTGCCGACGCCGTCGGTGATCACGCGTACGCGCACGCCGCGCTGCGCCGCGCGAATCAGCGCATCCGACACCGGGCGGCCAGCCGCGTCGTCGCAGAAGATGTAGGTTTCGAGCATCACCTGCTCGCGCGCCGCATCGATCCGTTCGATCAGCGCGTGGAAAAATTCGCTGCCGGTCTCGCAGAGCCGCACCGTGTTGCCGGCCGTGAACGCGAGCCGCGACGCGGAGCCGCGCTCCTGCAGGAACATCTGCCGCAATTGCGCGAAGCGCTTGCGGGTTTCCGCATTCATGCGGACGAGCCGTGCGGCGCCCGCGCGAGCGACACGCGCACGGGCAATTGCAGGATCGCCTCGGCGTTCGACGGCGAGAAGCAGCGCGCGGCCGCTTCACGGTACGGCAGCCACGCGTGGTCGACGTGCTCGCGCGGCGACAACGTCACGTCGACGCGGCGCGGCACGCACAGGCCGAACCAGTGCTCGACGTTGCGCGTGACGCCCGGCGCATAGCGATGCAGGTATTGCGGATAGATGCTGTATTCGATCCGGTGGTGCCAGTCGATCAGCGCGGTGGCCGGCACGTCGTGCGACCCGACCGAGATGCCGGTTTCTTCAGCGACTTCGCGCGCGGCCGTGAGCGCGAGCGGCTCGTCGAGCGCGTCCTTCGATCCGGTCACCGATTGCCAGAAATCGGGCTGGTCGGCACGCTTGATCACCAGCACGTCGAGTTCGGGCGTATAGATCACGACGAGAACGGATTCGGGGATTTTCGGCGGCTTCGTCATCTTTGTTTCATGCGGCACAGGGCCGGGCGCCGGGCCTGTGCCGGAACGTGCGGCAAGTGCTGCGACTGTACCGCAAAAAACGAAAAAGGCGCACCACGGCGCCTTTTTCGCTGGATGTCGTGCACGCGTCGCCGCGCACACGACCTGTGGCACGCGTTACGCCTTCGGCTGTTCCGGCTGACGCAGACGGATGTGCAGCTCGCGCAGCTGACGCTCGTCGACCGGGCTCGGCGCCTGCGTGAGCAGATCCTGCGCACGCTGCGTCTTCGGGAACGCGATCACGTCGCGGATCGAGTCGGCGCCGGCCATCATCGTGACGATGCGGTCGAGGCCAAATGCGATACCGCCGTGCGGCGGCGCGCCATACTGCAGCGCGTCCAGCAGGAAGCCGAACTTCAGTTGCGCTTCTTCCGCGCCGATCTTCAGCGCGCGGAACACCTTGCTCTGCACTTCCTCACGGTGGATACGCACCGAGCCGCCGCCGATTTCCCAGCCGTTCAGCACCATGTCGTACGCCTTCGCGAGGCAACGGCCCGGATCGGTCTCGAGGTACTCGAGGTGCTCGTCCTTCGGGCTGGTGAACGGATGGTGCGCGGCGACGTAGCGCGCGTCTTCGTCGTCGTATTCGAACATCGGGAAGTCGACGACCCACAGCGGCTTCCAGCCGGCCTGGACGAGGCCGTTCGCCTTGCCGAATTCCGAATGGCCGATCTTCAGGCGCAGTGCGCCGAGGCTGTCGTTGACGACCTTCGCGCGGTCGGCCGCGAAGAAGATGATGTCGCCGTCTTCAGCGCCGGTGCGCTCGAGGATCGCCGCGATCGACGCGTCGTGCAGGTTCTTGACGATCGGGCTTTGCAGGCCGTCGCGGCCCTTCGCCTTCTCGTTGACCTTGATCCATGCGAGGCCCTTCGCGCCGTAGATGCGCACGAATTCCGTGTAACCGTCGATGTCGCCGCGCGACAGCTCGCCGCCCTTCGGCACGCGCAGCGCCGCGACACGGCCGTCCTTCGCGTTGGCCGGCGTGCTGAACACCTTGAAGTCGACGTCCTTCATCGCGTCGGTCAGCTCGGTGAATTCGAGCTGCACGCGCAGGTCCGGCTTGTCCGAACCGAAACGCGCCATCGCTTCCGAGTACGGCATCACCGGGAATTTCGCGTCGAGTTCGACGTCGATCGTCGTCTTGAAGATGTGACGGATCATGTCTTCGAACAGGTCGCGAATTTCCTGCTCGCCGAGGAACGACGTCTCGCAGTCGATCTGCGTGAATTCCGGCTGACGATCGGCACGGAGGTCCTCGTCGCGGAAGCACTTGGTGATCTGGTAGTAACGGTCGAAGTTCGCGACCATCAGCAGCTGCTTGAACAACTGCGGCGACTGCGGCAGCGCGAAGAACTGGCCCGCGTTCACGCGCGACGGCACGAGGTAATCGCGGGCGCCTTCCGGCGTGCTCTTCGTCAGCATCGGCGTTTCGATGTCGATGAAGCCCTGCTCGTCGAGGTACTTGCGTGCTTCGATCGCGACGCGGTAGCGCAGGCGCAGGTTGTGCTGCATCTGCGGACGGCGCAGGTCGAGCACGCGATGCGTGAGGCGCGTCGTTTCCGACAGGTTGTCGTCGTCGAGCTGGAACGGCGGCGTGATCGACGCGTTCAGCACGATCAGCTCATGGCACAGCACTTCGATCTTGCCGCTCTTCAGGCCGGCGTTGACCGTGCCTTCCGGACGGTTGCGCACGAGACCCTTGATCTGCACGCAGAACTCGTTGCGCACGCCTTCGGCGGTCGCGAACATTTCCGCGCGATCCGGGTCGCACACCACCTGCACGAGGCCTTCACGATCGCGCAGGTCGATGAAGATCACACCGCCGTGATCGCGGCGGCGCTGCACCCAGCCGCACAGCGACACGGTTTGGCCCAGCAGGTGTTCGGTCACGAGACCGCAGTATTCAGTACGCATCGACATGATGTTTGCTTTCGTTCGGTTTGATCAACGGGTGCCGCAACGCGCGGCCCGGGCGATGATTCTTTACTTACAGCGGCGGCTCGACGGGACGGCGGGCGGGCGCCGGAGCCGGCGCCGAAGGCGCCACGACGCCCATCGAGACGATGTACTTGAGCGCGGCATCGACCGACATGTCGAGTTCGATGACTTCGCTCTTCGGCAGCATCAGGAAGAAGCCCGACGTCGGGTTCGGCGTCGTGGGCACGTACACGCTCACGTACTCTTCCGTCAGATGGTTGACCACGTCGCCGCCGGGCGTGCCCGTCAGAAACGCGATCGTATACGAGCCGCGCCGCGGGTATTCGATCAGCAGCGCCTTGCGGAACGCGTTGCCGCTGCTCGACAGCAGCGTGTCCGACACCTGCTTGACGCTCGTGTAGATCGGCCCGACGACCGGGATGTGACGCACGACCGCGTTCCACCACGTGACGAGCTTCTGGCCGATGAAGTTCTGCGTGGCCAGCCCGACGACGAAGATGAACGCGAGCGTCAGCACCGCGCCGATCCCCGGCAGGTGGAAGCCGAGCATCCGCTCCGGCTGCCACGATTCGGGCAGCAGCAGCAGCGTCTGGTCCATCGTGCCGATGATGAGGCCGAGCACCCACAGCGTGATCGCGAGCGGGACGAGAACCAGCAGGCCGGTCAGGAACACCGTTTTCAGGGTCGTCTTTTTCATCATCTGCCGTCAATGAACCGCGCCGGAAGCGCGGGTTGGTCGCGGCCCGGCCGGGCCGCGACGGTCAACTGCCGGCGGCGGGCGCCGCAGCCGGGGCCGGCGCGGCGCTCGTCGTCGTACTTTCGGAGCTCGCGGCAGCGGGCGCGGCTGCCGCCGGCGCTGCGGCCGGTGCTGCCGCCGTGTCGCCGGACGCCGTCGCCGGCGCGCTGGTGCCGCCCGAGCCACCGCGGAAATCGGTGACATACCAGCCGGAGCCCTTCAGCTGGAAGCCGGCGGCGGTGACCTGCTTGCGAAAAGCATCCTTCCCGCATTCGGGGCACTGCGACAACGGCGCGTCGCTCATCTTCTGGAGCACGTCCTTCGCGAAACCGCACGCTTCGCATCGATAGGCGTAGATCGGCATGATATTTTTCCCGCAGAAACTGGAAACGGCTTGCAAAACCTTGAATTATAGCCGAAACCCCGGCGCGCTCCGGCAACGGCCGCGACGCCCCGGCTTCAGCGACGGCGCCACGTGAGCCAGCGCTCGTGCCCTTCGAACACGGCCAGCGAATCGGTCACCGGCAGATCCTCGATCAGTTCGAAGTGCGGCGCGAGCAGCGCATCGAGTTCGGCGCGTTCGATGCCGAACGGCGGCCCCTTCGGTTTCGTCGTCACGAAGAAATAGCCGGCCAGCAACGCTCCGGCCGGCAACAATTCGGCCATCCGCGCCGCATAGCCGGCGCGCAGGCTCGGCGGCAGCGCGCACAGGAACGCACGCTCGTACACCCACTGCACGTCGAACGGCGGTCGGTACGCGAAGAAATCGGCCTGCTCGACGACGTCCGCATGCGCGCCGAGCTGCGCCTTCGCGGTCGCCACCGCCTGCGCCGAGAAATCGATCGCGCGCACGGGCCAGCCGGCCTGCGCGAGCCAGCCGGCCTCCTGCGCGCTGCCGCAGCCGGGAATCAGCACCGCACACGGCTCGAGGCGCTGCGCAAACGCGCGAAACCCGTCGGGCACGCCGCCGAATTCCCACGGCGTCACGCCGCGCGCGAAACGCTCGTCCCAGAACGCGGCGTTGCCGGGGTCGCGCGTCGCGAAATCGGCGGCGCTCGGTGCGGACGGTCGTGTCGGTTCAGGCATCGCGCGGCTCCCTTCGTTCATGCACCGTACGCGAGCGCGAGCAGCACGCGCGCGACGAGCGCCCCGACGCCGACGGCAAGCCCGAAGATCAGCAATGCCTGCAGCAGCCGGTTGGTGCGTTTCTGCTCGACGAGGATCTGACGCATCAGGTCCTCGCTCGCCGCGCGCGGTGCGTCGTGGCGCGCCGCCATCGCATGGTGGATCAGGCGCGGCAGTTGCGGCAGCGTCTTGCTCCACTGCGGCGCCTCGACCTTGAAGCGCTCGTACCAACCGCGCAGGCCGATCTGCTCGGTCATCCAGCGTTCGAGATACGGCTTCGCCGTCTTCCACAGGTCGAGTTCAGGATCGAGCGAACGGCCGAGCCCCTCGACGTTCAGCATCGTCTTCTGCAGCAGCACGAGCTGCGGCTGGATCTCGACGTTGAAGCGGCGCGACGTCGAGAACAGGCGCATCAGCACCTGGCCAAGCGAGATGTCCTTCAGCGCGCGGTCGAAATACGGCTCGCACACCGCGCGAATCGCGCTTTCCAGCTCCTCGACACGCGTCTCGGGCGGCACCCAGCCCGACTCGAGGTGCAGCGTCGCGACGCGGTGGTAATCGCGCTTGAAGAACGCGAGGAAGTTCTGCGCGAGGTAGTTCTTGTCGAAATCCGACAACGCGCCGACGATCCCGAAATCGAGCGCGATATAGCGGCCGAACGTGTTCGGATCGAGGCTCACCTGGATGTTGCCCGGGTGCATGTCCGCGTGAAAGAAACCGTCGCGGAACACCTGCGTGAAGAAGATCTCGACGCCTTCGCGCGCGAGCTTCTTGATGTCGACGCCGGCCGAGCGCAGCGTCTCGACCTGGCTGATCGGCACGCCGGTCATGCGCTCCATCACGAGCACCTGCGACGTCGAGAAATCCCAGAACATCTCGGGCACGAGCAGCAGATCGAGGCCCGCGAAGTTGCGGCGCAGCTGGCTGCCGTTCGCGGCCTCGCGCATCAGGTCCAGCTCGTCGTGCAGGTACTTGTCGAATTCGGCGACGACTTCCCGCGGCTTCAGGCGCCGGCCGTCCGCCCACATGCGCTCCGTCCACGTCGCGATGTCGCGCATCAGCGCGAGGTCCGAATCGATCACCGGCAGCATGTTCGGGCGCAGCACCTTGACCGCGACGGCCTTGCCCGCGTGCGGGCCCTGCTTCAGCTTCGCGAAATGCACCTGCGCGATCGACGCGCTCGCGATCGGCTCGCGCTCGAATTCGTCGAACAGCTCGTCGACCGGCGCGCCGAGCGACTTCTCGATGATCGCGATCGCGACCGCCGAATCGAACGGCGGCACCTGGTCCTGCAGCTTCGCGAGTTCGTTCGCGAAATCGACCGACAGCAGGTCGCGGCGGGTCGACAGCACCTGGCCGAACTTCACGAAGATCGGGCCGAGGCTTTCGAGCGCGTGACGCAGCCGCACGGCGGGCGGATCGGAATAGCGGCGGCCGATCGTCGTGATCCGCAACAGCAGTTTCACGCGCCGGTCGTCGATCCGGGACAGCATCACTTCGTCGAGGCCAAAGCGGATGACGGTGTAGACAATCTTGATGAAACGGAAAATGCGCATGCCCTGCGGCCCTCAGTGCGCGCCGCGCGGGCCGGAGCCCGTGCGCGCGCCGATTTTTTGTTCGAGTCGCTCGACCCGTTTCTCGACCCGCGCGAGCGCATCGCGCGCACGCGCCAGTTCGGCGTCGAAGCCGCCGAGCACCGTGCGCCGGACGACTTGCGGGTTTTCGTCGAGCCAGTATTCGGCGACGGAATCGAGCACGTTGCGGCCGGTGCGGCGCGCGCGCGCGCCGGCGTCGCGCACGACCGTCGCGATCCTGTGCGCCGCCGCGTCGCCGATCAGCTTCGCGAGATCTTCCTCAGGTTCCCAGCGCAGGTGCTCGGCCAGCTTCGCGATCTGCGTCGCGAACTCCGCGTCGCCCTCGATCTTCACGTGCTTCATCACGGCCGCCTGGCCGCCCTGCAGGAATGCGGCGACGGTGTCGCCCGCGAGCGCGATCGACACATCGACGTGTTGCGCATCGTGCGCTTCCACGGCGGACAGATAGCCGTCGGGCTGCACGAGCAGCGTGAGCGTGACGGGCGGCACGTCGAGCCGGGCGGTCTTGCCCGCGTAGGGGATCAGGCGGTCGCGCGCCCACGATTCGCGCGCGAGCAGGTGATTGACAGCAGCAGCAAAAGGCTTGGCGGCAAAGGTCATCGGGCTGGGAAAGAAAAAACCCGCGCGGGCCGGGCGCCCACGCGGGTTTCTATTGTAACGTCGGATCGTCGGCAGACCGCGGCCAACCGCACACCCGGGCGGCAAGCGGTCGCAGTGCGGCGGCCGTCGCCCGGGCAGCCGGCAAGCCGGCCACCGGTCATGCTCAGTGCGTGTTGAGCTGCTGGATACCCGCGAGCAGCCAGCCCTGACTGCCCGACTTCGACAGGTTCCACACCTCGTCGAACGGCGCCGCCGACGCATTCGCCGATTCCCGGATCAGCCCGTGGAAGCGCACGCTCGCCGACTGCTCGATGCCGCGATCCTCGATCGCGACCAGTTCCGCGTCGAGCTGCACGACATCGGTCTGGTTCGCCTCGTTGCCGCGCGAGTCGAGGTCGATCTTGATCTCGGCGAACATTTCCGGCGTCGTGAACTCGCGAATGTCTGCCAGGTTGCCCTGGTCCCAGGCTGCCTGCAGGCGCACGAAGTAGACCTTCGCGCTGCGCAGGAACGCTTCGGTGTCGAAGCCGGCCGGCACCTGCAGCGGCGCGGCCGCCATCGCGCCCGCCGCGCCCGCGGCGGCTGCGCCGCCGCCGAACACGCCTTGCGCTTCGTTCGCATAGCTGCTGCCGCTGCCGGCATAGTTGTTGCCGGTGCTGCCTTGCTGGAACGACGGGCTCTGCGAGTAGCCGCCCGACGACGATGCCGAACCTCCCACCGAGTACGCCGGTTCGTGCGAACGGCGACGGTTCATGAACTTGCGAACCAGCCAGATGCCGACCATCGCGAGCAGGGCGATCACGATGACGTTCGCCATCATGCTCGCGAACGCGCCGCCCAGGCCGAAGTGCGACAGCAACGCCGCGATGCCGAGGCCGGCCGCGAGACCGGCGATCGGCCCGAGCCAGCGCGAGCGGTTCGGCTGCGCGGCCGGAGCCGGTGCGGCCGGGTTCGCGCGCTGCGCCTGCGCCGGCGCGGCCTGCTGCATCGGCTGCTGCGCGGGCGGCGTGGCCTGGCGCTGCGTGACGGTGGAGCTTTGACGGCCGATGCTGCGCCCGCCGCCCATGCGCTTGGCTTCAGCGTCGAGCGATGCGAACGTGCCGGCCGTGAGCAGGCCGACCATCAGCAGCGTGCCGACCCGTCGAGCCCACGGCTTCGACGGCTTGCTACGGTTGAACAACGAACGCGATTCGGACATCAGCTTCTCCAGATGTAAGGCGAATGTATGGAAAGAACCCCTTAGTACTTGGTTCCTAGGTGTAACGCTACCACGCCACCTGACAAATTGTAATATTTGACGGCATCGAGGCCCGCTTGTTCCATCATCGTCTTCAGCGTGTCCTGATCGGGGTGCATCCGGATAGATTCAGCAAGATACTTGTAACTTTCAGCATCTTTCGCGAACTTGTCGCCAAGCCACGGTAATACTTTGAAAGAATACAGATCGTACGCTTTTTTCAGCGGATCCCAGACTTTCGAGAATTCCAGCACCATCACGCGGCCGCCGGGCTTCGCCACGCGGCGCATCTCGGCGAGCGCGGCGTCCTTGTGCGTCATGTTGCGCAGCCCGAATGCGACCGTGACGACATCGAAGTAGTTGTCGGGAAAGGGAATTTTCTCGGCGTCGCACAACAGCGACGGCGTCACGATGCCCTTGTCGAGCAATCGGTCGCGGCCGACGCGCAGCATCGATTCGTTGATGTCGGTGTGCCAGACCTCGCCCGTCGGGCCCGCCGCCTTCGCGAACGCCTTGGTCAGGTCGCCCGTGCCGGCCGCGATGTCGAGCACCTTGAAGCCGGGGCGCACGTTCGCCTGCGCGATCGTGAACGCCTTCCACGCGCGGTGCATGCCGGCCGACATCAGGTCGTTCATCAGATCGTAGTTGCTCGCGACCGAATGGAACACGCCCGCCACTTTCTTCGCTTTTTCGGTTTCCTCGACGCTTTCGAAGCCGAAGTGGGTTTTGCTCATCGCGTTGATCCTCAGTAAATGGCAAGACGGCGCCGAGCGGGCGCCGTCGATTTCAGTGGCAGTGGCCGTGCGGCGCGGGAGCCGCCTGCATCGGCGCGTCGCGCTCGACGCCCGCCGCCTTCAGTTTGTCGAAATAGTCGCGCCACAGCGCGTCCTGCTGCGTCGCCAGTTCGTACAGCAGATCCCACGAGTAGATGCCGGTCGAATGGCCGTCCGAGAACGTCGGCTGCAGCGCGTAGTTGCCCACGCCCTCGAGCGCGGTGATCGTCACCTCGCGCTTGCCGGTCTGCAGCGTCTCCTGGCCGGGCCCGTGGCCGCGCACCTCCGCCGACGGCGAATAGACGCGCATCAGCTCGAACGGAATCCGGTAGCTCTCGCCGTTCGGGTACTGCAATTCGAGCACGCGCGACACCGCGTGCACGACGACGCCGGACGGAATAGGCGTCGTGGAAGTCAAACCGCTCATGGCTGCCTCGAATCGGTCATGCGTTGAATTTCCTCGCGCACCGCATTGTGCAGCAGCGAGGCCTGCGCCGCGCGCGTGCGCAGCAGTGCCTCGGACACGCTGCGCTGGCGCGGCGCCCAGACGGGCTGCGGGAAATGGGCGTCGTTGGAGAAGCGCGGGATCACGTGCCAGTGCACGTGCGGCACCATGTTGCCGAGGCTCGCGAGATTCACCTTGTTCGGCTGCATCACGCGGCGCACTGCCCGCTCCACCGCGTAGACCACGCGCATCAGATGTGCCCGCTCGGGCTCGCCGAGATCGGAAAACTCGGCCACGTGCGTGCCCCAGATTACCCGGCAGAAGCCCGGGTAGTCGTGCTCGCCCGTCGCAAGCACGACGCGCAGCGCATCGTCCTGCCAGAGCACCTCGCCGCCGTCTTCACGGCAAAACACGCATTCCATCGTCGCTCCCATGTGGACGGGCGCCGGCGCTTCAGCGCAGGCGCCCGCTCTCATCCCTCGCCCGGCCGGGCGGTCGTCATGCCCGCATTAGACCAGCACGCGCTCGATCCCGCCATTGTTCGCGTGTGCGACATAATCGGCCATCCAGTTCTCGCCGAGCACCTGGCGCGCGATCTCGACCACGATGTAGTCGGCCTCGAGGTTCGCGTCCTCGTTGTAGCGCGACAGGCCCTGCAAGCACGACGGGCAGCTCGTCAGGATCTTCACGTCCGGGCCGTTCGCGGCGGGCGCCGGCGTGTCGCCGGCCACGACCGGGATGCTGCGCAGCTTCGCGGCCCCCTTGCGGATTTCCTCTTCCTTGCGGAAGCGGACCTGCGTGGACACGTCCGGACGCGTGACCGCGAGCGTGCCCGATTCGCCGCAGCAGCGCTCGTTCTTCTCGATCTTGTAGCCGTCCTTCTCCGTGCCCATCAGCTCGTTGACGAGCTTCACCGGGTCCATCGTCTTGATCGGCGTATGGCACGGGTCGTGATACATGTAGCGGGTGCCCGTCACGCCGTCGAGCTTCATCCCCTTCTCGAGCAGGAACTCGTGGATGTCGATGATCCGGCAGCCCGGGAAGATCTTGTCGAATTCGTAGCCCGCGAGCTGGTCGTAGCAGGTGCCGCACGACACGACCACCGTCTTGATGTCGAGGTAGTTCAGCGTGTTCGCGACCCGGTGAAACAGCACGCGGTTGTCGGTGACGATCTTCTCGGCCTTGTCGTACTGTCCCGAGCCGCGCTGCGGATAGCCGCAGCACAGGTAGCCCGGCGGCAGCACGGTCTGCACGCCCGCCTCCCACAGCATCGCCTGCGTCGCGAGGCCGACCTGCGAGAACAGGCGCTCGGAGCCGCAGCCCGGGAAGTAGAACACCGCTTCCGAATCGACGGTCGTCGACTTCGGGTTGCGGATGATCGGCACGATCTTGTTGTCCTCGATGTCGAGCAGCGCGCGCGCCGTCTTCTTCGGCAGGTTGCCCGGCATCTTCTTGTTGACGAAGTGGATCACCTGCTCGACCACGGGCGGCTTGCCGACCGTCGCCGGCGGATGCTGGGTCTGCTTCGTCACGACCTTCTTCAGCATGTCGTTCGCGAAGCGCTGCACCTTGTAGCCGACGCCCATCATCACGCTGCGCGCGGCGTTGATCGTCTGCGGATTGGTCGCGTTCAGGAAGAACATGCCGGCCGCATTGCCGGCGTTGAATTTCTTCTTGCCCATCTTGCGCAACAGGTTGCGCATGTTCATCGTGACGTCGCCGAAGTCGATCTTCACCGGGCACGGCGTCGCGCACTTGTGGCACACCGTGCAGTGGTCGGCCACGTCGTTGAACTCGTCCCAGTGCTTGATCGACACGCCGCGGCGCGTCTGTTCCTCGTACAGGAATGCCTCGACCAGCAGCGAGGTCGCGAGAATCTTGTTGCGCGGGCTGTACAGGAGGTTCGCGCGCGGCACGTGCGTCGCGCACACCGGCTTGCACTTGCCGCAGCGCAGGCAGTCCTTCACCGAATCGGCGATCGCGCCGATGTCGGACTGCTGCATGATCAGCGACTCGTAGCCCATCAGCCCGAAGCTCGGCGTGTATGCGTTGCGCAGGTCGGCGCCGTCGAGCAGCTTGCCCTTGTTGAAGCGGCCGTTCGGATCGACGCGTTGCTTGTACGCGCGGAATTCGGCGATCTCGTCGTCGGTCAGGAACTCGAGCTTCGTGATGCCGATTCCGTGTTCTCCGGAAATCACGCCGTCGAGCGAGCGTGCGAGCGTCATGATGCGCGCGACCGCCGCGTGCGCATCCTGCAGCATCTCGTAATTGTCGGAGTTGACCGGGATGTTGGTGTGGACGTTGCCGTCGCCCGCGTGCATGTGCAGCGCGACGAATACGCGGCCGCGCAGCACCTGCTTGTGGATCGCCTGCGCCTCGTCGAGGATCTGCTTGAACGCGCCGCCGTTGAAGATCGCGCGCAGCTCCGCGCGGATCTCCTGCTTCCACGAGATGCGGACGGTGCGGTCCTGCGTGACGTGGAACACGGTCGCGCCCGGCTGATCGTCCGCGCGATCGGCGAACTTCTCGGCAAGCGCCTCGTAGCCGAGCTGCACGAGGTAGTGCTGTGCCTCGCGCAGCGGCTGGTCGAGCCGGTCGCGCACGAACTCCCAGCGCGCACGCACGCGCTTGAGCAGCTCCAGCGCCTGCTGCACGCGATCCTCGAGCAGTTCGGCGCTCGGGATTTCGTTCGCGTCGTCGGTCTTGCCGAGCGGCAGGTTGCCGGCGCGGAAGAACGCTTCGAGCGCGTCGACCAGCTGCAGCTTGTTCTTCAGCGACAGCTCGATGTTGATCCGCTCGATGCCGTCGGTGTACTCGCCCATCCGGTTCAGCGGGATGACGACGTCCTCGTTGATCTTGAACGCGTTGGTGTGCTTCGCGATCGCGGCCGTGCGGCTGCGGTCGAGCCAGAAGCGCTTGCGCGCCTCCGCGCTGATCGCGACGAAGCCTTCGCCGCTCTTGCCGTTCGCCATCCGGATCACTTCGGACGTCGCCTGCGCGACCGCATCGGCGTCGTCGCCGACGATGTCGCCGATCAGCACCATCTTGGGGAATGCGTTGCGCTTGCTCTTGGTCGCGTAGCCGACCGCGCGCAGGTAGCGCTCGTCGAGGTGCTCGAGGCCCGCGAGAATCGCGCCGCCCTGCTTCGACGTCTCGAACAGGTAATCCTTGATCTCGACGATGCTCGGGATCGCCTCGCGCGCCTGGCCGAAGAATTCGAGACAGACGGTGCGCGTGTGCGCGGGCATCTTGTGCAGCACCCAGCGCGCGGACGTGATCAGCCCGTCGCAGCCTTCCTTCTGCACGCCCGGCAGCCCGGCGAGGAACTTGTCGGTGACGTCCTTGCCGAGGCCTTCCTTGCGGAACCGGCGGCCTTCGATCTCGAGCATCTCGCTCTTCAGCAGCTTCTCGCCCGGCGCGTACGCGCCGTCGAACCACTTCAGCTCGAAACGCGCGACCGCGATGTCGTGGATCTTGCCCTGGTTGTGCTCATGGCGCGTGACTTCGAGCCAGTTGCCGTCCGGGTCGACCATCCGCCACCAGGCCAGGTTGTCGAGCGCGGTGCCCCACAGCACGGCCTTCTTGCCGCCCGCGTTCATCGCGACGTTGCCGCCGATGCACGATGCGTCCAGCGAGGTCGGATCGACCGCGAACACGTAGCCGGCCGCTTCGGCCGCTTCCGTCACGCGGCGCGTGACGACGCCCGCGCCGGAGAAGATCGTCGGCACCTTGTGCGCGACGCCCGGCAGTTCGGTGAGCTCGACCGCGCCGAGCTGTTCGAGCTTCTCGGTGTTGATCACCGCGGAGAACGGCGTGAGCGGCACCGCGCCGCCCGTGTAGCCGGTGCCGCCGCCGCGCGGGATCACGGTCAGGCCGAGTTCGAAGCACGCCTTGATCAGGCCCGCGATCTCGGCTTCGGTATCGGGAGTCAGCACGACGAACGGGTATTCGACGCGCCAGTCGGTCGCGTCGGTCACGTGCGACACGCGCGACAGCCCGTCGAAGCGGATGTTGTCCTTCTGCGTGCAGCGGCCGAGCGCCTTGGTCGCACGGCGGCGCAGGTCGGCCATCTTGTCGAATTCGTCGGCGAACTCGTCGACCGCGCGCTGCGCGGCGGCTTCCAGCATCTCGACGCGTCCGGCGCGTTCGCGGCCCGCGTCGTCGCGGTGCTCGGTCAGGTCGGCGCGGCGGCGCTTGCCGATCTCGGTCAGGCGGTGGTTCAGCGCCTCGATCAGCAGCGCGCGGCGCTTCGGGTTGTCGAGCAGGTCGTCCTGCAGGTACGGGTTGCGGCGCACGACCCAGATATCGCCGAGCACTTCGTACAGCATCCGTGCCGAGCGGCCAGTGCGCCGTTCGGCGCGCAGCTCGTCGAGCACCGACCACGCCTCCGCGCCGAGCAGGCGGATCACGATCTCGCGGTCGGAGAAGGACGTGTAGTTGTAGGGGATCTCGCGCAGACGGGGCGCGGGGTCGGCGGCGACGGTGGCGGCCGCGCCATGCGGATCGAAAACTTGTGGTGCGTTCATGTTCGGACGACTCGGAGGGCCGATACACCGTGCACGGGCGTCGGCAAGCGCGTAGGCGCAATCTTGGGGAAATCTGTTCTGGTGCCAGGCGCGCGACTATCTCGCATGGGGCCGGAGCGGGTCTGGACTCACCGTTCCGGGCCGGCGGGGCCTGGCGGCACTCGGAGCCATCAGCACGATCGCGCGCGGCGCGCATGCCGCTCCGCCGCGGGGCTGGCTGCGCGCGGCGTCGGCTTCAACGGGGCGATCCGAGGGTGCCTCTGCATCTTCCGATCCTTGATTCAAAACGGAATTCTAACCCATGATCGGCCCGCCCGTGAGACGCCGGACAGGTCGTGGGGCTTTCGCCGCAACCCGCGCGGAGCCTGCTTCGGCGCGATTTCGCGCCCGCATTCGCCGTCCGTCCGGTCGGTAACCACGCGGTTAACCCGGTAAAAAGGGGACGCTCCGCGCGGCAAACACGCCCGCCGACGCGCTTGCGCGACCGCGCGCCCGGCATGCCGCTTGCGTGCGGACGGACCCTTGGCGCTATCATTGATCTTTTACCGTCTGCTTCCGCACTGCACGCGAGCGCCCATGGCATCCCACGATTACCTGAAGAAAATCCTCACCGCGCGCGTTTACGACGTCGCGCTCGAGACGGAACTCGAACCCGCCCGCAACCTGTCGGCCCGACTGCGCAACCCCGTTTACCTGAAGCGCGAGGACAACCAGCCGGTGTTCTCGTTCAAGCTGCGCGGCGCGTACAACAAGATGGCGCACATTCCGGCCGACGCGCTCGCGCGCGGCGTGATCACGGCATCGGCCGGCAATCATGCGCAGGGCGTCGCGTTCTCGGCGGCACGGATGGGCATCAAGGCCGTGATCGTCGTGCCCGTCACGACGCCGCAGGTGAAGGTCGACGCGGTACGCGCGCACGGCGGCCCGAGCGTCGAGGTGATTCAGGCGGGCGAGTCGTACAGCGATGCGTATGCGCACGCGGTCAAGGTGCAGGCGGAGCGCGACCTCACGTTCGTCCACCCGTTCGACGATCCGTACGTGATCGCCGGCCAGGGCACGATCGCGATGGAAATCCTGCGTCAGCACCAGGGGCCGATTCACGCGATCTTCGTGCCGATCGGCGGCGGCGGGCTCGCGGCCGGCGTGGCGGCCTACGTCAAGGCGGTGCGGCCGGAAATCAAGGTATTCGGCGTGCAGGCCGAGGATTCGTGCGCGATGGCGCAATCGCTGCAGAAAGGCGAGCGCGTCGAGCTGAGCGAGGTCGGCCTGTTCGCGGACGGCACCGCGGTGAAGCTCGTCGGCGAGGAAACCTTCCGGCTCTGCAGCGAATTCCTCGACGGCGTGCTGACGGTCGACACCGACGCGCTGTGCGCGGCGATCAAGGACGTGTTCCAGGATACGCGCAGCGTCCTCGAACCGTCCGGCGCACTCGCGGTCGCGGGCGCGAAACGCTACGCGGAACGCGAAGGCATCGAGAACCAGACGCTCGTCGCGGTCACGTCCGGCGCGAACATGAACTTCGACCGGATGCGCTTCGTTGCCGAACGCGCGGAAGTCGGCGAGGCGCGCGAAGCCGTGTTCGCCGTCACGATCCCCGAGGAGCGCGGCAGCTTCAAGCGCTTCTGCTCGCTCGTCGGCGATCGCAACGTGACCGAGTTCAACTACCGGATCGCCGATGCGCAATCCGCGCACATCTTCGTCGGCGTGCAGATCAAGCGTCGCGGCGAATCGGCCGAAATCGCCGCGAACTTCGAGTCGCACGGCTTCAAGACCGTCGACCTGACGCACGACGAGTTGTCGAAGGAACACATCCGCTACATGGTGGGCGGCCGCTCGCCGCTCGCGCTCGACGAACGCCTGTTCCGCTTCGAATTCCCGGAGCGGCCGGGCGCGCTGATGAAGTTCCTGTCGTCGATGGCGCCGGACTGGAACATCAGCCTGTTCCACTACCGCAACCAGGGCGCGGACTACAGCTCGATCCTCGTCGGGCTGCAGGTGCCGCAGGCCGATCGCGCCGAATTCGAACGCTTCCTCGCGGCGCTCGGCTATCCGTACGTCGAGGAGAGCGCCAATCCGGCTTACCGCCTCTTCCTGTCGTAAAGGCTTCGTGCAATGAATCCCGAACATTCCCCGCTCGGCAAGGCGACCGTCTACGCAGCGCAGTACGACGCGTCGCTGCTGTTCCCGATCCCGCGCGCCGGGGCGCGCGAGCAGCTCGGCATCACGTCGGCGCCGCCGTTCTTCGGCACCGACATCTGGAACGCGTACGAGCTGTCGTGGCTCAACGCGCGCGGCAAGCCGCAGCTCGCGGTCGCGACGTTCTTCGTGCCGGCCGAATCGCCGAACATCGTCGAATCGAAGTCGTTCAAGCTGTATCTCGGCTCGTTCGCGCAATCGAAGTTCGACTCGGTCGACGCCGTGCGCGACGTGCTGAAACGCGACGTGTCGGCCGCATGCGGCGCGAGCGTGTCGGTGCAGCTCGTGTCGCCGCACGATTTCGGCAAGCTCGAGATGGAGGAGCTCGACGGGCTGTCGCTCGACCGGCTCGACCTCGACACCGACGTGTACGAACCCGATCCGTCGCTGCTGTCGGCCGCCGAGGACGAAGCGCCTGTCGAGGAAACGCTCGTGTCCGACCTGCTGCGCTCGAACTGCCCGGTCACCGGCCAGCCCGACTGGGGCAGCGTGCAGATTCACTACGTCGGGCCGCAGATCGATCACGCGGGGCTGCTGCGCTACATCATCTCGTTCCGCAACCACACGGGCTTTCACGAGCAGTGCGTCGAGCGGATCTTCCTCGACATCCTGCATGCGTGCAAACCGGTGAAGCTCGCGGTGTATGCGCGCTATACGCGCCGCGGCGGGCTCGACATCAATCCGTTCCGCACGAACTACAACCAGCCGATGCCGGACAACGCGCGGACCGCGCGGCAGTAACACCGTCCCGCCCGAAACGAAACAGCCCCGCCGGCTCGCGCCGACGGGGCTGTTTCACTGTGCGCAGCGGATTGCGCGGGCGCGTTACTTCGCCGGCGCCTTGTAAGCGATGCAATCGACCTCGACCTTGCAGTCGATGACCATGCTCGACTGCACGCACGCGCGTGCCGGCGGATGCTCGCCGAAGTACGACACGAACACCTTGTTGAACGACGCGAAATCGCGTGCGTCGTCGAGCCACACGCCGCAGCGCACGACGTGTTCGAGGCCGTAGCCGGCTTCCTTCAGGATCGCGATCACGTTCTCGATCGTCTGCTTCGACTGCGTGACGATCCCGCCTTCGACGACCTCGCCGTTCACCATCGGCGTCTGGCCCGACACGTACAGCCAGCCGTCGGCCTCGACCGCGCGTGCAAACGGCATCACCTGGCCGCCGGTACCCTTCGCTTCGCCCACGCCATATCGCTTCATCGTTTCACTCCTTGATTGTCGACCGGCATCGGCGCGCAAGCGCCAGCGCCGGTCCCATGCAACGCACGGTTGCGGATGCGCGCGCCGACATGGCGCACGCGGCAAATCGGATCGGGACCGCGTTCAGAACGCGGCGTCGGCACTCGCCGGCACGCGCTCGCCGCGCGCGACGAAACCGCCGGCGCGCGCGCCGGTCGGCTGGCCGTTCTCGTAGGTCAGCACGCCGTTCACCCACACCGCGTCGATCCCGTGCGCGGGCTGCTGCGGCTTCTCGAACGTCGCGGCATCGATCACGCGCGCCGGATCGAACAGCACGAGATCCGCGTGGTAGCCGACGTGCACTTCGCCGCGCCGCGCGATCCCGTAGCGGCGCGCGGACAGCGACGTCATCTTGCGGATCGCTTCCTCGAGCGGCAGCAGGTTCGTGTCGCGCACGTAATGGCCGAGCACGCGCGGGAATGCGCCCCACAGTCGCGGGTGCGGCAGCGGATCGTTCGGCAGGCCGTCCGAGCCGACCATCGTCGCCGGATGCGACAGGATCCGGCGCACGTCGTCCTCGGACATGTTGTGGTACACGGCGCCGGCCGGACGGATCCGCTGCGCGGCCTCCTGCTCGGTCACGCCCCAGTCGGCCGCGATCGCCTTCAGCAGCTTGCCCGCGACTTCCGGATGCGGCTCCGACCACGTGATCGTGATGTCGATGTCGCCCGTCACCTGCTTCAGGTCGAGCGTCGACGAGCTGCGGCTGTACGGATAGCAGTCGCAGCCGACCGGCTGGTAGCGGCGCGCGCCTTCGAGCGACGCGAGCACCTCGGTGCTGCGCCCCCAGTTCGACGGGCCCGCGCATTTCAGGTGCGAGATCACGACCGGCACCTGCGCGTGACGGCCGACGCGATAAGCCTCGTCCATCGCGTCGAGGATCGCGTCGAACTCGGTGCGCATGTGCGTCGTGTACAGCGCGCCCGCGTTCGCGAGCGGTTCGGCGAGCGCCATCACCTCCTCGGCCGGCGCCGCGAACGCGGAGCCGTAGGCGAGGCCCGACGACAGCCCGAGCGCGCCGTTCGCGAGCGCCTCCTCGAGCTGCGAGCGCATTCCGGCGATTTCGCCGTCGGTCGCCGCGCGGTCGAGGCGGTCCATCTGGTTGTTGCGCAGCGCGGTGTGCCCGACGAGCGCCGCGACGTTGACGGCCGGACGCGCGTCGTTGACGGCCGCGACATAGGCGGCGAAGGTCGGATAGCGGAACGCGTCGCGATCGCCGAGCAGGTTCATCGGGTCGGGCGGATCGCCCGCGAGCGTCACCGGCGACGCGCTGATCCCGCAATTGCCGACGATCACGGTCGTCACGCCCTGCGAGATCTTCGGCAGCATCTCCGGCGCGCGGATCACGTGCGTGTCGTCGTGCGTGTGCACGTCGACGAAGCCCGGCGCGAGCGCGCGGCCGTTCGCATCGACGACGGTCTCGGCGAGCCAGTTCGACAGATTGCCGATCGCCGCGATCACACCGTTGCGGATCGCGACGTCGCGCGTGACGGGCGGCGCGCCGGTGCCGTCGTACAGCTGCGCGCCGACGATCAGCGTATCGGCGGCTTCGGGATGCGAATGCATGGTCAGTCTCCTACCGGTTGACGGTCTCCGCCGCCGCGGTGCGCATCGAGCGCATGCTTGATGCGGCGCAGCGATTCTCGGCCCGCATCGCCGAGCCGCAATGCGACTCCGGTGACGAGCACGTCGATCGCCATCATCATCGCGTAGCGCGACGTCGAAGGCTTGTAAATGAAATCGGTTTCGAACGCGACGACCGGGATCAGATGGTCGGCAAGCTTCGCGAGCGGCGAAGCCGGCGCGGTGATCGCGATCAGCTTCGCGCCGTAGCGCTTCGCGAGACGGCAGCTCTCGAGCAGCTCGGGCACGCGCCCGCTCACCGAAAGCGCGACGACCACGGCGTCGCGCGACAGCGTCGCCGCCACCATCCGCTGCAGCAGGCTGTCCTGGTAGCTCGCGACCGGCCGGCCGAAGCGCACGAGCCGGAAGCGCAATTCGTCGGCGAGCGCGGTCGAGCCGCCGCCCTGCCCGTACACGTAGATCATCTTCGCGCCGGCGAGCAGGTCGGCCGCCGCGTCGAACGACGTGTTGCGCAGCAGCTGGTGATTGTGCGCGAGTGCCACGCGGATTTCGTCGTAGACGACCGATGCGGGGCTCGCGTCTTCTTCGGGATGCTCGTCGGCCGGCACGAAAAAGCGCTGGCCGACGGCTGCCGCCTGCGCGACGAGCACCTTCAGTTCGCGCACGTCGCGGCAGCCGACGGCCTTCGCGAAACGCGTGACCGTCGCGACGCTGACCCCCGCGTCGCGCGCGAGCGCCCCGATGCTCGCATGCGCGGCGCGCGCGAGATCGGCGAGGATGAATGCGGCGACCTTGCGTTCGGCCTCGCGCAACTCGGGCGCGCATTCGGCGATCCGCGCGACGATGTCGAGGACCGGCTGGGCGACCGAAGCCGATTCGGCTGCGAACGGAGCGGACGGAGTGGCGGACGAATTCATCTGCTGAAAAGGATCTGGCGCCTCATGTTACTAAATAACATCACCGCGCCGATGCTACTTTCTGTACCATCTGCATGTCAACTTCAGTGCAATGCATAGTGATGATGGAGCGGGATGACATGAAAGTTACAAACTATCAGGAACCGACAATCAATCCGTTGGGCAAGGGCCTCGGCAACCTGCCGAGCGCGAGCGTGCCGCTCGACGACGCGGGCCGCCTCGAGTGGAACCTGCTCGCGGAAGACGTCAGCCTGCCGGCCGCCGTGCTGTACGCGGATCGCATCGAACACAATCTGAACTGGATGCAGGCGTTCGTCCAGCAGTACGGCGTGAAGTTCGCGCCGCACGGCAAGACGACGATGGCGCCGCAACTGTTCCGCCGCCAGCTCGACGCCGGCGCATGGGGCATCACGCTCGCCACCGCGCACCAGACACAGGCCGCGTATCACGGCGGCGTGCGGCGCGTGCTGCTCGCGAACCAGCTGGTCGGCCGCCAGAACATGGCGATCATCGCGCAGCTGCTGTCCGATCCCGAGTTCGAATTCTTCTGCCTCGTCGATTCGGCCGACGGCGTCGACCAGCTCGGCCGCTTCTTCGGCGACGCGAAGAAAACGCTGAACGTCCTGCTCGAGCTCGGCGTGCCGGGCGGCCGCGCGGGTGTGCGCGACGCCGCGCAACGCCAGGCCGTGCTCGACGCGATCGCACGCTATCCGGACACGCTGAAGCTGGCCGGCATCGAACTCTACGAAGGCGTGCTGAAGGAGGAAGGCGAGATCCGCACGTTCCTGCAGGACGCGGTCGCGCTCACGCGTGAGCTGGCCGAAGCCGGCCGTTTCGCGCGCACGCCGGCGATCCTGTCGGGCGCCGGCTCGGCGTGGTACGACGTGGTCGCGGAGGAATTCGCGAAGGCGTCCGACGCCGGTTTCGCGGAAGTCGTGCTGCGTCCGGGCTGCTACCTGACGCACGACGTCGGCATCTACAAGAAGGCGCAGACCGACGTGTTCGCGCGCAACCCGATCGCCCGCAGGATGGGCGAAGGGCTGCTTCCGGCGCTGCAGCTGTGGGCGTACGTGCAGTCGGTGCCGGAGCCGGATCGCGCGATCGTCGCGCTCGGCAAGCGCGACGCGGCGTTCGACGCGGGCCTGCCCGAGCCGGCGCGCCACTTCCGCCCGGGCCGCGACAGCGCGCCGCGCGATGTCGCCGCGAGCGAAGGCTGGGCCGTCACCGGGATGATGGACCAGCACGCGTATCTGCAGATCCCGCCGGGCGCGGACGTGAAGGTCGGCGACATGGTCGCGTTCGACATCTCGCACCCGTGCCTGACGTTCGACAAGTGGCGCCAGCTGCTCGTCCTCGATCCGCAGTTCCGTGTGACGGAAGTCGTCGAAACCTTCTTCTGACGCCCCGCGCGCCCCGCCCCGCCGCCGCGCGGGGCGGCCGTCACGCGCGCTTCAAGCGGCCGGAGTACACTGCGCTTTCGTCCTCGGGGCCGCTTCGCCGCCGCAGCGCCGTCTGCCGCATGCGGCGCGAACGGACCCTCAACGCTGTTCAATGGAGAAAGCCATGGCCGCGAAGAAGATCCTGTTCCTGACCGGCGATTTCGCCGAAGACTACGAAACGATGGTGCCGTTCCAGGCGCTGCAGGCCGTTGGCCATCACGTCGATGCAGTCTGCCCGGGCAAGCGCGCGGGCGACAAGGTCAAGACCGCGATCCACGATTTCGAGGGTGACCAGACCTACACCGAGAAGCCCGGCCACAACTTCACGCTGAACGCGACGTTCGACGACGTCGATGCGTCGGCCTACGACGCACTCGCGATCGCGGGCGGCCGCGCGCCCGAATACCTGCGTCTGGATGCAAAGGTGATCGCGCTGGTGCGCGCGTTCGCCGAAGCCGGCAAGCCGATCGCCGCGATCTGCCATGCGGCGCAGCTGCTCGCGGCGGCCGACGTGATCCGCGGCAAGCGCATCTCGGCCTACCCGGCCTGCGCGCCGGAAGTGAAGCTCGCGGGCGGCGAATACGCGGACATCCCGGTCGATGCGGCCGTGACCGACGCGCCGTTCGTCACCGCGCCCGCGTGGCCCGCGCATCCGGCATGGCTCGCGCAGTTCCTCGCGCTGCTGGGCACGCGCATCGAGCTGTGAACGAAGTTGAATGAAATGAAGTGAAACGCCGGCCGGCGGCGGGTTCGCGCGACCCGCATGCCGCGCCGATCAGGATCGGTCGATGGGGCGCGCCCCGTCGTGCCGCTTCCGCCCTGCCCTTCAGTGCCGCGCCGGCGTCGAGCCGACTTCCGCGATCCGCGACTCCAGCATCGCCAGCGCACCCGACAGCGCGGTCAGCACGTCGTCCGGCAGTTGCGCCATCGTCTGGTCGAGAAACGCCTTGCGGCGCGGCAGGCACGCGTTGAACGCGGCCCGGCCGTCTTCGGTCAGCGTGACGTTGGTCACGCGGTTGTCGCGGGCATCGGACGCGCGCTCGATCCAGCCGAGCGCGTCGAGCGATTTCAGCTGGCGCGTCAGCGCGCCCGGATCGATGCGCAGCACCTCGACGAGCTTCTTCTGCGACGAATGCCCGCCCATCGTGTGCAGCGCGACCATGATGCGCCACCGCGGCATCGGCTGCCCGACGTGCGTTTCGAACGCGCTCATGAACGCGCGATACGTGCGTCCGAATTGCTGCAAGATCGCGACGCGGTCCTGTTCTTCCATGCGCTGATGCCTACTCGTTCAATCGGTGAATCGTTCAATCGGCCGCGACATGCGGTTCGATCTTGTGCCGTAGCGCGATCGGCGGCACGCGGCGACACTGCCACACCGACACCACGGCGACGACGGCCGCCATCGCGACCCCCAGGTGAATCGCGCCGACCAGCGATTCGCGGGCCGCTTCCAGCAGCAGCGCGCCATTATGCCCGGCGCGGGTCAGCTCCGCGACGAGACCACCCTGCGCGGCGCGGTCGATCAGGATCTGCGGATCGGCGAGTTGCGCGTGCCACTGCAGCGCGTGGTCGCCCGACAACGCATCGCGCACGCCGCTCGAATACATCTGGTTGACCAGCGTGCCCGTCAGCGCGGTGCCGATCATCCCGCCGACCATCCGCAGCGACTGCAGCAGCGCCGTCGCGATGCCGAGGTGCTCGCGGCCGGCCGTCTGCTGCGCGAACACGGTGAGGTTCGGCAGCACGAAGCCGAGGCCGATGCCGCCGGCGACCATCAGCGCCATCAGCACCCAGGTCGGCGTCGTGTGCGTCGACACGACGATGCCCGCGCATGCGATCGCGAACAGCACGAAACCGACGTGCAGCATCGTATTCGGATTGCGGATGCGCGTGACGACGCGGCCGTTCATGATGCTGCCGATCGTGATGAACACGACGAGCGGCGTGATCACGAGCCCCGCCTCCTTCGGCGACATGCCGAAGCCGCCCTGGAACAGCAGCGGCGCGTAGAACAGCAGCGAGAACATCGAGAAGCCGGCGAGGATCGCGAGCACGAACAGCGCCGACAGCGCGCGGTTGCCGAACATGTCGAACGGCAGAATCGGCTGCGCGCAGCGCTTTTCCCAATGCCACAAGCCGACGCCGGCGCCGACCGCGACGATCAGCAGCAGCGACGCCCAGCTCACGACGCCGTACTTCGGCAGCCATTCGACGAACAGCTGCAGCGCGCCGAGCGACAGCGCGATCAGCAGCGCGCCGGGCCAGTCGAGCCGCATCTTGCGGTCGTGCTCGACATGGCGCAGATGCGGCAGATAGCGCCACACGAAGAACAGCGACAGCAGGCCGACCGGCAGATTCACGTAGAACACCGAGCGCCAGCCGAACGACTGGGTCAGGATCCCGCCGAGCGACGGCCCGACCGCGTTCGCGATGCCGAACGCGGAGCTCATCAATACCTGCCAGCGCAGCCGCACGACGGAATCGGGGAACAGATCGGGAATACACGCGAACGCGGTGCCGACCAGCATCCCGCCGCCGATCCCCTGCAGGCCGCGCGCGAGCACCAGGAACAGCATGTCGTTGGCCATCCCGCACAGCACCGACGCGCCGGTGAACACGACGATCGACACGATCACGAACGGCTTGCGCCCGTAATAGTCGCCGAGCCGACCGAAGATCGGCACGGTGATCACGGAACTGAGCAGGTACGAGGTCGCGACCCACGCATACAGGTCGAACCCCTTGAGCTCGGCGACGATGGTCGGCAACGCGGTGCCGACGACCGTCTGGTCGAGCGCGACGAGCATGGTGACGAACGAAATCCCGATCATCGCCAGCAGCGATTCGCGGAACGGCAGGACTTGCCCGCTCGAATGGTGGGCGGCAGTATGGACGGCCATTTTTTGTTGATGCAACTTTTGACGAGTCAAACAATCTCAAAATTCTAGCACGCCGGAGTAATCTAGGCTGGCGACGGATTTGGGGCCGATGGCCGCCAGGGAGAAAGATGGAACCGATTTCAATCACGCCTGCCGCGACGCTGTCGCCGGAAGACCAGGACGCATTGCGACGCGCGAAGCAGGTGCTGGAAAGCCCGTCGCTGACGATGAAGCTGACGGGCGTGCTGGGCGCGCCGGTCGAGAAGATGATCGCGCGGCTGCCCGACTTCGCGACCGGCAAGATCAACGACGCGACGCAGCTGGCGCTGCGCAAGTGCCTGAACATCGCGCTGCGCACGCTCGGCAAGCCGCAGACGCCCGATGCCGAGCCGGACAAGCCGAGCAACCTGCTGCACAAGCTCGCGGTCGCGACGACCGGCGCGGCGGGCGGCGCGTTCGGCTTCCTCGCGCTGCCGGTCGAGCTGCCGGTGACGACCACGCTGATCTTCCGCTCGGTGTGCGACATCGCGCGCAGCGAGGGCGAGGACCTGGGCTCGGTGGATACGCAGTTGCAGTGCCTGGCCGTGCTCGGCATGGGCGGCAACGCGGACAAGCGGGAAGAAGACGCCGATCTCGGCTATTTCGTGCTGCGCGGCGCGCTCGCGCAGGCGATTTCGAAGGCGTCGTCGGACATCACGACGAAAGGGATCACCGCGCACAGCTCGGCGGCGGTGTTCAAGCTCGTGCAGACGGTGGCATCACGTTTTTCGGTGCAGGTCACCGAGCAGATGGCCGCGAAGTCGATCCCGGCGATCGGCGCGGTGCTGGGGGCGACGGTCAACACGCTGTTCATCGATCACTTCCAGCAGATGGCGCACGGCCACTTCACCGTGCGCCGGCTCGAGCGCAAGTACGGCCCGGTCGCCGTCAAGGCCGCGTATCAGGCGATCGACGGCTCGCCCACGCGCTGAACCGCCCGCTCGACCGCGACGCGGCGCAGGAATGCGGCCGCACGGTCGAGCGCGTCGCGGGACTCCGGCACCATCGGCGTGTAGAGCTGCCACACGTGCGGCATGTCGGGCCACACCTCGATCTCCACCGGCACGCCGGCCGCCTTCGCGTTGTCGGCGACGCGGCGCGAATCGTCGAGGAGCACCTCGGTGCTGCCGGCCTGGATGAAGAGCGGCGGCAGCCCGGTGAAGTCCGCATAGAGCGGCGACGCATACGGATGCGTCGCCGATTCGTCTCCCAGATACAGCTTCGCCGCCCTCGGCAGCGCCGCGGCCGCGAACATCGGGTCGAGGCCGTCGTTGCTGCGCATCGTGTCGCCGGTGCCGGCCAGGTCGGTCCACGGCGAGAACAGGATCGCGCCGGCCGGCAACGGTTCGCCGCGATCGCGCAGCGCGACGAGCGTCGCGAGCGCGAGGCCGCCGCCCGCCGAATCGCCGCCGAACACGATCGACTCGGGCGGCGTGCCGAGCGCGAGCAATTGCCGGTACGCGGCCAGCGCGTCGTCGAGCGCGGCCGGGAAGCGGTTCTCGGGCGCGAGCCGGTAGTCGAGCGAGAACGAGCGCACGCCCGCGCGCTTCGTGAGGCCGAACACGAGTGGCCGATGGGTTTTCGTCGAACAGAAGTAGTAGCCGCCGCCGTGGAAGTACAACAGTGTGCGGCCGGGCCCGCGAGCGGCGGCCGCATCGGTGCGTTCGAGCCATTCGCCGCGCAGCGGCGCGTCGCCGGGACCGTAGCATTCGCGCAGCCGGTAGCCCGACGGTGCGCGACGCGGCACGATCATCCTCAGATCGGTAAAGCGCCGCGAGCGGGCAGGGTCGAGCACCGGGCGCGTGGTCTCGGGACGAAACTGCCGGCGCAGAAGCCAGCACGCGAACTTGCTTTGCCAACTCATCCAACACACTCCATCGTCGCAGTGTGACGATGGTACGTGCGATCGTCACCGCGCCGCTCGACGGGAGCCTCTATATCAAACGCCGGCGCGCGGTTCGCCGGCCTCAGCTCGCCGGCATCATCTGGCCGCGGATCTCGCCGGACGGATGCTCCTTCGTGTGCACGTTGAAGTACCACTTGCCGGCCATCAGGTCGGTCACCTGCGAGTCGGTCAGCTCCTTCGAACCCTTGATCGGGCTCGCGAGCGCGTCCTTCGGGATCGGCACCTGCACGCCGGCGTTCTGGCCGACCGGCGCGGGCCCGTGGAAATGCGCGGCGGTGGCCGGCCCCGTGAGATGTTCGTACGTCACCGTCCACTGCAGCATGTGGGTGGCCGTGTCGTAGGTCGCAGCGACGGCGCCGGCGCCCTTGGTCGCGGTGGGCGGCACTTCGCTCGACGGCTGCAGATTGGCGGACAGGCGCACCGTTTCGGCGGCGGCGCTGCCGGCGGCCAGGACGCCCGCGAGCAACGCCACCTGGAGCAAACGCAGCTTCGGCATGAATCCTCCTTGTACGACGGGGTACGCCACCCGGACGGGGGACGTTCCATGATGGTAGTCGATCGTCGCCGATCCGGCACCGCTGCGTCGCCCGCCAGCCTGACGGAACCTGGAAGAGACCTTTGCAGCGGGAGCCCTGAATCCGCGCGCGGCCTTTCGCTACACTTCGTCTCACAGTTGCTTGTTTCCTTCGTCCGAAGGAGTCTGCGAGTATTCACGCGGCCATCCGGCCGCGTTTTTTTGCCCGTGCCCGGGCGGCATGCACGCCTGCGTCGGGCAAACTCCGCTTCGCGGGCCGTCAAGCATCACGGATCGATTGTCGCCGCGGCGATCGGGTCGGATGTCGCGCCGACCCCGCGCCCTCACGCGCGATAGCCCGGATCGATCCGATCGACGATGCGCTGCAACGCGTCGAATGCGTCCTGCCCCGCGCCGTGCTTCGGATCGAAGTTCAGCGAGTCGCGCACGCAGCCTTCGAGCACCGGCGGCGCAATCGGCAGCGCGTCGCCGATCGCGTGGGTCGCGACCTGCACCTCGCACGCGCGATTGAGCAGCCACATCAACGAGAAGGTCTGCGCGAGCGTCGCGCCGATCGTCACGGGCCCGTGGTTGCGCAGCAGCAGCACCGGCCGCCCGCCGGCGCTCTCGACGATGCGCCGCCCTTCGTCGAGGTGCACCGTGATGCCCTCGAAATCGTGATACGCGATCTTCCCGTACAACTGCGCCGAATAGAAGTTCGAGAACGACAGGCCGTCGCGCGAGCAGCACACGGCCATCGTCGGCGTCGTGTGCACGTGCATCACGCAGTGCGCGTCGGGCAGCGCCGCATGGATCGCGCTGTGGAACGTGAAACCGGCCGGATTGATCGGCCAGTCGGAATGGCCGATCACATTGCCGTCGATGTCGATCTTCACGAGGTTCGACGCGCATACCTCGCGGTAATGGAGCCCGAACGGATTGATCAGGAAATGGCCGTCCTCGCCCGGCACGCGCAGCGAGATATGGTTGTAGATCAGCTCGGTCCAGCCGAGATGGTCGAAGATCCGGTAGGCGGCCGCGAGCTGCACGCGCGCCCGCCATTCGGCTTCGGAGAAGCGGGCGGGACGCGTGAACGGCTGGTTCGGTACACGTTGCATGGGGCACTCCGGTTGCGGGCGGGGCGGCCGCGCGGGCAGCTCGCGCATCGTCCCTCGTCTCCTGGCGGCGCGCAGGTGCGTCCAGCACAGGCGCGCGCGGCGCGTCGTTCGGCATCGCTGCGGCCCGCGTTGCGCGAGCCGTCCGGCGGCACCCGTCACGATACGCATATCGTTGCGCGCACAACCATATCACCTTTCCCCGCGCACCGGTATCGCGGGTTTGGCCCGAGCCGTTCCGGCCCTTACAACTGGTCTTCGACCGGCAGCAGCATGAAGAGGCCGGTCATCAGGTTGCGCATCAGCCCCGCATGCGGATCGACGTGATAGGTGGCCGGCTCGCCGTTGTCGGTGCCGGTCCACTCGAGTTCGGGCGTGCCGCCGCCCGCCGGCGTCGCGAGGCTCACGCGGTAGCTTTCGTCGGGCTGCGTCACGCGCGCGAAGATCGCCGCGGCCTGCTGCGCGATCTTCGGGCTGTGGATCACGAGCGCGAGTTCCGTATTCAGGTACGCCGAACGCGGATCGAGGTTCAGCGACCCGATCACGAGGACCTTGCGGTCGATCACGTACGCCTTCGCATGCAGGCTCGCACGCGAGCGCGAGCCGAACAGGCCCGCGCGCGGCGGGTTCGGCCGCGCCTTGAATTCGTACAGTTCGACGCCGTGCTGCAGCAACGGCACGCGGTACGGCGCGTAGCCGGCCTGCACGGCGACCGCGTCGGTCGCGGCGAGCGAATTGGTCAGGATCGCGACGCGCACGCCGCGCGCGGCCGTGTCGCCGAGGATCTTCACGCCCGCGTCGTGCGGCACGAAGTACGGCGAAAACGCGAGGAATTCCTGCTGCGCGTCGTGCGTCAGTTCGACGAGGCGCTGCATCGGCGGGCTCACGTACGCGCCGGTCGGCCGCATGACCTTGTCCGGCGCGTCGACCTTGAACTCGGCCGGCGCCCACACCAGCTCGAGCTCGTCGCGCGCGATCTGCTGCGCGAGCGGCGTCGCGTTCAGCGGCTTCGCGTTGTACGGGTCGGCGTTCTTGCGCCAGTGGTCGCGCAGCTCGTCGCGCATCGCGTCGAGATCCTTCGGATCAAACTTCTGATGATTCAGCACCCGCAGCGGATAGCTGCTCGCGCTTGCCCAGTAGTCGTCGAAGCTCGTCGAGATGTCGTTCGTCACGGGGCCGGCCGCGAGCACGTCGAGGTCGCGGAACTGCAGCGTCGGGCTCGCGCTGAAGTATTCGTCGCCGAGGTTGCGGCCGCCGACGATCGCGATCTGGTTGTCCGCGATCATCGCCTTGTTGTGCATCCGCCGCGTAAAGCTGTCGAGCCGCGTCAGCGAATTGGCCGTGCGCTCGACCATCCCGTACCGCGACGCACCGAACGGGTTGAACACGCGAATCTCGATCTTCGGATGCGTATTCAGCCCGGCCATGACGCGGTCGATGTCGCGGAAATTCAGGTCGTCGACCAGCATCCGCACACGCACGCCGCGATCGGCCGCATACAGCGCCGCGCCGAGCAGCAGCTTGCCGGTCGTGTCCTCGGTCGCGATGTAGTACTGCATGTCGAGCGTCTTCGTCGCCGCGCGCGCGAGCGCGATGCGCATCTGCAGCGCGATCGCGCCGTCGGGCAGCAGCCGGAAGCCCGATTGCCCCGGATGCGCGGCTTCCGGCGCGGCCAGCGCGGTGCGCAGCGGCGTCGCGGTATCGGTCGGCAATGCGTGCGAGACGGGGCGATCGAGCGTGGTGGCGGGCGGATGCGTCGCGCAGGCGGCGACCAGCGACAGCAGCGCGCAGACGGCAAGCGCGCGGGCCGGGCGGCAGGCGGCGCGCCATGAGAGCGCGGCCGGCGCGCGCCGGATCAAAGACATGAGCACGGAAACTTCCTCGACAGGCGGATCAACAGGTCCGCAATCGCCGCGGCGTGCGGCTGACGGGTGGTTCCAATCGATTCTAGTGGGCGCCCGATGAACCGGTCAATCGCGCGGCTCGCGCATGCGGCGCCGTGAACCGCTCGCGCGCGGCCGGCGCGGGCATCCGGGAACGGCAGCCCGCGGCTCGGCCGCCAGACGGGCACGCAGCATCCATGGTCCAACCAATCTCACGGCGTGTCGCCGCTTCGCTCGAAGTGGCTGCGCACGTAGTCGATATGGGTCTGCATCGCGGTGCGCGCCTCCTCGGGCCGGTGCGAGCAGATCGCGTCGCAGACCACCCGGTGCTGCCGCAACAGCATCTCGGACGCCTGCTCGTCGTGCGTCGTCATCCCCGCGACGTTGATCGAGATGTGCTCGCGCAGCATCCCGATCACGCTCGTGTGCAGGTGCAGGAACATCGTGTTGTGGGACGCCAGCGCGATCGCCTCGTGCAGCTTCGCGTCGGTCGACGCCTCGAGGGCCGCGTCGTCGTTCGCGTATGCGGTCTCGAGCTCGCGCAGCAGCGTCCGGATCCGGCGCCGGTCATTCGCATCCGCGCGCAGCGCGGCGAAATACGCGGTCGCGCCTTCGAGCACGCGACGGAACTCGAGTATGTCGTCGCGCAGCGCCGGGTGATCGGCGACCAGTTGGCCCCACGGCGACGCGATGCCCGCGCGCAACTGGTCCGTCACGTACACGCCCGCGCCGCGCCGGCTCTGCAGCAGCCCGCGCGCGACGAGCCGCTGCGTCGCCTCGCGCACCGTATTGCGCGCCACGCCGTATTGTTGCGCGAGCAAGCGCTCGGCCGGCAGCCGCGCCCCGGCCGGCCAGGTGCCGTCGAGCAGCGCCGTCTCGATCTTGCGCATCACCACTTCGGTCCGGCCCCGTGCCGTCATCGCCGCCATCGCCGTCTCCCCATCGAATACCCGCCGCGCCGATTGGCCCAACCAATTTGAACTGCGGCTCCGTCGCGGGAATTATGCAGCGAAATCGTCGTCCCGCATTCGCTTGCCGGGCCGGCACCCTGGAGCGAGACATGAACGAAAGGCACTACCCCGCCGCCGCCCCCGCGCACGTCTACCTGTTCGCGACCTGCCTGGTCGACCTGTTCGTCCCCGAAGCCGGGCTCGACGCGGTCCGCCTGCTGGAACGCGAAGGCCTGACCGTCCACTATCCGCGCGGCCAGAGCTGCTGCGGGCAGCCGGCCTACAGCAGCGGCAATCCCGACGAGGCTCGCCGCGTCGCGGCCGCGCAGCTCGATCTGTTCGCCGAGCCGTGGCCCGTGATCGTGCCGTCCGGCTCGTGCGCGGGCATGATCCGGCACCATTGGCCGGCCCTGTTCGCCGACGACCCCGTGCACGGCCCGAAGGCGCGCGCGATCGCGGAGCGCACCTACGAACTCGCCGAATTCCTCGTCCATGTGCTCGACGTGCGGCTCGACCGCATCGACGCGAACGCCGCCCCGGACGAGCGCGTGGTGCTGCACACGTCGTGCGCGGCCCGCCGCGAGATGGGCACGCGCGTGCACGGCGTCGCGCTCGTCGACGCGCTGCCGGGCGTCACGCGCATCGAACACGAACGCGAATCGGAATGCTGCGGCTTTGGCGGCACGTTCTCGCTGAAACACCCGGACATCTCCGGCGCGATGGTGCACGACAAGGTCGCATCGGCCTGCGCGACGGGCTGCGACCGGCTCGTGTCGGCGGACTGCGGCTGCCTGCTGAACATCGGCCACGCCGCGACCAAGGCCGGCGCGACGCTGCCCGTCGAGCATCTCGCAAGCTTCCTGTGGCGCCGCACGGCAGGCGCCGGCTCGCTGCGCGGAGACGCGCAATGAGCGCGCGCGACGCCATCCTCGCGCGCCTGCGCGCCGCCGCGCCCGGCGTCGCCGCGAACGCCGCGCCCGCCCTCGATGCGCGCATCGACACGCATTACGCGGCGCGCCGCGCACAGATCACCCCCGATTCCCATGCGCTCGCGCAGACGATGCAGGCCTCGCTCGCCGCGTCGCACGCCGACGTCTGGTGCGCCACCGACGATGCGTGGCCGGCGCAGCTTGCCGCACGGCTCGCCGACGCCGGCGTGCGCCGCCTGCTGCTCGACCCGGCCCGCGCCGAATCCGCGGCCCTCGCGCGTGCGCTGCCCGACGCGGTCGCGCCGGTGCCGTTCGACCGGCCGATCGACGCGTGGAAAGCCGAGCTGTTCGACACGATCGACGCGGGCTTCACCGTCGCGCGCTCGGGCATCGCGGCGACCGGCACTGTCGTGCTCGCGCCCGATGCCGGCACGCCGCGCACGGTATCGCTGGTGCCGCCGCTGCACGTCGCGCTCGTCCATGCGAACACGCTGCACGCGGACCTCCACGCGGCCGTGCACGCGGAGCGCTGGCACGCCGGCATGCCGACCAACGTCGTGCTGGTGTCGGGCCCGTCGAAGACCTCCGACATCCAGCAGACCCTCGCGTATGGCGCACACGGGCCGCGCAACCTCTGGGTCGTGATCGTCACCGAACCGACCGCAACCGCCTGCCAGGACCTGCCGCGATGAGCGACCAACCGCTGCAATTCGTCGCTCCCGGCGACTTCAAGGCCCGCGCGCGCGCCGCGCTCGACGATCCCGCGCTGCGCCGGAGCTTTCGCGGCGCGATGGACTTCCTGCAGGGCAAGCGCGCGACCCAGTTCCCCGACGACACCGAGCTGGAGCAACTGCGCGATCTCGGCGAAGCCGTGCGGCAGCACGCGCTCGCGCAACTGCCCGCGCTGCTCGAGCGGCTGGAGGCGAAGCTCACGGCGGCCGGCGTGCACGTGCACTGGGCCGAGACGGCCGCCGACGCGAACGCGATCGTGCTCGGCATCGCGCAGGCGAAGAAGGCGCGCCGCGTGATCAAGGGCAAGTCGATGGCAAGCGAGGAAATCGAGCTGAACCATTACCTCGCGGATCATGGCGTCGACTGCATCGAGTCCGACATGGGCGAGTTCATCGTGCAGCTCGCGGGCGAGAAGCCGTCGCACATCGTGATGCCGGCTATCCACAAGACGCGCGGCGACATCGCCGAGCTGTTCGAGGAGCACATCCCCGGCACGCGCTACACGGAGGACGTCGACGAGCTGATCCAGACCGGCCGGCGCGCGCTGCGCCGCGCATTCGCGGAAGCCGACATCGGCCTGTCCGGCGTGAACTTCGCGGCGGCCGACACGGGCACGCTGTGGCTCGTCGAGAACGAGGGCAACGGCCGGCTGTCGACCACCGTGCCCGACACGCACGTCGCGATCATGGGCATCGAGAAGGTCGTCGAGAAACTCGAGCACATCGTGCCGCTGTCGAGCCTCCTGACGCGCTCGGCCACCGGCCAGGCGATCACGACCTACTTCAACCTGATCTCGGGCCCGCGCCGCGACGGCGAACGCGACGGCCCGCGCGAGCTGCATCTCGTGCTGCTCGACAACGGCCGCACGCAGGCCTACGCCGACGAACAGCTGCGCGCGACGCTGCAATGCATCCGCTGCGGCGCGTGCATGAATCACTGCCCCGTCTATACGCGCATCGGCGGCCACGCATACGGGACGACCTACCCGGGCCCGATCGGCAAGATCATCTCGCCGCACCTGCTCGGCCTCGACGCGACGGCCGACCTGCCGACCGCGTCCACGCTGTGCGGCGCGTGCGGCGAGGTGTGCCCGGTCCGGATTCCGATCCCGGAGCTGCTCGTGCGGCTGCGCACCGAGGCGAACCGCAAGCCCGACGAACCCGTCGCGCATCCCCTGCGCGGCCAGGGCGCGAACTACAACCGCGCGGAAGACCTCGTGTGGCGCTTCTGGTCCGGCGCGTTCGCGCATCCGCGCGCGTATCGCGCATTCCGCTGGACCGCGACGCGGCTGCGCGCGCTGACGCCGGCCAGGCAAATGGGCTGGACGCAGCACCGCACGCCGCTCGAGCCGGCGCCGCGCAGCCTGTCCGACCTGCTGCGCGCACGCGGCCAGCCCGAATAGACCCCCTCGCTTTCAAACCCGTACCGATAGCAATCCATGGAGGAGACACCCATGCAGGTTTGGCATCAGATCTACACCCCGCTCGGCAGCCTCGGGCTGTCGGCGCTCGTCGCCGCGATCCCGATCATCTTCTTTTTCGTCGCGCTCGCCGCGTTGCGGATGAAGGGGCACGTCGCCGCCGCGATCACGCTGCTGCTGGCGCTCGGCGTCGCGATCCTCGCTTACGGCATGCCCGTGCCGCAGGCGCTCGCGGCGGCCAGCTTCGGCTTCGCGTACGGCCTGTGGCCGATCGCGTGGATCATCGTCGCGGCCGTGTTCCTGTACAAGATCGTCGTGAAGACGGGGCAGCTCGACATCATCCGTGCGTCGGTGCTGGCGATCACCGACGACCAGCGGCTGCAGATGCTGCTGATCGGCTTTTCGTTCGGCGCGTTCCTCGAAGGCGCGGCCGGCTTCGGCGCGCCCGTCGCGATCACGGCCGCGCTGCTCGTCGGCCTCGGCTTCAAGCCGCTGCACGCGGCCGGACTGTGTCTGATTGCAAACACCGCGCCGGTTGCATTCGGCGCGATGGGCATCCCGATCATCGTCGCCGGACAGGTGACCGGCATCGACGCGTTCCACATCGGCGCGATGGCCGGCCGCCAGTTGCCGCTGCTGTCGCTCGCGGTGCCGTTCTGGCTCGTGTTCATGATGGACGGGCTGCGCGGCGTGCGGCAGACCTGGCCGGCCGCGCTCGTCGCCGGCGGCAGCTTCGCGATCACGCAGTACTTCACGTCGAACCACATCGGGCCCGAGCTGCCGGACATCACGTCGTCGCTCGTCAGCCTCGTGTCGCTTGCCGCGTTCCTGAAGGTCTGGCAGCCGAGCAGCGCGAAGCAGACGGCCGGCGGCCTCGTCGCGTCCGGCGGCGGCGCGGCGCTCGCGGGATTCGGCGCGGGCGGCATCGGTTCGGGCGCAAGCCGACAGGCGTCGCCGTACACGCTCGCGCAGACCGTGCGCGCGTGGTCGCCGTTCCTGATCCTGACGGCCGTCGTCACCGTGTGGAGCATCGCGCCGTTCAAGGCGCTGTTCGCCGCGCACGGCGCGCTCGCGTCGACCGTCCTGAAGTTCCATGTGGCCGGGCTCGACCAGCTCGTCGTGAAGACCGCGCCGATCGCCGCGACGCCCAAGGCGCTCGACGCCGTGCTGAAGATCGATCTCGTGTCGGCGGTGGGCAGCGCGATCCTCGTGACCGCGCTGATCTCGATGGCGCTGTTGCGGATGAAGCCGCGCGACGGGCTCGTCACGTTCGGCGAGACGCTGAAGGAACTCACGCGCCCGATCCTGTCGATCGGCCTCGTGCTCGCGTTCGCGTTCGTCGCGAACTACTCGGGGATGTCGTCGACGCTCGCGCTGATGCTCGCCGCGACCGGCGCCGCGTTCCCGTTCTTCTCGCCGTTCCTCGGCTGGCTCGGCGTGTTCCTGACCGGCTCGGATACGTCGTCGAACGCGCTGTTCTGCTCGCTGCAGCAAGCGACCGCGCACCAGCTCGGCGTGCCCGAGACGCTCGCCGTCGCCGCGAACACCACGGGCGGCGTGACCGCGAAGATGATCTCGCCGCAGTCGATCGCGGTCGCATGCGCGGCGACCGGCCTCGTCGGCAAGGAATCGGAGCTGTTCCGCTTCACGGTGCGCCACAGCCTGCTGTTCGCGGTGATCGTCGGCCTGATCACGCTCGTGCAGGCCTACGTGCTGCCGGGGATGGTGCCGTAAGCAGACGGCACGGCCGCTTTCCGGTTCGCCGAAAAACAAAAACCCCACGCTCGCAAGAGCGTGGGGTTTCGTTCATCCCGGGCGCCGGACGCGGCCGGCGCACCAGACGGCGATCAGCTGCCCTTCGCGATGCGATCCTGGATGTGCTGGGCACGGCTCGCCGACGACGGGTGCGAGCTCATCATCGAGCTCTTGCCGCCATCGAGCTGCGCGAGCTTCTGGAACGCGGTGACGAGGCCCTTCTGGTTCATGTTCTTCTGCTTCATCAGGTCGAACGAGTAGTCGTCGGCCGCGCTTTCCTGCGTCTGCGAGAACTGCGCGTTGATGAACTTCTCGGTGATGTCGCCGAGCTGCGAGCTCGTCAGGGCCGCGACGCCCGGCGATGCCGCGCCGGCCGCGGTGCGTGCCGCGCTGACCGCGTAGGCGGTCTGCATCGCCTTCTTCGAGTGACCCAGCGCGACGTGGCCCATTTCATGACCGATCACGCCGCGCAGTTCGTCGTCGTTCATCATGTCCATCAGGCCGCTGTACACGCGCACGCAGCCGTTGCCCATCGCCCACGCGTTGACGTCCTTGGTCACGTAGACCTTGTAGTTGATCTTCTGGCCGTTCAGCGTCATGTCGCCGAAGCCCTTCATCACCTTCGTCAGGCGCTTCGAATACGCGCTGTTCGGCGCGGCGATCTTCGATTCGGCGTCGCTCGCCTTGCACGAGTCGTTCGACAGCGCCGCGATGTCGCTGTCCGACAGCGTCGCCGCCTTGAACAGGCTGGTCCCCGCCGACGTCAGGCTGTTCGCGTCGAGATTCTGCACGCCGCCGCATGCGCTCAACAGGAACGCCATGCCACACGCTGCCGCCGCTTTCTTGATATGCATCCCGGATCCCTCGGTAGTTGTATTTAGGAGCGGCGATTTTGCATAATCCGGCAGAAAATTACCAGACGTTTACATCAAATGACAACTTGATTGTGCAGCGATTCGAAACTAACGACGCGATTGCTCAGCGAATTGACGGCAATCAGCTCATCAATCGCCGCGACCGGATGACCGGCTGAACGTCGAACGCGACCGGCGCGTGAGCCGCCGCGCGACCAGCATCGGCAGCCGCACCACGAAACCGGCGAAGAGCCGCACGTGCATCCACCCGAGCAGCACGTTGTCGCGGCCATAGTGAAAATGCGACACGCCGCCCTCGTGCGCGCCGAAGTAGCGCACCGGCGCCTCGATGCGAATCGGCCGCACCCCGGCCCAGCACAGCCGCACGGCCGCTTCCGGATCGAAGTCGAAGCCGCGCATCCACGGCTGGCGATGCATGATCGCGGCGAGCGGCGCGACCGGGTACACGCGAAAGCCGTACAGCGAATCGCCGATTCCGGCCCATAGCGTCTCGAGGTCGGCCCATCCGTTCGACAGCCGCCGGCCCTGCACGCGCAGTTGCGGCGCGCTCGCGTCGAACTTCGGCAGGCCCAGCACCATCGCGTCCGGCGCCGCCTGCGACGCGGCCATGAATTCGGGAATCAGGTCGGCCGGGTGCTGGCCGTCGGAGTCCATCGTCAGCACGTGCGTGAAGCCGCTTGCGGCCGCCGCGTCGAGCCCGGCCAGCACCGCGGCGCCCTTGCCGCGGTTCTCCGGCAGCACGATCACGCGCAGCCCGGGGTCGCGCTCGGCCATCGCCTGCAGCCGCTCGGCGCTGCCGTCGGTGCTGCCGTCGACGACGACCCACACCGGGTTCCACTGCGCGCGGGCGTTGCGCACGGTCGTGTCGACCTTGACGCCCGGGTTGTAGCTCGGAATCAGTACGAGATGAGTGGACGAGGCGTGCAGCTTGGACATGGGAACGGCCGATTGCGAAGACGGGAATCCTGACAAAAGTTTATGACCTGCAGGCGACTGCCGACAGGCTTCGTCGACGCCGCGTTCGCGCAGTGAAAGGGCCGCGCGCTTCACGACAGGTGCTCCAGCGGATGGCCGACGCTCGCTTCGATCTCGACCAGCAGATCGTCGCGGCACACGTCCGCGTGGACGAACAACGGCCGCACGCCGGGGCCCGCCGCATCGCGCAGCGCGCGTTCGATCGCGGCGAGCGCCGCGGCATCGCCGGTGTCGCGCACGTAGACGCGGTAGTTCAGGTCGGCGAGCGCGAACGGGCCGTGCCCTTGCCGCGCGGCCTGCTCGAGCACGGCGGCCAGGTTCGCGATGGTCTCGCGCGTTTGCGCGACGACGTCGCCGCGATGCACGGTGCGATGCCCGACGATGCTGGCGGTGCCCGACACGAACAGCAACGGCGCGGCATCGTCGCCGGGCCACGCGGCCGCGCGCGCGAACGTCGGCGCGCGCGGGCCGTACTCCGCCGGGTAGTGATACGCGCTGACCTGGCGCGGATTCTCGACCGGATCGGCCGGCGTGCGGGTCGCGATGAAATGGATCGCGAGCGGCGCGGCCGGCGGCGTGTCGCCCGCGACGGGCACGACCGAGCCGAGCGCGCAGGCCGCCGGCACGCTGCCCGTGAGCGCGCGACGGCACGCGTCGAACGCGCGCTGCCTGCCGATATTGAACTGACGATAGCGCTCGATCCCGAACTGCAGCGCGTTGATCGCGGGCACGGTATTCCAGATTCGCAGCGGATGCGCGATACCGAGTGCATCGAGCGCGTCGAACAGCGCGCGGTATGCATCGTGCGTCGCGCGCTCGAGCGGCGTGCCGCCGTCGCGATCGGCATCGGCCGCTTCCTGCTCTTCCTGCACGACGATGCTGCCGAATACGAGCCCGGCCGTTTCGCTGAAGCGATACTGCAGCGCGCCGCGTCGCTCGCTGCGCAGGTCGGGCGCGTCGCACTGCCAGATTTCGCAGACCGCGCCGGCGCGTGCGTGGCCGCCCGCGTCGAGCAGCGCCATCTGCACCGGTGCGAGCGGCAGGTCGGGCGCGGCGGCGGCGAGCATGCGGGCCATCGCATCGGTCGGCGCGCCGGCCGCGCCGATGCAGACCGCACCCAGCGCGCCGGGAAACACGCGGCCGAATGCGTCGCCCCGCTGCCGCGCAGCGTGCAGCAGCGCAGCCAGCCGCGCATGATCCACCTGGACGAGTCGCAGCGCCCGGTTGTCGCCGTTCGCCGCGGGCGAGATGCCCGCGCGCGATGCGGCGGCTCCGCCCGTCATGTGTTCGCGCGCGACCGCGGTCGTGGCGGACGACAGGGAATACGCTCGCCGTTCGGCGTCGACTGGATGCACTGACACTTCGATTTCCTCACTATGCGATGCGGGCTCGCGGCATCGTGGCCACGCGCCGCGTTGCGCGCCGTTGCTTCGCGTCAGGCCGACGCCGCGCGCGTCGTCATGCAAGCCCGCCGTTGACGGACAGCACCTGTCCCGTCACATAAGCAGCCGCATCGGATACCAGATACGCGACCATCGCCGCGACTTCGTCGGGCCGGCCCGCGCGTTGCGCCGGCACGAGCTGCTTGATCCGTTCGGCGGGAAATGCAGGGTCGGCCATCGGCGATTCGATGATGCCGGGCGCGACCGCATTCACCGTGATGCCGCGCGACGCGAGCTCCAGCGACAGCGACTTCGTCGCGCCGATCAGCCCCGCCTTCGCGGCCGCGTAGTTGACCTGCCCGCGGTTGCCGGTCACGCCGGCGACCGACGCGATGTTGACGATCCGGCCGCGCCGCGTGCGGATCATCGGCAGCAGCAACGGCTGCGTCACGTTGAAAAAACCGTTGAGCGTCACGTCGATCACGCTGTGCCATTGCCGGCGCGACATGCCGGCCATTGGTGCGTCGTCGTGAATGCCCGCGTTGTTGACGAGGATCTGCACCGGTGCGTCGTCGATGAACGGCGCGAGCGCGGCGAGCGTCGCATCTGCGTCGGTCACGTCGAATGCAAGCGCGTGCGCGGTGCCGCCGGCCACGACGATCTGCTGCGCGACCGCCTCCGCCTGCGCGAGATTCCGGTTCGCGTGCACCCAGACTTCGTGGCCGGCCTGCGCGAGCGCCGTGCAGATCGCCTGCCCGAGTGCGCCGCTGCCGCCCGTTACGAGCGCCCGCATCGCCTTGCTCCGTTCATCGCGTTTCCTCTCGATCGACGCGGCCGTGTTTCGTCCAGCGGCCGCCGCCGCGTGCCGTCATCGTCTGCGTGCCGCGTCGCGTTCGCGCGCGCCGCCGTCACTTGGTGCGATGCGCGGCGACGTACTCGGCAAGCGCGCCGAGCGTCGCGAAGATCTTCTGGTTGTCCGGATTGTCCGAGCGCAGCTCGAAGCCGTATTTCTTCGAGATCAGCAGCGCGATTTCCAGGATGTCGATGGAGTCGAGCCCGAAGCCCTCGCCATACAGCGGGGTCCCGGCCGTCACCGTTTCGAGCGGGACGTCTTCGAGATTCAGTTCGCCGATGATCAGCGTGGCGAGCTCTTGTTCCAGTGCGTTCATCATGCTTGCGGGCAGGCGGCCGATGGCAGCGGGAGGCGCCCGGAAACGGCAATCGTCGTGCACGCCCGGCGCGTGCGAAGCGCGCGCCAATCTCCGTCCCTCCGGCATCTGCCGGCTTCCCCGCCTGCGTTATTGGGGGTCGTTTGTAAAAGTTACGCGGATTCTAGACGATGGGTATCGGCACGTATACGGGGAATGGTTACAGACTGAAGGCCCCCGCCGCGGCCGGTTTCGGGCCCCGATCGCAGCAGACGCTTGAGCCGCTTCGGGCGGAAATGAATCGCCGCCGCGAAAGGTTCAGTTCGCTGCCATACATTCGGTTACAAAACCCGGCTGCGCCGACCTCGAACCGCCGCGCCGCGGCCCTAAAATGTGCGTGCATGACAGCCGGCCCGGACACGCGTCCCGGCCACCATTCATATGATGTTTGACGGCCCGACGAACGCGTCCGGCCCCCGATCCGCCCGATGTTTCCAGCAGCCATGCCGCGCCCGTCCATTCGCCTCGCCCCGGTTTGCCCGCCCGTCCGCCGCCGTGCCGCGACGGACGACGGCAATGCGCGCACGCGCCGCGCGCCCGGAGCGCCGCGATGAGCTCGCCGCTCGGCATCGCACGCGGCGTCGGCGCGGTCGCTGCGGTGGCGGCGTACCAGATCGGCGCGCACTACGCGGCCGCGACACCCGGCGCACACGGCTTCGGCCTCGCGATGGCGCTCGTGCCGCCGCTGCTGCTCGCGCTCGGCGCAGCACTGCGCTCGCCGAAGCGGGCATGGCTCGTGCCGGCGTGGCTGCTCGCCGCCGCCGCGCTGTGGGCCGCGCGCGCCCCGCTCGCGCGTCATTTCGAATGGGGCCTGTATCTGGAGCACGCGAGCTTCAACCTCGCGATGGCGCTGCTGTTCGGCCGCACGCTCGCGGCCGGCCAGGTGCCGCTGTGCACGCGCTTCGCGACGATGATCCACGGCACGATCTCGCCGGCCGTCGCGCGCTACACGCGGCGCATCACGCTCGCATGGACGCTGTTCTTCGTCGCGATCGCCACCGTGTCGACGCTGCTGTTCGCGACCGCGCCGATCGTCGCGTGGTCGACGTTCGCGAACTACCTGTCGCTGCCGCTCGTCGCCGTGATGTTCGCGGCCGAGCATGCGTGCCGGCGCTTTGCGCTGCCGCACGACGCGCGGCCGCGGATGGTCGACGCGGTGCGCGCATACCGCGCGTCGACCCAGCCGTCACGATGAATTCATGGCCGGCGCGGCGCCGCATCGCGGCCGCGCCGGCCACCGTCTCCCGCTTCAGCCGATTTATGCCGACTTACCCGCTGGTGTTCCATTCCTCGCCGGACCAGACGATCGCCTGGCGCGACGGCACGCCCGTCAGCGTGCGCGCGTTCGTCGCCGACGTCGCGCGCGTGGCCGCCGCACTGCCCGCCGGCGGCCACGTGTTCAACGTGTGCCGCGATCGCTACCGCTTCGCGGTCAGCCTGTGCGCGGCGCTCGTCGCCGGCAGGATCAGCCTGCTGCCGTCGACGCACACGCCGGAGATGGTGCGCCAGCTCGCGTCGTTCGCACCGGACGCGTTCTGTCTGCACGACGCGCCGGACTGCGCGATCGACCTGCCGCGCTTCGCCTATCCGGACGCCGCACCCGGCGACCGCCTCGACGACGCGCCGTTCGCGGTGCCGCGGATCGACGCGTCGCGCATCATGGCGTACGTGTTCACGTCCGGCTCGACCGGCGCGCCGGTGCCGCACCGCAAGACCTGGGGCTTCCTGGTCGGCTGCGTGCGCGCGGCGGCCGACCGCCTCGGCCTGCTCGACGGCCGCGCGGCCACGCTGATCGGCACCGTGCCCGCGCAACACATGTACGGCTTCGAGTCGACGGTGCTGCTCGCGCTGATCGGCGGCCTCGCATTCAGCAACCGCCAGCCGTTCTACCCCGTCGACATTCGCGACGAACTCGCCGCGATCCCGCAGCCGCGCGTGCTCGTCACGTCGCCGATTCACCTGCGCGCGCTGCTGTCGGCCGGCCATGCGCTGCCGCCGGCCGCGCTCGTGCTGTCGGCCACCGCGCCGCTGTCGGAAAAGCTCGCGTGCGAAGCCGAGGCCGCGCTCGATGCGCCGCTCGTCGAGATCTACGGCAGCACCGAGACCGGCCAGATCGCGACGCGCCGCACGTCGCAGGGCGCGACGTGGCAGCTGTTCCCCGGCATCCGCCTCGACGCGCGCGCGGCACAGGACGGGCCGGGCCGCGACGCCGCGGGCGACGACAGCGGCCCGACCGTGTGGGCGTCGGGCGGACACGTCGAAACCCCCGTGCCGATGGGCGACGCGCTCGAACTGCTCGGCGACGGCCGGTTCCTGCTGCACGGCCGCAAGGCGGACCTCGTCAACATCGCGGGCAAGCGCACGTCGCTCGCCTATCTGAATCACCAACTGAACGCGATCGCCGACGTCGTCGACGGCGTGTTCTTCATGCCGGACGACGCCGCATCAGCCGACGCCGATGCAACCCGCGAACCGGTCACGCGGCTCGTCGCGCTCGTGGTCGCGCCGACGCTCGCCGCGGCCGACCTGCAGCGCGCGCTGCGCGAACGGATCGATCCCGCCTTCATGCCGCGTCCGCTCGTGTTCGTCGACGCCTTGCCGCGCAACGAAACGGGCAAGCTGCCGCGCGACGTGCTCGCCGCGCTCGTCGCACGGCACACGCGCGCCGCCGCGGCCGACGCGAGCGCGCGCGCCGAGACGGATGCGCCGCTCGCGTTCACGATTCCCGCCGATCACCCGGCGCTGCCCGGTCATTTCCCCGGTCATCCGATCGTGCCGGGCGTCGTGCTGCTCGATCACGCGATCGCCGCGCTCGGCGCGTCGCTGAACCGCCCGCTGCACACGTGGCGGCTGGCTTCCGCGAAATTCCTCAGCCCGGTCGCGCCCGGCGAGCCGCTCGATCTCGCGTTCGATGCGGCGGCCGGCGGCGCGATCCGCTTCACGCTGCGCGCCGGCGCGCGCGACGTCGCCACCGGCGTGCTGTCCGCGCCGGCCGCCGCGCAGGACGGTGCACGGCCATGAAGCGCACCGCGTGGGCCGAGCGCCAGGAACGCAGCAACGCAGCGTTGCTGCGCGCGATGACCTGGATCTCGCTGCGGTTCGGCCGGCAGCCGTCGCGTGTCGTGCTGCACGCCATCGCGACCTATTTCGTGCTGTTCTCGCCGGCGGCCTGCTCGGCGTCGCGCGACTATCTGCGCCGCGCGCTCGGCCGTCCCGCGCGCTGGCGCGACGTGTATCGGCACGTGTTCACGTTCGCCGCGACGATCCACGACCGCATCTACCTGATGAACGGCCGCTTCGACCTGTTCGACATCCGGCTGCATGGCGAAACGCAGGTTGACGACGCGCTCGCGGGCGGACGCGGCGCATTCCTGATGGGCGCGCACCTCGGCAGCTTCGAAGTCGTGCGCGCGATCGGCCGCACGCGCCCGGACCTGCGCGTCGTCGTCACGATGTTCGAAGAGAACGCGCGCAAGATCAACGCGACGCTCGCCGCCGTGAACCCGGCCGCGAAACCGGAAGTGATTCCGCTCGGGCAGGTCGACTCGATGCTGAAGGTGCGCGAGCGTCTCGACGCGAACTGCATGGTCGGCATGCTCGCCGACCGCACGCTGCTCGACGATGCGGCAACCTCGCTGCGGCGGCTGCCGCTGCTCGGCGCATCGGCCGCGTTTCCGCTCGGGCCGCTGTACATGGCCGCGATGCTGCGGCGCCCGGTGCTGTTCATGACGGGCCTCTATCGCGACGGCAACCGCTACGACGTGCACTTCGAGACACTCGCCGATTTCTCCGACGTGCGCCGCGACGCGCGCGCGGCGGCCGTCGACGCCGCGCTCGCGCGCTACGTCGCGCTGCTCGACAAGTATTGCCGCGCGGCCCCGTACAACTGGTTCAACTATTTCGATTTCTGGCAGACCGGCACGGCCGCCGCGCGCCGCGACGATGCGCGCGCGTGCGCCGGCCTGTCCGCCACGAGGGATTCCGACGCATGACCGCCGTTCTCCGCTTCCTGTCGCTGCTCCCGCTGCCGTCCGCGCCCGCGCTGCGCCGCTCGGCGCGCACGTTCGCCATCGCGGCCGCCGTCGCGCTCGCGCTGCCCGTGCACGCGGCCGACACCGGTTCGGCGTGGACCCTCGACCGGCTGATGTCGACGCTCGCGCAGCACAAGTCCGGACGCGCGACGTTCACCGAGACGAAGTCGCTGTCGATCGCCGCGCAACCGCTCGAATCGTCGGGCGAACTCGTGTTCGTCGCGCCCGACCACCTCGAGAAGCACACGCTCAGTCCGAAGCCAGAACATCTCGTCGTCGACGGCGACATGCTCACCGTCGAGCGCAACAACCGCAAATACACGCTCGCGCTCGCGCGCTATCCGGAGCTCGGCGCGTTCATCGACAGCATCCGCGCGACGCTCGCCGGCAATCGCTACGCGCTCGAGCAGGTCTACAAGGTCGCGCTCGCCGGTCGCGGCGACGACTGGACGCTGATGCTCACGCCGCTCGATTCGCGGATGCTGAAGGTCGTCAGCACGATCACGCTCGAAGGCTCGCGCGACGTGTTGCGCAGCGTCGCGATCCAGCAGGCCGACGGCGACCATTCGACGATGCGCCTGCAACCCGTCCCGGCGAAGTGATGGACGAGCGCACGCGGCCGACCGCCCCTGTCGCGCACCGCCCGTCCGCGTGGCGGCAGCGGGCCGTGCTCGTGTGGCTGCTCGCGCTCGTCGCGTGCGGGATCGCGATCGCCCGCGCAAATTTCACGGCCGACCTGTCCGCGTTCCTGCCGCGCGCGCCGAGCGCCGGGCAGCGCGTGCTCGTCGATCAACTGCGTGACGGCATCGTGTCGCGGCTGATCCTCGTCGCGATCGACGGCGGCGATGCGGCCACGCGCGCCGCGCTGTCGCGGCGCGTCGCCGGCACGCTGCGCGCCGACCGGCAATTCTCGGCGATCAACAACGGCGAAGCCGTCAGCGACGCGCGCGACCGGCAATTCGTGTTCGACCATCGTTACCTGCTGAGCCCGGCCGTCTCGCCGCAACGCTTCAGCGCGGACGGCCTGCACCAGGCGCTCGGCGACAGCCTCGACCTGCTGAGTTCGTCGGCGGGTCTCGTCGCGAAGGCGATGTTGCCGCGCGACCCGACCGGCGAAGTGACCGCGCTCGTCGACCAGCTCGACAGCGGCGCGCAGCCCGCGATGCGAGACGGCGTGTGGGCGTCGCGCGACGGCACGCGCGCGGTGCTGGTCGTGCAGACGGCCGCCGCCGGCTCCGACACCGACGCGCAGGCGCGCGCGATCGACGCGGTGCGCCGCGCGTTCTCCGCCGCGACGCAGGCGCTGCCGAACCGCGCCGCGTACACGCTCGCGATGACCGGCCCCGGCGTGTTCTCGGTCGACACGCGCGACACGATCCGGCGCGACGTCGAGCGGCTGTCGACGGCGAGCGTCGTGCTGATCGTCGCGCTACTGCTGACGCTGTACCGCTCGCCGCGCACGCTCGCGCTGGGGCTGCTGCCGGTGCTGACGGGCATCGCGGCCGGCATCGCGGCGGTCAGCGTCGCGTTCGGCACGGTCCACGGGCTGACGCTCGGCTTCGGTACGACGCTGATCGGCGAAGCCGTCGACTATTCGATCTACCTGTTCGTGCAATCGGCGCAGGTCGGCGCGCGCGGCACCGCGCGGCCCACCGACGCGACGCGCGCATGGGTCGCCGCGTACTGGCCGACGATCCGGCTCGGCGTGCTGACGTCCGTGTGCGGCTTCGCGTCGATGCTGTTCTCCGGTTTTCCGGGCCTCGTGCAGCTCGGGCTGTACTCGATCGCCGGGCTGACGGCCGCCGCGCTCGTCACGCGCTTCGTGCTGCCTCACCTGCGCGGCGAGCACATCGCGATTCGCGACGTGTCGCGCGTCGGCGCGGTGCTCGCGCGTGCGGCCGCCGCGGCGCCGCGGCTGCGCTGGCCGCTCGCCGTGCTCGTGCTCGCCGCGTGCGCGACGCTCGTGCTGCATCGCGACGGCCTGTGGAGCCGCGAGCTTGCGGCGCTGAGCCCCGTCCCCGCCCGCGCGCAGGCCCTCGACGCCCGCCTGCGCGCCGATGTCGGCGCGCCGGACGTGCGCTACCTCGTCGTGATTTCCGCGCCGACCGAACAGGCCGCGCTCGAACGCGCGGAACAGGTCGCCGCGCAATTGCAGCCGCTCGTCGATCGCGGCACGCTCGCGGGCTTCGAAAGTCCCGCGCGCTACCTGCCGAGCGACGCCGCGCAGCGCGCGCGCCAGGCGAGCCTGCCGGACGCCGACGTGCTCGCCGCGCGCATGCGTGCGGCCGTCGCGAACCAGCCGATCTCGGTGCGGCCCGAGCTGTTCGCACCGTTCATCGCCGATGTCGAAGCCGCACGCCACGCGCCGCCGATCACGCGCGCGGACCTGCGCGGCACGTCGATGGCGCTCGCCGTCGACGCGCTGCTGACCGAACGCGCGGGCCGCTGGAGCGCGATGTTGCCGCTGCGCGCGCCGGATGCCGCACGCTCAGCTTCGGCGGCGTCGGCGCCGACGCTCGATGCCGCGCCGATCCGCGCGGCCGTCGCGCGCGCCGGCGTGCCCGATGCGCTGTTCGTCGACATGAAGGCCGAGGCCGACCGCCTGTACGTGAACTATGTGCACGAGGACATCCGGCTGTCGCTCGCGGGTTTCGCGGCGATCGCCGTGCTGCTGCTGATCGCGCTGCGCTCGCCGCGCCGCGTCGTGCGCGCGCTCGCGCCGCTGGTCGCGGCCGTGCTGGTGGTGACGGCCGGCTTCGCGCTCGCCGGCGTGCCGCTGACCATCCTGCATCTCGTCGGGATGCTGCTGATCGTCGCGGTCGGCTCGAACTATGCACTGTTCTTCTGCAAGCGCGACGATGCGCAACCGGTCACGCCGTACACGCTCGTGTCGCTGCTGATCGCGAACCTCGCGACGGTCGCCGGCTTCGGCCTGCTCGCGCTGTCGCGCGTGCCGCTGCTCGAAACCTTCGGGCTGACCGTCGGCCCCGGCGCGATGCTCGCGCTCGCATTCGCCGCGATTCTCGCGCCGCGCGCCGCGGCGACGAGCAGCGCTCGTCCCGACCTGACAGGAGCCCGCGCATGAACGCGCCGTCGTCCATTCCACCTCGGCTGCCCGGCGATGCGCGCCGCTGGAAACCGACGCCGCTGATCGCGGGCGCCGCGGCGTTGCACGCGGGTGCGCTCGCGACGGTCGTCGCGCAACCGGCTGCGTGGCCGTGGGCCGCCGGCGGCGTGGTCGCGTCGCATCTCGCGCTGACCGCCGCCGGCCTGTGGCCGCGCAGCGCGCTGCTCGGACCGAACTGGACGCGCCTGCCGGCCGGCGCCGGCCGCCGGATCGCGCTGACGATCGACGACGGCCCGGACCCCGACGTCACGCCGCGCGTGCTCGACCTGCTAGATCGTCACGATGCGCGCGCGACGTTCTTCTGCATCGGCGATCTCGCGCGCCGCCATCCGAAGTGGATCGAAGCGATCGTCGCGCGCGGCCATGCGGTCGAGAATCACAGCCAGCGGCACCGGCATACGTTCTCGCTGTCGGGGCCCGCCGCGCTGCGGCGCGAAATCGCGGCCGCGCAGCAGACGCTGACCGAGATCGCCGGCACGCGCCCGCGCTTCTTCCGCGCGCCGGCCGGCCTGCGCAATCCGTTTCTCGAGCCGGTGCTGTGCGAGCTCGGCCTGCAGCTCGCCAGCTGGACGCGCCGCGGCTTCGACACGCGCGCGCGCGACGCGGACATCGTCACGCGCCGCCTGCTCGACGGACTGGCGCCGCGCGACATCCTGCTCGTGCACGACGGCCACGCGGCACGCGACGCGCGCGGCGAACCGGTCGTGCTCGACGTGCTGCCGGCGCTGCTGCGCGCGGCCGCCGATGCGCAGCTGCACTGGACCACGCTGCGCGCCGCGCTCGCGCCCGAACCGCCCGGCCAGCCGGGCATGCCGGCACCCCCGTTTGATAAAATCTGACCATGCCCGGCGCGCCCGCCAGCCCCGCTGCGGCGCCCGTTCCGGCCACCGGATACGACCCTCGTGAAACCTCTCCTGCTCTCGCACTTCACCGCCACCAGTTGCATCGGCAGCGGCCTCGACGCGACCCTCGACGCGCTGCGCAACGCACGCGGCGGGCTCACGCCGTGCGACTTCGAACGCGCCGATCTCGACACCTGGATCGGCGCCGTGGACGGTGTCGATACACATCCCGTGCGCACGGATCTCGCCGACTTCGACTGCCGCAACAACCGCCTCGCGCAACTCGGCCTCGTCCAGGACGGCTTCGACGCGCGCGTCGCGGCGGCCGTGGCGCGCCATGGCGCCGCGCGCGTCGGCGTGTTCATCGGCACGAGCACGTCCGGCATCCTCGAAACCGAGCGCGCATACGCGCAACGCGATCCGGCGAACGGCGCGCTGCCCGCCGGCTTCCGCTATGCAAACACGCACAACCCGTATTCGCCGGCCGCATTCGTGCGCGCGTATTTCGCGCTGCGCGGGCCGGCGATGGCGATCTCGTCCGCGTGTTCGTCCGGCGCGAAGGTATTCGGCTCCGCGCGACGGATGATCGAAGCGGGGCTGATCGACGCGGCCGTCGTCGGCGGCGTCGATTCGCTGTGCCTGACGACGCTGTACGGCTTCAATTCGCTCGAACTGCTGTCGCGCCGGCCGTGCCGGCCGTTCGACGTCGCGCGCGACGGGATCTCGATCGGCGAAGCGGCTGCGTTCGCGCTGCTCGAACGCGTGCCGGATTCACGCGCCGCCCTCGACGACGACGCGATCCTGCTGCTCGGCGTCGGCGAATCGAGCGATGCGCATCACATGTCGTCGCCGCATCCGGAAGGGCTCGGTGCCCGGCTCGCGATCGAACAGGCGCTCGCCTCCGCCGGCCTCGCTGCAGGCGACATCGACTACGTGAATCTGCACGGCACCGCGACGCCCAGCAACGATGCCGCCGAAAGCCGCGCCGTGGGCGCGCTGCTCACGCGCACGCCGTGCAGCTCGACGAAGGGGGCGACCGGTCACACGCTCGGCGCGGCCGGCGCGCTCGAAGCGGTCGTCGCCGCGCTCGCGCTGCGCGAGCAGTTCGTGCCGGCCGGCGTCAACACGACGCAACCCGACCCGGCGCTGGCCGCCGACTACGTGCTCGCGAGCCGCGACGCCCGCGTGCGTGCGGTCCTGTCGAATTCGTTCGGATTCGGCGGCACGAACTGCAGCCTGATCCTCGGCCGCGCCGAGCATGCCCGCCGCGGGGAGCCGACATGACCCTCACCGCCTTCATCGAAAGCGTCGGCCTCGTCGGGCCGGGACTGAACGACTGGCCGCACGCGGCCGACGTGCTCGCGGGCCGCGCGGCCTATGCGAGCACGCGCACCGCGCTGCCGCCGCCCGCCAGCCTGCCGCCGGCGGAACGCCGCCGCACCGGCCCCGTCGTGCGCGTCGCGCTGGCGGTCGGCCTCGAGGCGGCGGCCGCGAGCGGGCGCGATGCCGCCACGCTCGCGACGGTGTTCAGCGCGTCCGGCGGCGACGGCCAGAACTGCCACGCGATCTGCGAGACCCTCGCCGGCGACGATCGTCACCTGTCGCCCACGCGCTTTCACAACTCCGTGCACAACGCGCCGGCCGGCTACTGGAGCATCGCGACCCGCGCGATGGCGACGTCGAACGTGCTGTGCGCGCACGACGGCAGCTTTGCCGCGGGCCTGCTCGAGAGCGTGTGCCAGGTCGCGGTCGATCGCGTGCCAAGCCTGCTGATCGCCTACGACACCGACTATCCGGAGCCGCTGCGCGCGGTACGGCCGATCGTCGACGCATTCGGCGTCGCGCTCGTGCTCGCGCCCGACGCGAGCGAACGCACGCTCGCGCGCATCGACGTGCAGCTCACCGACGCGCCGGTGACGACGCTCGCGAACCCCGAGCTCGACGCGCTGCGCACCGGCAATCCGGCCGCGCGCGCACTGCCGCTGCTCGACGCGCTCGCCGCGCGGCGCACGGCAAGTGTCGTGCTCGATTATCTGGAAGATGCGCGCGTGCAGGTCGATATCGCGCCGGCGAATCCCACGGCGGAGCACGCGCCATGACGACGCCCGCCTCGACGCCGATGCCTGCGCTGACGACGGCCACGCTCGATCGCGCATGGATCGCCGCGCACATTCCGCACGACGGCGCGATGTGCTTGCTCGATCGCGTCGAAGCATGGGATGCCGCGCGGATCCGCTGCAGCGCGACGAGCCATCGCGATCCGCACAACCCGCTACGCTCGCGCGGCCGGCTCGCATCGGTCTGCGGAATCGAATACGCGGCACAGGCGATGGCCGTGCATGGCGCGCTGGTCGGTACGCAACACGCGCAGACGGAACCCGCGCGGCCGCGCGCCGGCTATCTGGCGAGCGTGCGCAACGTCGACGCGTTCGTCGATCGGCTCGACACGTTCGAGCTGCCGCTGACCGTCGACGCCGAGCGCATCGGCGGCGACGACCGCTCCGTGCTGTACGGCTTCACGCTGCGCTGCGGCGAGCGCGTGCTGCTCGGCGGCCGCGCCGCGGTGATGCTCGATGCATCGGCGGCCGGCGTACCCGTTCCGCCGCCTGCCGGCCGCGCGGACCCTCGATGACTAGCCCCAAGGAAACCAGGTCGTGAAAGCACGTCAGTTCATTTGCACCGCGTTCGTTCTCGCGCTGATCAGCCCGATCGCGCACGCGGACATGTCGGAAGTGAAGCAGGACATCAAGCGCGATTCGAAGGAAGCCGCGCACAAGACCGGCGAGGCCGCGCGCAGCTTCGGCCACGCGACCGCGAGCGCCGCGAAGACGGTCGGCCACGGCATCGCGCATGCGTCGCGCGAGGGCTGGGATGCCACCAAGCGCACGACGAAGCGGATCTTCCACAAGAACGATTCGGGCGAAGGCTCGGCGAAAAGCAGCAATTGAGCGCGGGCGTCCCGCGCACGGCACACGGCACACGAATGTGCGCGATGCGGCACGACGCGTGAACGCGCCGTTGCCGCACCGCCGCCGTCAGCGCGCGCCGCTGCGCGTGCGACGCGCCGGCCCGCGCGCGAGGCACTTGCCGTACGCGACGAGCCAGCAATCGCGATGATCGAAATTGCGCAGCAGCCGCGCGCGGCGCCGCTCGAGCCAGTGAAGCGCGATCGCCATCGTCAGCGCGACGGCCAGTGCCGAGCCGCCGATCGCGAGTCCCATCCAGGTGTCACCCATGCCTCCTCCGGAATGCGAGGCCGGTGCGGCGCGCGTGCCGCGACGCGGTGGCCGGAGCGCGGGCGCACACGGGCCGCCGCATGCGCGGCGAGCCTGCGTCCGTGATCCGTCACCGCGCGCTTGGCGCGTCGCCCCGGCGCTGGATACAGCGGGAGCACGGCCCGGACGCGCGCGCGAACGCCGCCCGGGCCGCCGCGCGTCAGTGCATGTGCTGGCCGCCGTTGATCGCGATGTTGGAGCCCGTCACGAAGCCGGCCTCCTCCGAGCACAGAAACGCGATCAGCGCCGCGACTTCCTCGGGTCGACCGAGCCGTCCCGCCGGAATCTGCGGAAGGATCTTCGTATCGAGGATGTCCTGCGGGATCGCCGTCACCATCTTCGTCGCGAGATAGCCCGGCGATACCGTATTCACCGTCACGCCCTTGCGCGCGATCTCGAGCGCGAGCGATTTCGTGAAGCCGTGCATGCCGGCCTTCGCGGCCGCGTAGTTGGTCTGGCCGACCGAGCCCTTCGAGCCGTTGACCGACGAGATGTTGACGATGCGTCCCCAGCCGCGCTCGACCATGCCGTCGCAGACCGGCTTCGTCATGTTGAACACGGAATCGAGGTTGGTGCGGATCACCGCATCCCAGTTGACCTTGTCGAGCTTGCGCAGCGTCATGTCGCGCGTGATGCCCGCGTTGTTCACCAGGATGTCGACCGGGCCGACGTCCCGGGCGATCTTGTCGATGCACTCCTGGCACGAATCGTGATCGGCCACGTCCACCGGATACGCATGGAATTCGCGGCCGGCCGCATGCATTTCCGTCAGCCAGCGATCGGCGCCCGCGTTGTTCGGCGAATACGTGACGACGACCCGGTGGCCCGCATCGTTCAACCGGATGCTGATCGCTTCGCCGAGGCCGCCCATTCCACCAGTCACAACTGCAATTCGCTTAGTCATCCTATGAATTACCGACAAAAAAGTAGTCAATGATGCGGAGCGACGGCATGGCACCTGCTGTCGCCCCACCGCTGCGATGCGCTGGCGCCCGCGAGGCGGGCACGGCGCACCGGAACATCGCGCTTGTTGTTGGCTGCTTGTTCCGCGCGAAGCTTGCTGCGCACGCGGGCGGTGCTGGCCGGCGCCGCCCGCGTGCAATATCGTCAGATCTGGCTCAATCGCGTTCGACCGCAAGCGCGACGCCCATCCCGCCGCCGATGCACAGCGACGCCAGCCCGCGCTTCGCATCGCGCTTGACCAT